>NZ_JBAWKM010000009.1:0-212382 GCF_037095675.1 Pseudomonas sp. CCNWLW23 | reverse complement strand
AACGCAGGAGCTAGCGTTTTGGTTACTTTTTGGCGTCTGAAAAAGTGACTCGCCGTAAGGGCGAAACCGCCAGCCGCCACACCCGAAGCAACGGATATTCACCCAAAACCCCAACAGCCTGGTCGGCCAAAAGGCCGCCAAGGCACAAAAAAAAGGGGCAACCGAAGTCGCCCCAAAATGCCTTGCGTGCCCATCAAATCCAGAAGAACTCACTTGCGCCGCTTATGCGCATCCTTCCAGATAAAAAATCCAAACCCTGCAAAAAACAGCACCATGAGCCCCACCGTGAGAACCCCGGCAAACACCACGTTATCGAAAAACATGACTGACCTCCCGGCCCTGCTTTGCTTTGCTTTGCTTTGTTGCGATGGACTCAAATTAACAAACACACAGGCGCACATATTGACCAGGATCAATATCCGCAACGTTGGGAAATAAAGGAGGGGAAATAACTGATCTGCATCAACCAATGCAGCGGGAGATCAACGCTTTTTCGGCTTGTTCTTCGACTTTTTCTTGGCTTTTCCCAACGGCATCGCCTGCTCGAAAGCCTGGCGCACTTCGTTCAGGCGCTTTTCGTTGAGGTCATGCACACGCTTGGCGCGTTCAGTGCTGAGGTCGATCAGTTTGTCGTCTTGGCTCATGGCGTCCGGCACATCGCAGAAGAGATCACAGCTGCCGTCACCGGCAGGATTGCGCCAATCATGCCGCTTGGCGCAGGCGCTGACCAGTCACTGCTCAAATCTCGATATCGACCCACAAGCCCTGACGCGGCTGATCGTCTATCAACGGCACCACCGGCACGGTGTTGTCGGCGTTCAACTCGGTACCCGGCACGGCCAGATGCTCTTCAGGATCCTCATCCGCCTCACGGCGTCGGCGGTCACGTTCCTGCTGACGACGCTGTTCTTCGCGCGCCAGCAGACGATCCTCTTCCGGATCACGCTTCTGCAGATCGATCGTGCTTTCGTTGGAGCTTTCCTGCACCGGCACCACTGGCGGGATGTCCGGCCGCTGGCGGATCGGATCCTGCTGGGAAGTGATCGGCACGGCGCTCAAGGGGAGCATCGGTGGCAACATATAAAGGTCTCCTGTCTGCAGGCTATCGGCTGGGGTGCAGGCGCCTTGAGCCGCCTGTCGCAAACTTGTGATGCGCTTGGCACCTGTTGGAGCTGCCGAAGGCTGCGATCTCTTATGGGACAACGCAAAATCGAAGTGTTCCCACAGATCAAAAGATCGCAGCCTGCGGCAGCTCCTACCCCAGTATTTCTTTGGCCTCAGGGTCGCATTCCGTTAAGATAGCCCGCTTTTTCAAGGTGGGAGTCAGGCAGCATGGCGCAGCAGTATCAACCGGGGCAACGCTGGATCAGTGACAGCGAAGCAGAGCTTGGTTTAGGCACCGTTCTGGCACAGGACGGCCGCTTGCTGACCGTGCTTTACCCGGCCACTGGCGAAACCCGCCAGTACGCGCTACGGAATGCGCCCCTGACCCGCGTGCGGTTCTCGCCGGGCGACTCCATCACCCATTTCGAAGGCTGGAAGATGACCGTGCAGCAGGTCGACGACGTCGACGGGCTGATGGTCTACCACGGTCTCAACGGGCAGAACGAGGTCGTCACGCTGCCGGAAACCCAGCTGTCGAACTTCATTCAGTTCCGTCTGGCCAGCGACCGCCTGTTCGCCGGACAGATCGACCCGCTGCCGTGGTTCTCCCTGCGCTACAACACCCTTGAACACACCAGCCGCCAGTTGCAGTCCTCGCTGTGGGGCCTGGGTGGCGTGCGCGCGCAACCGATCGCGCACCAGCTGCACATCGCCCGCGAAGTCGCCGACCGTATCGCCCCGCGCGTATTGCTGGCGGACGAAGTAGGTCTGGGTAAAACCATCGAAGCCGGTCTGGTCATCCATCGCCAACTGCTCTCGGGCCGCGCCAACCGCGTGCTGATCCTGGTCCCGGAAAACCTCCAGCATCAGTGGCTGGTGGAGATGCGCCGCCGCTTCAATCTGCAGGTCGCGCTGTTCGACGAAGAACGCTTTATCGAAAGCGATGCCACCAACCCGTTCGAAGACACGCAACTGGCGCTGGTCGCGCTGGAGTGGCTGGTCGACGACGAGAAGGCGCAGGACGCCTTGTTCGCTGCCGGTTGGGACTTGATGGTGGTCGACGAAGCGCACCACCTGGTCTGGCACGAAGACAAGGCCAGCGCGGAATACTCGCTGGTCGAGCAACTGGCCGAAGTGATTCCCGGCGTGCTGCTGCTCACCGCCACCCCGGAACAACTCGGTCAGGACAGCCACTTCGCCCGTCTGCGCCTGCTCGACCCGAACCGTTTCCACGACCTGGCCGCGTTCCGCGCCGAGAGCGATAACTATCGCCCGGTCGCCGAAGCGGTGCAGGAACTGCTCGACAAGGGCCGTCTCTCCGCCGAAGCGCACAAGACCATTCACGGTTTCCTCGGCAACGAAGGCGAAGCCCTGCTCACCGCCGTCAACGATGGCGATACTGAAGCCAGCGCCCGCCTCGTGCGTGAACTGCTCGATCGCCACGGCACCGGCCGCGTGCTGTTCCGCAACACCCGCGCCGCTGTGCAGGGTTTCCCGGAGCGCAAACTGCATCCGTATCCACTGCCGTGCCCCGACGAATACCTCGAACTGCCGCTGGGCGAACACGCCGAGCTGTACCCGGAAGTCAGCTTCCAGGCGCAGCCGGAAGCCAGTGAAGAAGAGCGCTGGTGGAAATTCGATCCGCGCGTCGAGTGGCTGATCGATCAGCTGAAAATGCTCAAGCGCACCAAAGTGCTGGTGATCTGCGCCCACGCCGAAACCGCGATGGACCTGGAAGACGCGTTGCGCGTGCGTTCCGGCATCCCGGCCACGGTGTTCCACGAAGGCATGAACATCCTCGAGCGTGATCGCGCCGCCGCCTACTTCGCTGATGAAGAGTTCGGCGCGCAAGTGCTGATCTGCTCGGAAATCGGCAGTGAAGGTCGCAACTTCCAGTTCGCTCACCACCTGGTGCTGTTCGATCTGCCGTCGCACCCGGACCTGCTCGAGCAGCGCATCGGCCGTCTCGACCGGATCGGCCAGAAGCACATCATCGAACTGCACGTGCCGTACCTGGAAACCAGCCCGCAAGAGCGCCTGTTCCAGTGGTACCACGAAGCGCTCAACGCCTTCCTCAATACCTGCCCGACCGGCAACGCCTTGCAGCATCAGTTCGGCCCGCGCCTACTGCCGCTGCTCGAAGAAGCCGATGACGGCGAGTGGCAAGCGCTGATCGACGAAGCACGGGCCGAGCGTGAGCGTCTCGAAGCCGAGCTGCACACCGGCCGCGACCGTTTGCTGGAATTGAATTCCGGCGGCGCTGGCGAAGGTGAAGCGCTGGTAGAAGCGATCCTCGAGCAGGACGACCAGTTCGCCCTGCCGATCTACATGGAAACCCTGTTCGACGCCTTCGGCATCGACAGCGAAGACCATTCGGAAAACGCTCTGATCCTCAAGCCGAGCGAGAAGATGCTCGACGCCAGTTTCCCGCTGGGCGACGACGAAGGCGTGACCATCACCTACGACCGCAATCAGGCGCTGTCGCGCGAAGACATGCAGTTCATCACCTGGGAACACCCTATGGTGCAGGGCGGCATGGATCTGGTGCTGTCCGGCTCGATGGGCAACACCGCCGTCGCGCTGATCAAGAACAAGGCGTTGAAGCCGGGCACCGTGTTGCTCGAATTGCTGTACGTCAGCGAAGTGGTCGCACCGCGCTCGCTGCAACTGGGTCGCTACCTGCCACCGGCGGCGCTGCGTTGCCTGCTCGATGCCAACGGCAACGACCTGTCGCCACGGGTGTCGTTCGAAACCCTCAACGATCAGCTGGAAAGCGTGCCACGGGCCAGCGCCAACAAGTTCATCCAGGCCCAGCGCGATCAGCTGACGCCACGGATCAACGCCGGCGAAGAAAAGATCACCCCGCGTCACGCCGAGCGTGTGGCCGAAGCGCGCCGTCGTCTGGCCGCCGACACCGACGAAGAACTGGCGCGCCTGACCGCGTTGCAAGCGGTCAACCCGACCGTGCGCGACAGCGAATTGGAGGCGTTGCGCACTCAGCGTGAGCAGGGTCTGGCGATGCTCGACAAAGCGGCGCTGCGCCTGGAAGCGATTCGGGTGCTGGTAGCGGGCTAACCGCCCCGCTCCACCGCTGAAAACCAAGAGGCCCGCAGTGATGCGGGCCTTGTTGTTTGTCTGATGTTTATCCGGTGATGCTGATGGCCCCTTCGCTGGCAAGCCAGCTCCCACAGGTTCCGGGTTGTTTTACAGATTATGTGTACGACTCGGTCACTGTGGGAGCTGGCTTGCCAGCGATTGCGGTCAGGCAGTCGCCGCAGAAATTTCTGGCTCAACCACCGCCACCAACCCCTCCTTCATCCGCTGCGCATCGCGAACAAAACACCGCGATGCCAGAAACAGAAAGACCATCGTCAGGAACAGCGCCACCGGGATCAGGTACATCGCGTCATGCAGGCCGACAGCCTTGAACGCTTCGGTCATCTGCTCAGCCCCCGCCGCCAGCATCGCCGTATGCGCGAAGTGATCCGACAGACCACCCACGACCACTGGCCCCAACCCGCCGCCGAGCAGATACAGACCGGCGAAGAACAACGCCATCGCCGTCGCCCGCAGGCGCGGTTCGACGACGTCCTGAATCGCCGTGTACACGCAGGTATAGAAGTTGTAGGCGAATAGCCAGCCGACACTGAACACCGCGACGAACACACCGATCTCGATGCGCCCGGCATGCAGCGCCCAGGCTGTGCACAACGTCGAAATGATCAGACTGAACGCGGCAAACAGCAGCCGCCCACTGGCGAAGCGCTGGTGGATCTTGTCGGCGATCCAGCCGCCAAGGGTCAGCCCGACCAGTCCGGTGACGCCGACGATCACGCCGGTGGCCACCGCCGCCTCCTGCAACGGCATGAGGAAATAGCGCTGCAGCATCGGCACCAGAAACGAGTTGCAGGCATAGGTCGCGAAGTTGAAGCACAGCCCGGCCATCACCAGCCACAGGAAGGTCGGCACGGCGAGGACGCGGCGGATCGGTTTGTCGACTTTCTCTTGCGAGACCTGCACGGTTTCCGCTGCGCCGCGTTTCGGCTCTTTGATGAAGAACATGAACACCGCGAGGATCAGCCCCGGCACGGCGGCGATGAAGAACGGCGCACGCCAGCTGTCGAACGCCTTGACCATCGCGCCGATGGTGAAGAACGCCAGCAGCAGCCCCAGCGGCAGGCCAAGCATGAAAATACCCATCGCCCGCGCCCGACGGTGCGCCGGAAACAGATCGCCGATCAGCGAGTTGGCCGCTGGTGCGTAACTGGCTTCGCCGATGCCGATGCCCATGCGCACGATGAGGAAACTCCAGAAACTGCCGACCATGCCGTTGACCGCAGTCAGCGCACTCCAGGTCGCCAGGCCCCAGCCCATCAGTTTGCTGCGTGAACCGGTGTCGGCCATGCGCCCGAGTGGCAGGCCGGCAATCGCGTAAACGATGGTGAACGCAGTGCCGATGATGCCCAGCTGAAAGTCGCTGAGGTGCCACTCCATGCGGATCGGTTCGATGATGATCGCCGGGATGGTGCGGTCGAAGAAATTGAACAGGTTGGCGAGGAACAGCAGGAACAGAATGCGCCAGGCATTCGCCGCTTGGGTCGAGTTCTGCATGGGTCCGTCTCTTTATTGTTATGAGGGCTTCACTGCCAGCGCGTCGAGCCCGGAACCTGCAATCTAGTCAGCCGCGCGGGGGCTGTCTGTCATCATTCGTCAGCCTGATATCGACCCATCGCACTGTAACGAAACGTAAGCCCTTGATAAGTCTGGAATCCCCCGCCGTACGGGGCTTTCGCGGCAAAATCCGGCGACAAAAAAATAGTTTCGCGCCCCCCTTCCCAACGGCATGGCAAAGTCTAGAATGGCCGCCGGATCCGTCCGGATCTTCCGATCAACCCCTTTGATACCCCCGCCCATGTCCGAAGCCAGTCCGTGTCTGAATTGCGGTGCCTGCTGTTCCCATTTTCGCGTGTCTTTTTTCTGGGGTGAGTGCGCATCCTCTGGCGGGACGGTGCCCGATGAACTGGTCGCGCAGATCACCCCGAGCCGGGTGGCAATGATCGGCACCGATCGCAAACCGGCGCGTTGCATGTCGCTGGCGGGTGAGGTCGGCAGCGCTGTGGCCTGCACGATCTATGACAAGCGCTCGAGCACCTGCCGCGAGTTCGAGGCGTCGTGGGAGAACGGAGAGCACAATCCCGACTGCGACAAGGCCCGCGCCGCCCACGGCCTGCCACCCTTGCCGCCACACTGGAACGACCTGCCGCTGGAGCGCATTGCCTGAGCCTTAGCGCGAATCGCTATGAGGCTAATGGCAAAATCATTACCACCAATGTGCCACTACGGCTTGCAGCCGGAAAACCGCCTCTATACTGCTTTCATTCGCCTGCGTTGATTGACGCACGGGCCAGATGAATCCGAGACGGGGCATGCTATGGAGTGGCTTGGTTTGCAGTTTGTTGCCGAGCTGCCGGCGAGCGGGCAGATTCTCCTTGATTGCAGTCACAACCCTCTGCTGGTGATGGTGGCCTATCTGGTCGCCTGCGCGGCGAGCTTCGCCACCCTGGACATGGCAGAGCGTCTGGTGCATGCCGAAGACCCTGGGTCGCGGCGAATCTGGCGCTGGATCGGCGCGACCTGCCTGGCCGGCGGCATCTGGGCCATGCACTTCATCGGCATGCTGGCCTTCCAGACCCCCATCGATATTCAGTACGACCTCGGCATTACCCTCTTGTCGTTGCTGATCGCCCTGCTCGCCTCTTGGCTGGCCATGCATACCCTCAGTGAGGTGCAGCCGAGCGCGTTGCATTGCCTCAAGACCGCATGTGTCATCGGTTTGGGCATCGCCGGCATGCATTACGTCGGCATGGCCGCGATGAAGTCGAGCGCCACCGCCTACTATCAGCCAGGGCTGTTCGCGCTGTCGGTGCTGATTGCCATCGGCGCCAGTTTCGCCGCGCTGTGGGTGGCGCGCTATCTCAGCGAAGGCAGCGGCGTCGCGCATCAATTGCTCAAGTACAGCGCGGCGCTGATTCTCGGCGCCGGCATCATCAGCATGCACTTCACCGGCATGGCTGCGCTGGATCTGGTGCTTCCCGAAGGCGCTCTGGCAGCCAGCGGCGGCGACACCGGCCATCTGCAACTGGGCCTGACCGTAGCGCTGATCATCCTGTTGATCCTCGGCAGTGCGATCAGCGCCGCCCTCGCCGACAAAAAGCTGCAGAACAAGGAAAACGACCTGCGCCGGCTCAACGCCCTGCTCAGCCAACTCGATCAGGCGCGCATGTCTTTGCAGCAAGCGGCCAATTACGACGCGCTGACCAATCTGATCAACCGCCGTGGTTTCAATCAGATGTTCGCCGAAAAACTCAGCCAGAAAACCAGCGAGGGCGGCATGCTCGCGGTGATGTTTCTCGACATCGACCACTTCAAGCGCATCAACGACAGCCTCGGCCATGACGCCGGTGACGCGCTGCTCAAAGTCATCGCCCAGCACATCAAGAGCTCGGTGCGCAGCCATGAAGACGTGGTCGCGCGATTCGGCGGCGACGAGTTTTGCATCCTCATCAGCCTGCGTGACCGCGAAGAGGCGCGTGGTATGGCGCAGCGCATCATGCACAAGATGAAAGAGCCGATCGAACTGGCCGGCCGGCGCATGGTGATGACCACCAGCATCGGCATCAGCCTGTTCCCCGAAGACGGCACCACTTGCGAAGAGCTGCTCAAGCACGCCGACCTGGCCTTGTACCAATCCAAGGGCGCCGGGCGCAACGGTCTGCACTTCTTCAATTCCAGCCTGAAGACCCGCGCCAGTTTCGAGCTGCAACTGGAAGAGGAACTGCGCAGTGCGCTACGGCAAGACCACGCGCTGATGCTCTACTACCAGCCGATATTCGAAGTGAAAACCGGACGCGTAACCAAGCTCGAAGCGCTGATTCGCTGGCAGCATCCGGTTCACGGTTTGCTTACACCGGATCGCTTCATCGGTATCGCCGAGAACAACGGTTTGATTGCCGAACTGGACAACTGGGTGCTGCGCCGCGCCTGCAAGGATCTCGGCGAGCTGTCGCGGCATGGTTGTGCCGAATTGAAAATCGCCTGGAACTGCTCGCCGCTGAATCTGGCGCGCGAAGAGCTGGCCGAGGAGATCGAACACGCCTTGCACACAGCAGGTGTGGCCCCGGAACGCCTGGAACTGGAGGTCACCGAAAACGCCTTGATGGGCAATATCGCCGACACTTTGGTGCTGCTGCGGCAGATCCGCGCCCTCGGTGTGTCGCTGTCGATCGATGATTTCGGCACCGGCTATTCGTCGCTGGCCTACCTCAAGCGTCTGCCGCTGAACACCCTGAAGATCGACCGCTCGTTCATCCTCGACATCCCCACCGCCACGGCGGACATGGAGATCGTCCAGGCGATCATCGTCATGGCTCACACCCTGCATCTGCAGGTGGTCACCGAGGGCGTCGAGAGCCTGGAGCAATACGAGTTTCTCGAGCGTTCGGGCTGCGATTTCATTCAGGGTTATCTGCTCAGCCGCCCGGTGCCGCTGGACGAATTACGCGCGGTGCTCGATGAAATCAACCAGCGCAAACCCGTCCTCGGGGTCAATCCGTTGAGTCTGGCGCGCGATACATTTGCACCAGCGTCGCTGGATCCTTCGCTAAAAAGCCTTGCGCCCCATGCAGGCGCATCAATTGTGCGGCCAATCCGCTGATTGGCGTCGCCGAGCCCTGCTCGCGGGAAAATTTCACCGCCGTGTCGAGATCCTTGAGCAGCGTGCGCACGTGCCACTTGATCGGTTCGAAACGGCTCTCGGCCATTTGCGGGGCAAGGATTTGCAAGGGCTTGGAATCGGCAAAGCCACCGGCCAGCGCCTCGGCGATCAGACTGGCATCGACCCCCGCCTGCTCGGCCAGCGCCACCACTTCGGCAATCACCAGTGCATTGCACGCGACGATCATCTGGTTACAGGCCTTGGTCACCTGGCCGGCACCGACGCCGCCCATATGCGTGACGCGCTGACCGAGGCTGAGCAGCACCGGGCGCACGCGCTCAAGATCTGCCGCTGCACCACCGACCATGATCGCCAGACTGCCAGCCTCGGCGCCGACCACACCGCCGGACACCGGGGAGTCAAGCCAGCCCATGCCGCTTTCCTCGGCCAGCGCTGCGGCCATCTCGCGAGTCGCGGTCGGTTCAAGACTGGAGAAATCCACCAATAGCTGGCCGTTTTTCGCACCTTCGGCAACACCGCCAGCGCCAAACACCACTTCACGCACCACGGCAGTGTCGGCCAGACACAGCATGACGATGTCGGCGTGTGCGCACAGTTCGGCAGGGCTCGATACCTGGCGGGCGCCGGCCGCAACCAGCGGTGCACACTTGTCCGGGTTGCGGTTCCACACCGTCAGCGGATAACCCGCGGCCAGCAGACGCCGGCACATGGGCAGGCCCATCAGGCCGATTCCGGCAAACCCCAACGAAGGTAGCG
This sequence comes from Pseudomonas sp. CCNWLW23, assembly GCF_037095675.1. Lineage (NCBI taxonomy): Bacteria > Pseudomonadati > Pseudomonadota > Gammaproteobacteria > Pseudomonadales > Pseudomonadaceae > Pseudomonas > Pseudomonas sp. CCNWLW23. The sequence continues at coordinate 202,787 of NZ_JBAWKM010000009.1, read as the reverse complement.
TTGACATCATTTCGCCTCTTTTCAATTAAAGATCACCGAATCATGGCCGATTCATCAACGATCAGGAAAGGATTCCGCCCGGCGATCAGACGAGCCAGCACTACGACGCCCGGGCCGTATTCGCGCACACAAGACGCGAGATCTTATTCCGTGAGGTTCGCCGGCACTGTTCGGCGGGCCAACCCAGTCCAGGTAAATGGCGCACCATGACCTCTAAAAACAACCCCGCCAGTGCAACAGCCGATCTGACCCTGAGCCCCGCCGCGAACAGCGCGTCATTATCCAGACCGACGCCGCCTTCGCGTCCGCTGTCGACGCAGCAATATCTGTACTTCACCGAAACCAACACTGACCGCATCCTCGATAACCTCGACGGCCTGCGCGATTCGGTGTTCCCGCGCCCGGCGCATCAGGAAGGCGACAACGAGCAGCACAACGATCAGGAATTTCCCTCGGTGTGCCTGATCGGCCTCGGTCGCTGCGGCTCCAACATCGCCCTCGACGTGGCGGAGCTGGTGTACAACGCGCGCAAGTTCTACCTCAACGAATTCAACAACGAAGACCGCCCGACCGACCGGCGTCTGGCCGACAAGGGCTACAGCCCGGCGCAGTGGATCAAGAACAACCTGCGCATCGGCACCAGCAAATCGACCAAACCGGTGTTTCTGGTCGAACCGCTGGTGATGCTTGGCGACCTCGACAAGGACATCGCCGGGCGCATCCGTTTCTCGCGTAAGGGCGAGAAAAGCGGCTTCCTGCGCGACTACAGCAAAATGAAGATCATGGACTTGTCCGAAGTCCACGCCGGTGGCGCCGGTAATGCGCCGATCCTCGGCCAGTACCTAGCGAAGATCATCCTCAACAAAGACACCCAGCGCTTCTCCAGCCCCGACTGGAAAATGATCCACTCGTACCTGATCGACAGCTGCGGGATCAAGGCCAACCAGTCGCGCCTGTATTTCTCGATCTTCAGTGCCGGCGGCGGTACCGGTTCGGGCATGGCCTCGGAGTTCGGTCTGGCCCAGCAGCACTCGTACATGAACAAGACCTTCGACACCAAGCCGATGGACGAGCATGACGGCAAGAGCGGTCATTCGTTTGTGTTCGAGCCGATCTTCACCAGCGGCATCTGCGTGCTGCCGAACATTTCCGACCACCGCAGCGAAATGTCCGAGGCGCTGCACATCAACGCCGGGCGCCTGCTGTGCAAATACCTGTCGGAGGAATGGGATTTCTCCTACAACTTCGCCAACGAAGACAGCAGCGAAGCCAGCGTGATGGGGCGTATCCGCCCGTGGAATGCGATGATGCTGATCTCCAACGACATCATGCGTTACGCCGAAGAAAGCGATGACGGCAATATCCAGAACATTGATGTCAATGCCATGGAGAAGCACGCCAACCAGTACATCTCGCAGCAGATCTTCAATATTCTGACGGCGCAGGCAGTCACCACCGACTACGACCAGAACTACTTCCGCCGTGCCGGCATCGACATCGGCGAAACCATCCGCCTGGACGCCAACGACCTGTTCATGAGTCTGGCCGGGCCGGTGGCGATTGCCTACGCCGAATCGGTAGTCCCGGAAACCCCGCCGCCGAGCAGCGACAAGTTCAAGGTCTTCGACAAAGAGCCGCAGCGCCTGAACATCGACGACCTGTTCTTCCGTTCGATCGACCTGCCGCACTTCAACAAGGTCACTCAGGCCATCGAAGGCATCAGCCTGCTGCCGATCGAATCCAAGCGTTATCGCGCTTCGCTGGAGCAGTACAAGAATTCCGGCTACGACGCCGCCGCGCTGCACGATTTGCACTTCTTCAAGAATTGCTCGTCGGTGGTGTCGATCGTCTCGCTGCCGAAAGACTACAAACTGTCGTACATGGACCTGAACCGGTTGAAGACCCACCTCAACAGCCTGTTCCCCAACACCACCCTCAAGCGCTATGCGCTGGTAATCGGCGCTTCGGCCAACCTGTCGCTGACCACCCTGATCGCCAAGAGCCCATGCCTGTCGGACGATTTCCTGACCTTGATCGTGGCGTTCATCAAGCGCTGCTTCGCGAAGAACCCGTACCGTTTCGACGAGACGCTGGATAACTCGATTCTCGACTTCATCATTCAGGAAGACTTCGACGAAGAGCGGATCGACGACCTGCTCAACGAATTCGAAAACCCGGCGAAGATCCTCGATACCAACTGGTACGCGATCAAACCGATGTACGAAAAGAAATACCGTGAGTTGATCAACGACAAGGACAAGTTCGTCTCGATCAATGACATTCGCCTGTCGCGTGATTGCGTGAAGAAGTCGATCAAGTACCTGCGCGAGATCTACCGCCACCGGATTGGCAAGACCAAGGTGATTTCGCTGAATAACCATACCGGGAAGACTTACTCGGTCTGATCCAGCACCGAGTCGCGCCATTCGCGAGCAGGCTCGCTCCCACAGGAAAGTGCACTCCAATGTGGGAGCGAGCCTGCTCGCGAAGGCGCCCTCAACCTCACCGACAAATTCAGCTTACGAACATCCAGAAACAATTAAGCGACCCTCAGGCCGCTCCATAAACTGTTCCCGTTACGTTTACGTCACCGTGAGGCGTGGCATTTCTCCACGGCAAGGTGCCATCACGCTACTCCGCTACACACTTGCGGTGCGGCAATCGAGGCACCAAAAGAGTGCGGGCAATTACACGGCCGCCCTTTCCTGGATCAGAATCCACGGCGAAACCACCACGGCCCACAGCTGCGGATCACGTTCGAAAATATCCAGTGCCCGCGTTTCAGACAGCTTGGCGACCTTGTCGTCGGCCAGCCAGGCCGCGACTTTCTCGCCTTCATCCGAGGCCACGGCCTCGGCGGCGGCGATCAAATCCAGGTCAGGGTCGACCCACAATAGGGCACCCTTGGCGAAGAACGGCTCCAGCTCTTTCCAGGTAATAGATGCCGTTTCACCAAGCAGCTTGGCATAGAGGGTGCTAGGTTCTTGATTCATGGGAGCTGTCCGGAAAAGAAATCGACGCGAATGATAACGTCGGTGGTCCGGCAGAAAAACCCGGTTGCAAATCGCTGCACCGAACGAAAAGAGCAGGAACGCCAGGGAATGCTGCCTTTTGGGATATATGCCCCCGATTGCCCCGCCGCAATTCTGTCTCTTTCATTCAAAAATGCGACACCCCCAAGTTTTGCCCCGTGGCGCCCGCTTCCCAGTTGATCAAGCGGCGCTCTACACTGTACCGGTACAGTTGCCGGGGCATTTTCCGGAGGGTATCGCAAAGATATCTGACCCGGTTCTGCTGCTACGGCGCCAGAACTCTAAAAAATACAACAGTAAGAGTGGAGCACTATGACTAAGGCTACTAAGCAGATTTCCAAACTGTTTGCCGCTATGGTTCTGGCCGGGGTTGCCAGCCATTCGTTCGCAGCTGACACCATCAAAATCGGTATCGCCGGTCCTAAAACCGGTCCAGTAGCCCAGTACGGCGACATGCAGTTCAGTGGCGCGAAAATGGCCATCGAGCAGATCAACGCCAAGGGCGGCGTCGACGGCAAGAAACTCGAAGCCGTTGAATACGACGATGCCTGCGATCCGAAACAAGCGGTAGCGGTAGCGAACAAGGTCGTCAACGACGGCGTCAAGTTCGTGGTCGGTCACCTGTGCTCCAGCTCCACTCAGCCAGCTTCGGACATCTACGAAGACGAAGGCGTGATCATGATCACCCCGGCTGCCACCAGCCCGGACATCACCGCCCGTGGCTACAAAATGATCTTCCGCACCATCGGTCTCGACAGCGCCCAGGGCCCTGCCGCCGGCAACTACATCGCCGATCACGTGAAACCGAAAGTGGTTGGCGTGCTGCACGACAAACAGCAGTACGGTGAAGGCATCGCCACCGCGGTGAAATCGACCCTCGAGAAGAAAGGCACCAAGGTTGCCGTCTTCGAAGGCGTCAACGCTGGCGACAAGGACTTCTCCGCCATCATCGCCAAGCTCAAGCAAGCCGGCGTCGACTTCGTCTACTACGGCGGCTACCACCCGGAGCTGGGCCTGATCCTGCGTCAGGCTCAGGAAAAAGGCCTGAAAGCCCGCTTCATGGGTCCGGAAGGCGTGGGTAACGACTCGATCACCCAGATCGCCAAGGACGCGTCCGAAGGCCTGCTGGTGACCCTGCCGAAATCCTTCGATCAGGATCCGGCCAACGTTGCCCTGGCTGACGCGTTCAAAGCCAAGAAGGAAGATCCGAGCGGTCCGTTCGTGTTCCCGTCCTACTCGGCGGTGACCGTGATTGCCGAAGGCATCAAGGCGGCCAAGTCCGAAGACGCTACCAAAGTGGCTGAAGCCATCCACGCCGGTTCGTTCAAGACCCCGACCGGCGACCTGAGCTTCGACGACAAGGGCGACCTGAAGGACTTCAAATTTGTCGTGTACGAGTGGCACAACGGCAAACCTAAAACCGAAGTTTCGCCTCAGTAAGGCCTTGCCCGACTGACTGCCAATAAAGCCCACGGCGTGCCGTGGGCTTTGTTTTGCGAATGTATGGGCCGCGCTGGCGTGATCCGCCAGTCGGCCCACCTGAAAATCTCAAAACCGTCATCAGCGGTTCGCTGGCAAAACCCGGATTCGAAGTGGATAGAGATCCACGGGGCCGGGCGGGAAAATGACTCCACCAGTGAAATGCGTACAGGTTTTTAGGAGCGCTGTAATGCCTGACCTCTATCACTTCTTCCAACAGCTGGTTAACGGCCTCAACGTTGGCAGCATGTATGCCCTGATCGCCATCGGCTACACGATGGTCTACGGCATCATTGGAATGATCAACTTCGCCCACGGCGAGGTGTACATGATCGGTTCCTACGTGGCCTTCATCGCCATCGCCGGGCTGACCATGATGGGACTCGACAGTGTCCCGCTGTTGATGACCGCGGCGTTCATCGCCAGCATCGTCGTCACCAGTTCCTACGGTTACAGCATCGAACGGATCGCCTACCGCCCCCTGCGCGGCAGCAACCGTCTGATCCCGCTGATTTCTGCCATCGGTATGTCGATCTTCCTGCAGAACACCGTTCTGCTGGCGCAAGACTCCAAGGACAAAGCTATCCCCAACCTGATCCCGGGCAACTTCGCCTTCGGTCCGGGTGGCGCACAAGAAGTGCTGATTTCCTACATGCAGATCGTGGTGTTTGTGGTGACCCTGATCGCCATGCTCGGCCTGACCCTGTTCATCTCCCGTTCCCGTCTGGGCCGCGCCTGCCGCGCCTGTGCCGAGGACATCAAGATGGCCAACCTGCTCGGCATCAATACCAACAACATCATCGCCCTGACCTTCGTCATCGGTGCTGCGCTGGCCGCCGTTGCCGCAGTGCTGCTGAGCATGCAATACGGCGTGATCAACCCCAACGCTGGTTTCCTCGTCGGCCTCAAGGCCTTCACCGCTGCGGTACTGGGCGGCATCGGCAGCATCCCCGGGGCAATGCTCGGCGGCCTGGTGCTCGGTGTAGCGGAAGCGTTCGGTGCCGATATCTTCGGCGACCAGTACAAGGACGTCGTTGCGTTCGGCCTGCTGGTTCTGGTGCTGTTGTTCCGTCCGACCGGCATTCTGGGCCGTCCGGAGGTTGAGAAAGTATGACTAGGAATCTTAAACAGGCACTGTTCAGTGCCTTGCTGGTGTGGGCGGTGGCCTACCCGGTACTGGGTCTGAAACTGACCATCGTCGGCATCAATCTGGAAGTGCACAACACCAGCCCTGCGGTACTCGCGACCATCGCGATCTGCTCGGTGCTGATGTTCCTGCGCGTGCTGTTCAACCAGCAGATCAGCAAGGCCTGGCGCTCCTCGCCGGGCATGCCGTTGATCCCGGCCAAGGCCAGCAACTTCCTGACCCTGCCAACCACCCAGCGCTATTTCATCATTGCGCTGATTCTGATCGCCCTGGTCTGGCCGTTCTTCGGCTCCCGTGGCGCGGTGGATATCGCAACGCTGATCCTGATCTACGTGATGCTCGGCCTGGGCCTGAACATCGTCGTCGGTCTGGCCGGTCTGCTTGACCTGGGTTACGTCGGTTTCTACGCCGTCGGCGCCTACAGCTACGCGCTGCTGTCGCATTACTACGGCTTGAGCTTCTGGATCTGCCTGCCGATTGCCGGCCTGATGGCGGCGACGTTCGGCTTCCTGCTGGGCTTCCCGGTGTTGCGTCTGCGTGGCGACTATCTGGCGATCGTGACCTTGGGTTTCGGCGAAATCATCCGTCTGTTCCTGCGTAACCTGACCGACATCACCGGTGGCCCGAACGGCATCAGCAACATCGAAAAACCGACGTTCTTCGGCCTGACCTTCGAGCGTAAAGCCGCCGAAGGCCTGCAGACGTTCCACGAGTATTTCGGCCTGCAATACAACTCGATCAACAAGGTGATTTTCCTTTACCTGGTTGCGCTGTTGCTCGCACTGGCCGCGCTGTTCGTGATCAACCGTCTGCTGCGCATGCCGATCGGTCGCGCATGGGAAGCACTGCGTGAAGACGAAATCGCCTGCCGCGCGCTGGGCCTGAACCCGACCGTGATCAAGCTCTCCGCGTTCACCCTGGGCGCTGCGTTCGCCGGTTTCGCCGGCAGCTTCTTCGCTGCGCGTCAGGGTCTGGTGACGCCGGAGTCGTTCACCTTCATCGAGTCGGCGATCATCCTCGCCATCGTCGTGTTGGGCGGCATGGGCTCGCAATTGGGTGTGATTCTGGCGGCGATCGTGATGATCCTGTTGCCGGAAATGATGCGTGAGTTCAGCGAGTACCGCATGTTGATGTTCGGTGCGCTGATGGTGCTGATGATGATCTGGCGTCCACAAGGTCTGCTGCCGATGCAACGCCCACACATGGAGTTGCGCAAATGAGCCGCGAGATCCTTAAAGTCGAAAATCTGAGCATGCGCTTCGGCGGCTTGCTCGCGGTCAACGGCGTGGCGCTGACCGTCAAGGAAAAGCAGGTGGTTGCACTGATCGGCCCGAACGGCGCCGGCAAGACCACCGTGTTCAACTGCCTGACCGGCTTCTATCAGCCTACCGGCGGCAGCATCCTGCTCGACGGCGAGCCGATCCAGGGCCTGCCGGGCCACAAGATCGCCCTCAAAGGCGTGGTGCGGACCTTCCAGAACGTGCGTTTGTTCAAGGACATGACTGCGGTCGAGAACCTGTTGATCGCCCAGCACCGTCACTTGAACACCAACTTCCTGTCCGGCCTGTTCAAGACCCCGGCGTTCCGCAAAAGCGAGCGCGAGGCGATGGAATTTGCCGAGTACTGGCTGGAAAAGGTCAACCTCAAAGAGTTCGCCAACCGCACCGCCGGCACCCTCGCCTACGGCCAGCAACGGCGTCTGGAAATCGCCCGCTGCATGATGACCCGCCCGCGGATTCTCATGCTCGACGAACCGGCCGCCGGCCTGAACCCGAAGGAAACCGAAGACCTCAAGGCGTTGATCGGTGTGTTGCGCGAAGAGCACAACGTCACCGTGCTGCTGATCGAACACGACATGAAACTGGTCATGAGCATTTCCGATCACATCGTCGTGATCAATCAGGGCACGCCGCTGGCCGACGGCACGCCGGAACAGATCCGCGACAATCCTGAAGTGATCAAAGCCTACCTGGGGGAAGCGTAAATGCTGCAGTTCGAAAACGTTTCCACCTTCTACGGCAAGATCCAGGCCCTGCACAGCGTCAACGTCGAAGTCCGTCAGGGCGAGATCGTGACGCTGATCGGCGCCAACGGTGCCGGCAAATCCACGCTGCTGATGACGCTGTGCGGTTCGCCGCAGGCGCACAGCGGCAGCATCCGTTACATGGGTGAGGAACTGGTCGGACAGGACTCGTCGCAGATCATGCGCAAGAGCATCGCCGTGGTCCCGGAAGGGCGTCGGGTGTTCGCCCGTCTGACCGTGGAAGAAAACCTGTCGATGGGCGGATTTTTCACCGACAAGGGCGACTATCAGGAACAGATGGACAAGGTTCTCGGACTTTTCCCACGCCTGAAAGAACGCTTCAACCAGCGCGGCGGCACCATGTCCGGCGGCGAACAGCAAATGCTCGCCATCGGCCGTGCGCTGATGAGCAAGCCCAAGCTGCTGCTGCTCGACGAGCCATCGCTGGGTCTGGCGCCGATCATCATCCAGCAGATCTTCGACATCATCGAACAGCTGCGCAAGGACGGTGTGACGGTGTTCCTGGTCGAGCAGAACGCCAACCAGGCGCTGAAAATCGCTGACCGCGCCTACGTTCTGGAGAACGGCCGCGTGGTCATGCAAGGCACCGGTGAAGCGCTGCTGACCGATCCGAAGGTACGCGAGGCGTACCTCGGCGGTTGAGTGTTATCGCTGCACAAAAAAACGGCCTTCGGGCCGTTTTTTGTTTCCTGAGCACCACCAAGGTAACCCTGTGGGAGCGAGCCTGCTCGCGAAAGCGCTCTGTCATTCAACATTATGGGTGCCTGACACACCGCCTTCGCGAGCAGGCTCGCTCCCACAGGGATACAGCTGAATCCGAAATTTTTCATAAATTTCTCGCCCCGCCTGTAACGCATCCCCCCACCCGTTCTCTAGAGGGACAAGCAAGCGCAAACCGCTTGCAGAAACCCTGATAAAAAACTGGAGAAACATCATGACTGCGACTACCCGTACCCTGTCCGCTACCGCCCTGGTTCTGGCCCTCGGTTCCGCTCTGAGCATCGCCACTGTCTCCACCGCCCAGGCCGCCGATGCCAACATGGAAAAATGCTTCGGCGTGGCCATGAAGGGTAAGAACGATTGCGCCGCAGGTGCCGGGACTACCTGCGCCGGCACGGCGAAAATGGACTATCAGGCCAACGCCTGGAAGCTCGTTCCGAAAGGCACCTGCGCCACCACTGAAAGCAAAACCTCGCCGACCGGTTTCGGTCAGCTCGAAGCCTTCAAAGCCAAGTCCTGATCCACGGCCTGCCTGAGTGACGCCCATGTTCAGTCATCACGAACCGTCCCTGCCGCGCACTCAGGCAGCTCGCACCGAGCTCCCTGCCCGCGCCGGGCTGGGGCTCAAGACCGGGCACTTCCTCGAAGTGCTCGGCTCCGTACCGGACCTCGGTTTCTTCGAGGTCCACGCCGAAAACTACATGGTAGCCGGCGGCCCTTTTCATCATTTTCTCGGTCTGATTCGCCAACAGTACCCGCTGTCATTGCACGGCGTGGGCCTGTCGATCGGTGGCGAAGGCCCGCTGGACGGCCAGCACCTCAAACGCCTCGCCGAGCTGATCGAGCGCTATCAACCGCAAGCCTTTTCCGAACATCTGGCGTGGTCGAGCCACGGCCCGGTGTTCCTCAATGACCTGCTGCCACTGGCTTACGACACGCCGACACTGAACCGCGTCTGTGCGCACATCGACCAGGTGCAGAACACGCTGAAACGACCGATGCTGCTGGAGAACCCGGCGACCTATCTGGGATTTGAGCACTCGACGATCGACGAGGCCGAGTTCATCGGCGAAGTGATCCGCCGCAGCGGCTGCGGCTTGTTGCTCGACGTCAACAATGTCTACGTGTCGTGCATCAACCATCAGCGCGATCCTCTGGCCTACCTCGATGCGTTACCGCTGCACGCGGTCGGCGAGATTCATCTGGCCGGCTTCGCTGAAGATTGCGACAACCTCGGCGACCGCTTGCTGATCGACGATCACGGCGCGCCGATTGATCAGGCCGTCTGGGATCTGTACCGGCAAGTGCTGCAACGTATCGGCCCGGTGGCGACGCTGATCGAACGTGATAATCAGGTGCCGGCCTTCGACGTTTTGCTCGCCGAAGCGCAGCAAGCCGAGACGCTGTTGCGGCGCGCGGAGTGTGCGGCATGAGCACGCAAGCGGACTTCGCCGCCGCCCTGCTCAATGCGCAACTGCCGTATCCCAAGGGCCTGTGCAGCCGCAACGGCGCCGATCCGTCGCGACGTTTTGCGGTCTATCGCAACAACGTGCAGAGCTCGTTGATCAATGCCCTGGCCGACAGCTATCCGGTGGTGCTGCAATTGGTCGGCGAGGAGTTCTTCCGCGCCATGGCGGCGATTTTCGTCCAGAGTCAGCCGCCACAAAGTCCGTTGATGAGCCGCTATGGCGAAGACTTCGCCGACTTCATCGCAGAGTTTGAACCCATCGCCGGCGTGCCTTATGTGGCTGATGTTGCGCGGCTTGAGCATCTGCGCACTGTCGCCTACCACGCCGCTGATGCGCAGCCGATCCGGCCTGAACAAGTCAGTGCCGCGCTGGCCGATCCGCAGTCGCTGAGTGAACTGTGTTTCGAACTGCATCCCTCGCTGCACCTGCTCGACTCTGCTTTCGCGGTGGTGGCGATCTGGGCCGCGCATCAGCAGGAGCCAAGTCTGGCGGGCATTGGCCTCAATCAAGGCCAGCATGCCCTGGTGCTGCGCAATGGTCTCGACGTTGAGGTGTTCGCTCTTGAACCGGGTGCGAGCGTGTTCATTGGTCATCTGCTCCAGGGCTCGCCACTGCTCGCGGCGGCAGAAAACAGCCCGCCGTTCGATCTCGCCCAAACCCTCGCCTTACTGATTGCGCATAACGCGATCACCCAGCTGAATTACAAGGAGTTGCCATGAACGCTTTGGTCTTGCGCGTCATCGCGCTGTTGGAAAAAATCCCGCACAGCCTGATTGCCCTCATCGGGCGTTTTTCCATCGCTGCGGTGTTCTGGAAATCCGGGCAAACCAAGGTCGAAGGACTGGCCGTCGATTTGATTGACGGCACTTTTGAACTGGGCTGGCCACGTTTGGCCGATTCCACGATTCCGCTGTTTCAGAGCGAGTACAACCTGCCGCTGCTCTCGCCGGAAATTGCCGCGCATCTGGCGGCGTTTGCCGAGCATGTGTTTCCGCTGTTGATCCTGCTCGGCTTCGCCACACGGTTTTCGGCGCTGGCATTGCTCGGCATGACGTTGACTATCCAACTGTTTGTCTACCCGGATGCTTACCCGACCCACGGCACCTGGGCGGCAGTGTTGCTGTACCTGATGGCGACCGGGCCGGGCAGGTTGTCGATCGATCAGATGATCGCGCGCCGTTTCGCAAAATAAGATCCTCCCTGTGGGAGCGAGCCTGCTCGCGAAAGCGGTGTGTCATTCAACATCGGTATCGACTGAACTGACGCATTCGCGAGCAGGCTCGCTCCCACAGGGAAATCACATCAGCGCTGCAGTCGATCCAGCGCTTCGCCACTGCGCTTGAACCAGCCCATCAGATAATCCGCGAGCACCTGCGTGCGTTTCGGCAATCCACCCTGATACGGGTGCACCAGATACATCGGCATGCGTCGGGTCTGGTAATCGCGCAGCAACCAGCGCAAGCGGCCGTCCGCCAGTTCCGCTTGCAGCAGATACGACGGCAAACGGGCGATGCCGGCGCCGGACAGCGCTGCTTTCTTCAACAGGCTGTAGTGATTGCTGGCAAACGGACCCGAGACCCGTACCCGCAACAACTCGTGCTGCTGGTGATACAGCCATTCTTCGCGGCCGCTGTAATGGCTGTTGAGCAGACAACGATGCTCGGCCAAAGCATGCGGCGTCGCCGGCTCGCTGAAGCGCTCAAGGTAGGCCGGGCTGGCGCAGGTCATTTCGTGCCACGCCAACAGCGGCTTGGCCACCAGCCGATCGTCATTGGCCACTTCGGCACGAATCGCCAGATCAAAGCCATCGCGGGCCAGATCGCGATAGCTGTTGTTCAACTCCAGCTCGATCTGCACCTCCGGGTACTGCCCGGAAAACTCCAGCAGCAAGCCATCGAAGAAAGTCTCGCCGAGCGACACCGGAACCGTCATCCGCACCGGGCCGGCCATGTCGTCCTTCAACCGCGCCAACGCCTGCCGCGCGCGTTCGACCTGAACCACCAGCGCCTGAGCCTGCGGCAGCAGCGCCGCCCCCGCCGCCGTCAGGCTCAAGCGCCGGGTCGTGCGTTGCAGCAGCACCACACTGAATTGCGCTTCGAGCTGGCTGATGCGCTTGGAGAGTTGCCCCTTGCTGCAGCCCAACTGCTGCGCGGCGAGGGTAAAACTGCCGGCTTCGATCAGTACGGCGAAAGCAGCAAGGTCATCCATTTCGCTCATGGATTGTTTCCATTTGAAAACCAAAGGTTGCCTATTAGTGCGCTTATCCGCAGAAAAAACCACTCTAGACTGAAACCTCATTCACACACATGAGGTACAGCTCGATGAAAATTCTGTTGATAGGCGCAGGCGGCACCATCGGTTCGGCGGTGAACAAAGAGTTGTCGCAACGCCACGAGGTCATTCGTATCGGTCGCAACAGCGGTGACTTGCAGGTGGATATCAGCGACAGCGCGTCGATCCGCAAGCTGTTCGAACAGACCGGCAAGTTCGATGCGTTGATCTGCGCGGCGGGCAACGTGACGTTTGCAGCGCTCGACGAGATGACTGAGGACAGCTTCGTCCTCGGCCTGAAAGACAAGTTGATGGGCCAGGTCAATCTGCTGCTGATCGGCCGCGAGTTCGCCAATGACGGCGCCTCGTTCACCTTCACCACCGGCGTGCTCAGCCACGACCCGATTCGCAGCGGCGCCTCGGCAGCTCTGGTCAACGGCGCCCTCGACAGCTTCGTCCGCGCCGCCGCCATCGAACTGCCGCGTGGCCTGCGGGTAAACTCGGTGAGCCCGACCGTGCTGACCGAAGCCCTGGGCAAATACGCGCCCTACTTCCGTGGCTTCAAGCCGGTTCCTGCAGCGGAAGTGGCATTGGCCTACGCGAAAAGTGTCGAAGGACTGCAAACAGGGCAGACGTTTCACGTGGGTTAAGGCCCTTGTGATGAACGGTCAGGCTGCGTAACGTGGCAGCACCTGTCTGGAGAGCCAAAGATGCGTGTTGCCCGTTTGATCGTCCTCGTTACCCTGCTGCCGATGTTTGCCGCCTGCCAGTTGTTCGACGGCCAGCGTGAAAGTGTGTCCCATGCCGGGCAGACGCGAATGCAGGGGCAACTGACCGCCGCCGACGGCAAACTGGTGTTCCAGCCGTGCCAGGAGCAGCGGCAACTGGTGGTCAACGACATCGGCGGCACCAGCGTCCTGCAAGAGGCCGCTACACTCGCCGACGAACAGGGCAAGCTGTTTGCCGATGTGCGCGGCAAGGTCTCCGGCGACCGTCTCGACCTCGGCCAGTTGTATCGCGTCGAGCGCTCGGGCACGGCCTGCGACGATCCGAATTTCAAACTGCTGATCCTGCGCGCCGCCGGCCATGGCCCGGAATGGAACGTCAAAGTCAGCGGCAAAGGCATGGTCATCGAGCGCGACGGCCAGGCTCCACTGGCGGTGCCGTATGTGGAAGAGCAACTGGGCGACGGCCGCTTCAATCTCAGCAGCGAAGCCAACAACCAGCGCATCGAACTGTGGGTCGCGCCACAGCGCTGCGTCGACAGCAGCACCGGCAGCGTGCAGCACATGAGCGCCGAGTTGCGCATCGACGGTCAGGTGCAGCGCGGCTGCGGCTATTTCGGCGGCGCACGCAACGACTGATCGTTTTTCCCCCACGGATCCGCTCGCGGCGGCTTATAATCGCCGCCTTTAAACGCCCTGGCGCAGTTGTGCGCCCCGCGAATCCGGATCCCCGCCATGTTACGAATCACTGAACTCAAGCTGCCAATCGACCATCCCGAAGAAGACCTGCGCACCGCCATCGTGCAACGCCTGGGCATCGCCAGTGATGATCTGCTCGATTTCACCTTGTTCAAGCGCAGCTATGACGCGCGCAAAAAGTCCTCCGAACTGTGCTTCATCTACACCATCGACCTCAACGTACGCGACGAGGCCAGAGTGTTGAGCAAGTTCGCCGACGACCGTAACGTCAACGTGGCGCCGGATGTCAGCTACAAATTCGTCGGCCAGGCACCGAGCGATCTCGGCCAGCGGCCGATCGTCGTCGGTTTCGGCCCGTGCGGCATCTTCGCCGGCCTGCTGCTGGCGCAGATGGGCTTCAAACCGATCATTCTCGAACGCGGCACCGAAGTCCGCCAGCGCACCAAGGACACCTGGGGCCTGTGGCGCAAAAGCGTGCTCAATCCCGAGTCCAACGTACAGTTTGGCGAAGGCGGCGCGGGCACGTTCTCCGACGGCAAGCTGTACAGCCAGATCAAGGACCCGAAATTCCTCGGCCGCAAAGTCCTGCACGAGTTCGTCAAGGCCGGTGCGCCGGAAGAAATCCTCTACGTCAGCAAGCCGCACATCGGTACGTTCCGCCTGACCGGTATGGTCGAAAACATGCGCGAGCAGATCCGCGAACTGGGCGGTGAAGTGCGCTTCCAGGAGCGCGTCAGCGACGTGCTGATCGAAGATGGCCAACTGGTCGGCGTGCAACTGGCCAGCGGCGAAACCCTGCATTCGAAGCATGTGGTTCTGGCCCTCGGCCACAGTGCCCGCGACACCTTCCGCATGCTCCACAGCCGTGGCGTGTTCATGGAAGCCAAGCCATTCTCGGTGGGTTTCCGCATCGAACATCCGCAGTCGCTGATCGACCGCGCGCGCCTGGGCAAATACGCTGGCCACCCGAAACTTGGCGCTGCCGATTACAAACTGGTGCACCACGCCAAGAACGGGCGTTCGGTCTACAGCTTCTGCATGTGCCCGGGCGGCACCGTGGTCGCGGCCACCTCCGAGCCCAATCGCGTGGTCACCAACGGCATGAGCCAGTACTCGCGTAACGAGCGTAATGCCAACTCCGGCATCGTCGTCGGCATCACCCCGGAAGTCGATTATCCGGGCGGCCCGCTCGCCGGTATCGAGTTGCAGGAGCGCCTGGAATCCCACGCGTTCATCCTTGGCGGCAGCGACTACAAGGCCCCGGCGCAACTGGTTGGCGACTTCATCAACGGCAAGCCGTCGACCGAACTGGGCGAGGTCGAGCCATCGTACAAGCCGGGCGTGGCGCTGGGCGATCTGGCGCTGGCGCTGCCGGACTTTGCCATTGAGGCGATCCGCGAAGCCTTGCCGGCGTTCGAGAAGCAGATTCGCGGTTATTCGCTGCACGACGCCGTGCTGACCGGGATCGAGACGCGCACTTCATCGCCGCTGCGCATCACCCGCAACGAGTCGCTGCAGAGCATGAACGTCAAAGGCCTGTTCCCGGCCGGTGAAGGCGCGGGCTATGCCGGCGGGATTCTCTCGGCGGGTGTCGACGGGATTCGCATTGCCGAGGCAGTGGCTCGCGATATCCTCGGCCTGGAAGCCTGATCCGCATAAGCTGACACAACACAAACCCTGTGGGAGCGAGCTTGCTCGCGAAGTCGCTATTTCAGTCAATGATGATGTTGAATGAGATGACGCCTTCGCGAGCAGGCTCGCTCCCACATTGGTTTTTGCGTTTCTTCAGATGTTGGCGCGCAGCACCGAGGTCGGCAGCGCCTCCCCGCGCTCGGCACTCGCCGCCACTGCTGCAATCAACTCACCCAGTTCGTAACCCTGCGCTTTCAACCATTCCTGGTCGTAATAAGTGTCGGCATAACGCTCGCCGCCATCGCACAGGATCGCCACGATCGACCCAGACTGCCCCGCCGCTTTCATCTGCTGCGCTGCCATCAGCGCACCGATCAGATTGGTCCCGCTCGACCCGCCGACATGCCGCCCCAAACGCTGCGCCAGATAATGCATGGCCGCCAGCGACAAGGCGTCCGGCACCTTGACCATCGCATCGATCACCTTGGGCAGGAACGACGCTTCCACCCGAGGCCGGCCAATGCCTTCTATGCGCGAGCCGCAGTCCAGGCGCAGGCTGGCATCTCCGGTCTGGTAAAAATCGAAGAACACCGAACGCTCGGCATCGGCACACAACACGCGGGTGCAGTGCTGGCGATAGCGCACGTAACGGCCGAGGGTCGCGGTGGTGCCGCCGGTGCCGGGGCTGGAAATCAGCCAGGTCGGCTCAGGGTGTTTTTCGTAGCGCATCTGCTGGAAGATCGACTCGGCGATGTTGTTGTTCGCTCGCCAGTCGGTGGCACGTTCGGCGTAGGTGAACTGATCGATGAAGTGACCGCCATGCTCGCGGGCCAGGCGCTCGGATTCGGCGTAGATCTGCGTCGGATCCTGCACCAGATGGCTCTGCCCGCCGTAAAAGGCAATCTGGGCGATCTTCTCTTTCGAGGTGGTCGCGGGCATCACCGCGATAAACGGCAAACCGAGCATGCGCGCGAAATACGCTTCGGAAATCGCCGTCGAGCCGCTGGATGCTTCGATCACCGGCGCGCCGGGCTTGAGCCAGCCGTTACACAGCGCGTAAAGGAACAGCGAGCGGGCCAGGCGGTGCTTGAGGCTGCCGGTCGGGTGGCTGGATTCGTCCTTGAAATACAACTCGATGCCGGCAAAACCGGGCAGCGGCAAAGGGATCAGGTGGGTGTCGGCGCTGCGCTGGAAGTCCGCCTCGATGATGCGGATGGCTTCGCGGGCCCACTGTCGGTTGTCGCTCATGGTTTCGGTTCTCGTTGAATCAGGCAGAAGATCGGTCTTCTGAAAAAGGTCTGCCGCAAGCTTAGGAAAAATCCCGCAGGCGGCAAAGATACAGCTGAGTCTCAATGTGTCAGGCAACTGCTAGGCTCAGTGCTGCCCGAGCGAGACAGTCTGTAACGCCATATAACAAAAAAGAATATAACTTTTGTTTTAACAACTAACGGTACGGGTTAGGGTGTTTCACCTTTTTCTTGATTCGATGGAGAGCGACCTTGCCTCTGCGTAGCACTTTCACGCGTTTCTTTCAGTTGGAAGCCGCCAGCGGTCTGCTATTGATCGCCGCAGCCGTTCTCGCGCTGATCATCAACAATTCACCGCTGTCGTGGCTGTACACCGGCCTGCTCGACACCCCGGTGGTGGCGCAGATCGGCGCGTTGAAAATCGCCAAACCCCTGCTGCTGTGGATCAACGACGGCCTGATGGCGATGTTCTTCCTGCTGATCGGTCTGGAAGTCAAACGCGAAGTGCTCGACGGCCAATTGTCCAAGCCTTCGCAGATCGTCCTCCCTGGCGCAGCGGCGATCGGCGGCATGCTGGTGCCGGCGCTGATCTACTGGTTCCTCAATCGCGACAACCCCGCGGCCCTGAGTGGCTGGGCCATTCCGACCGCCACCGATATCGCCTTCGCCCTCGGCGTATTGGCCCTGCTCGGCAAACGCGTGCCGGTGTCGCTGAAACTGTTCCTGATGACCCTGGCGATCATTGATGACCTGGGCGCCATCGTGATCATCGCAATCTTCTATTCCGGCGAACTCTCTACCCTGTCCCTTGGCCTGGCGGCTGCTTGCATTGCCGCGCTGGTGGCGATGAACCGGCTCGGCGTGGTCAAGCTCGGACCGTACATGATCATCGGCCTGATCCTCTGGGTCTGCGTGCTCAAGAGCGGTGTCCACGCGACACTGGCCGGCGTGACCCTGGCTTTCTGCATTCCCCTGCGCACGAAAAACGCCGAGTCGTCGCCGCTGCTGACCCTCGAACACGCGCTGCACCCGTGGGTCGCCTACGGCATCCTGCCGCTGTTCGCCTTCGCCAACGCCGGCCTGTCACTGAGCGGCGTCACCGTCGAAAGCTTCACCCACGACGTACCGATGGGCATTGCTATCGGCCTGCTGTTGGGCAAGACCATCGGCGTGTTCGGCCTGACCTGGCTTGCGGTCAAGATCGGCATCGCCGCCCTGCCCCAAGGCGCCAACTGGGGCCAGGTCCTCGGCGTCGCGATCCTCTGCGGCATAGGCTTCACCATGAGCCTGTTCGTCGGCTCGCTGGCCTTCGAACCGGGCGTGAGTGATTACGCCGGTATGGATCGCATGGGCATCCTCACCGGCTCGATCCTCGCGGCGGTGATTGGTTATGCGGTGACTGCGGCGGCGAGTCGCAAGAATTCACAACTGCAATAACCCCTGTGGCGAGGGAGCTTGGCCCTCGCCACAGATTTCTCGCCTTACAGTTACGCAGCGAACAATCCCCACGTCATTAGCGACCCGTCCTACAGCCACACTTTCCCCGCTTCGATAACGTCGTGCGGCCCCTTCTCAGGGGCTGTCGATGGTGAAGGAAGGGACGATCAGTGGCGCGGAACAAGGACATTCCCCGGGTGCAAAACCCACCGCAGGGCGACGGACAATACCTATCACCCCGCTCCCGAAACGTCGGATATCACAGCCTTTCCCGATTTAAGAAGAGCAAAAAAGAAAACGCCGTTCAACGGTGGGCTCCGGGATCGCTGGATCAATGCAAAAGGCCGAATAATTTATGAATGGGATTATTTACTCGGCGAGCTTGAAGCCTACCGCGCAAGCGATGGTAGCCATTTAGGCTCTTACGACCACAGAACTGGTGAACAGATAGATCCACCCAAAAAAAACCGTAGTATTAAAAAATATTTATGAGGATTACATGGGACTCAAAGCCAGACTCGAATGGTACGAACAACAAACCGAACTGGATGAGGGGGAGGAACTGTCGAAAGATTTTGGCGAGGACGGCTCATTAATGGAAGCATTAGGCCTACCGTCGAAAAGCTTCAATAACGGCGGATTTGATGTAAAAGCCGATTGGCTCAAGACTCTCCAGCCCCACTTCCAGCATTCCATTCAATTTTCTTCTTACGACTATCAGGTATCGTTCGTTTACCGTGATCAATGGTAGATGGGACTGGAACTGAGATTGGAATGGTACGACACAGCAACCTTGGAGTTTCAGGGGGAAGAGTCGTCAAAAGATTTGGGTGATGACGGGTCAGTGTTAAACGCCTTGGGAATCTCCGCCGACAACAACATCAATAATGGCAGCTTCAACGTCGTTCAAAACTGGCTGCCAACAATTCAGCCGTATTTTCAACATCAAATCGATGTGCGAGTCCACGACTATCAAATTTCGTTTGACTACGGCTAACAGCCCCGAAAGTATTAGCTCCATGCACTTTCTTTTAATTGCCGTTTTTTTCCCTGACGAAGTCCAAGATGACTCCTTGCAATTCGAGCTGGATATCACCGGCAGCGAGATGAATGAAAAAGTGGCTCAGCTCATTGAATCAAAGCCCTTGGATGAGGTGGAACCCGGCGAGCTGTTGTTGACTCAGGATCAGGTAACCGCATTGGAAAACTTTCTCAACGTCAGCTTTCCAGAAGGCCTCGAATACTTCATGGGCACCTGCGCCACATACTGAATGAACAATTCACAAGCAAAGAAAACCCCGACCAGTCACCTGATCGGGGTTTTCTTTTACCCAGCTTCCCGCTTAGTGCGAAACGCGGCTGGTTCCGCCAACGGTGGAGATCCGTACCCGCTCGCCAACGCGGAATACTTCATTCTCCTGAACCTGCTGCACATAGGCGCGCATGCTGCCGTCGTCTTCGCGGACGGTGATTTCTACGCCCTGGGTGCGGGTCAGGCCTTCTTCGGTGGCCGAGCCAAGCAGGCCGCCGGCCACTGCGCCGATGACCGCAGCAACGATGCTGCCCTTGCCGCCGCCGATGGCGCTACCGCCGACGCCGCCGACCACTGCGCCTGCTGCGCCGCCGATCGGGGTCTTGGTGCCTTCGATTTTTACCGGGCGCAGGGATTCGATGGTGCCCATGCGAATCGTCTGTACACGACGCGCTTCGTCACGGGAGTAGGAGTCGCCGGTGAGGCTCGATTGGCAGCCGGTCAGCAACATCGCCATCGTCGAAAAAGAAGCAACCAGCAGAACAGACTTACGCATAGCATCAACTCCAAAAGAACATGTGTTCATTAAACCCCGTGGCCTGGCGCCTGTCACGACACCATCCGGATAAAATTGGCTTCCATTCAGGCCTGGTACAGATGCCCGCGAGCGTCCACTCAAGGTAGCGTCAAATCAGCGATCCTGCGCCATCCGCGTTTATGTCGCTCGGTAGACTGCTCAGGGTGCCAGTCGTTCCAGAATCCACTCGGCGCCCTGGAGGCGGTAGTTGAGGCGATCGTGCAGGCGGCTCGGCCTGCCCTGCCAGAACTCGATGCGCTCGGGCAACAAGCGGTAACCACCCCAATGTTCCGGGCAGTGCGGCTGGCCGTCGCTGAAGCGTTGCTCGGTGGCCTTGAGCAAATCTTCCAGTTCGCCACGACCGTTGATGACTCGGCTCTGCGGCGAGGCCCAGGCGCCGAGGCGGCTGCCCAGCGGTCGCACTTGATAATAAGCATCAGACTCTTGCGCCGTGACCTTGACCACCCGCCCCTCGATGCGCACCTGGCGCTCCAGGGTTGGCCAGAAGAAGGTCATGGCGGCAAACGGGTTGGCCGCCAGATGCTGGCCCTTGGCGCTGTCGTAGTTGGTGAAGAAGGTGAAGCCCTGCTCGTCCAGGCCCTTGAGCAACAAAATGCGGCAATGCGGACGACCGTCGGCATCAACCGTGGCCAGGGTCATGGCATTGGCTTCTACCGGCGCCTGCTCGGTTTTCACCGCATCGGCGAACCACTGGTGAAACAGCGCAAACGGCTCGGCCGGGGCTTGCGCCTCGGTCAAACCGTCACGGGTGTAGTCGCGACGCATATCGGCCAGAGCCTGGGTCATGGCGGATTCCTTTTCGTTAGCGGATCACTTCTTGGCGGCGTCGGCTGCGGCGACTTTCTTGTCGGTCGCGGCGGCTTTGGCTGGTGCAGTTTTTTTCGCTGGAGCCTTGGCCGGTGCCTTCTTCGCAGGAGCCTTGGCGGCGGTTTTCTTGGCTGGCGCCTTTTTCGCCGCCGGCACAGCGGCTTTTTTCGCCGCAGGCGCCGGGGTAACCGGTTTGGCAACTGGCTTGACGTCTTGCGCAGCGACCATCGTTACAGGCTTCGGTGCTGGCATGTTGTATTTGCTCAGCAGCGCAACCATGGTGTTCTGCGGAGTCACCAGCAGTTCGACGCGACGGTTCAAGGCACGGCCTTCAACGCTGTCGTTGGCCGCACGCGGCGCTTCGGAACCCATGCCGCGTAGCATCAGGCGATCACGTTGCAAGCCGCTGAGGCGGAAGATCGCCGCCACCGATTGCGCACGCTCCTGGCTCAGTTTGACGTTGGCCGGCGCAGCACCGCTGGTATCGCTGTGACCGAGCACCAGCACTGCGGTTTTCGGGTCGGCTTCAAGGATTTTCGCTACGCGAGTGAACGGGCCAAGGGTGACCGGCAGCAGCATCGCCGGGCGGTCTGGATTGAACGAGCCTTCGACCGGCGCCGTCACCACCAGTACGTTGTCGCGACGCTCGAGTTGCAGATTGCTGTCTTTCACCGCTTCACGCAGACGCGGTTCGTAGTCATCCAGCCAGGCCTGAGTCACCTTCGGATCCGGCATCGGCACGGCTTTGACGGTTGGCTGATCCTTGCCGCCGAACGGCCACCACCATTTGCCATTGGACTGCGCCTCGGCTTTGGCCACCTCGACCGGTTTGGCTTCAGGTTTGACCTCGGCTTTCAGATCAGCCTTGACCGCTTCGTCGCTGGAACCGAACGGCCAGTACCACGGGTTGCTGCTCTCAGCCTTGGCCACTGGCGCAGTCGCCGCAGGTTTCAGCGGAGCCGGGGCCGGAGCCGGATCTTTAGACGCAACTTTGTCGGAAGAACCGAACGGCCACCAACTGCCGCCATCTGCATCGTTTTTCGGAGTCTGTGCGCAACCGGTGATCGCTACACACAGGGCCAGGGCGAGGGTCTTTTTAGATGACATTGAAAATCCACAAAATGAAGTAATGAAAAATCAGAGCACTTTCGCCCGGATAAACAGCCGTTTTGAAACGAAAATCCCTTCGAGGTTCCGACCCTGGAACCTCTGTTGAAGCTTTACAGACAAGTGGCAAGCACCCGCGCCAGCTTTTGCGCGCGCGGATCCATCAAAACGTAAGGCCCCAGGGTATTTGTCACGAAACCGAAAGCCACATCGTGCTCAGGATCAGCAAAACCGATCGAGCCGCCCGCTCCCGGATGGCCGAACGCGCGTGGGCCGAGGCCGTAGGTGGCGTTGGGCACGTCCGGTTGATCGAGCATGCAGCCGAGGCCGAAACGGGTGCGAGTGAGCAAAGTCTTGTCATCGCCAAGGCTGTGCTCGCGGGTCAGCTCTTCGAGCATCTCGCTCTCGAGCAGGCTGCCGTCGAGCAGGCCGGCATAAAACCCGGCGAGACTGCGCGCGTTGCCGTGGCCGTTAGCCGCCGGTTGCTGCATGCGTCGCCATTCCGGCTTGTTGGTGCTGGTCAGCACTGACGGCGGATTGGTGAAGGCGCGAGTAGTCATGGCAGTCGGTTCGCGCATGGTCACTTGCAGCAGGCGCTGCGCCGCAGCGTCGCCGGCGTTGCCCTTGCCACGGGCGATGTGCGCAACGCGCTGAAACTCTTCGTCGGCCAGGCCCACGTGGAAATCCAGGCCCAACGGTTTGGCGATCCGAGCGACGATCGACTCGCCCGGCCCACGACCGTCGGCGCGGCGCAGCAATTCGCCGACCAGCCAGCCGTAGGTGATCGCGGCATAACCGTGACCGGTGCCCGGAGTCCACCATGGCGCTTCGGCCGCGAGGGCGTCGACCATCGTTTGCCAGTCGTAAAGGGCTTCAGGGGCGAGCAGTTCGCGCAGCGCCGGCAAGCCGGCCTGATGGCAGAGCAATTGGCGCAGGGTGACGGATTCTTTGCCGGCGGCGGCGAATTCCGGCCAGTAGCGGGCAACCGGGGCGTCGAGTTGCAACTTGCCTTCAGCGACCAGTTGCAGCGCGGTGACGGCGGTGAATGTCTTGGTGCAGGAGAACAGGTTGGCAATGGTGTCGCTGTGCCAGGCTTCGGCGCCGTCCTTGTCGGCAGTACCGGACCAGAGGTCGAGGACGGTTTCTCCACCGACCTTGATGCACAGGGCTGCGCCGCGTTCCTGGGGATCGTCGAACAGTGCGGCGAAAGCCTCGCGCACCGCTTCGAATTGAAGCTCGTAATGTCCCTGAATCTGCACCCGCAACTCCCCCGCGAAAACGCTCTACAAAGTGGCCCGCATTGTTCCAGCCCTTGAGGGATTTGGGAACAGGCGCGGGCCAGACGGTTGATCGGCAATTTGTGTTGATCCCTTCGCGAGCAGGCTCGCTCCCACACTGGATCTCAACAGCAGCGCAGATCCCCTGTGGGAGCGAGCCTGCTCGCGAAGAACGATAACGCGGTCTGAAACCTAGTGACCATTCCCCGAATGCCCACCCGCCTGCGCGGCCCCCGGCGCTTTGCCAGCCTCGGCCTTGCGCCCGCCTTCCACTTCCGCCGCCGGGGTTTTCTGCGCCTCCTTGCCCAACTGCTCCAGCGCCTGCAGATTGCTTTTACGCACCGCCTCGACAAAGCCCTGATACGGCAGGTCAGTGACCCCGACCAGACCGAAATGGCCGTTCTCGCCGTCGAGCAAGCGCCCGGTCACCGGTTGGTCGAGATACTGGAACCAGTGCACGCCGACAATCGATGGCTCGCTCAGTGCCTGATTGAGGAAGTTGGCATAGGCCGGGCCGCGATCTTCCTCCTTGGCCAACTGCGTCACGCCGCCCCAGAACGGCCCTCGGTCGGCCGAGCCGAAGTTGAATTCGGTGATCAGCACCGGCTTGTCCAACCCCGCCAACGCGGCGAAGTCGTAACCGTCCTGCGGCTTGAGCGTGTACATGTTGAAGCTCAACACATCGCAGTACTGCGCGCAGGAGGCCACGGCTTCAGGCGTACTGGTGGCGAAACGACCGCCCAGGAGCATCTGGTTCGGCGCGTGCCACTTCAGCGAATCGGAAATGGTCTTGAAATAGGTATCGGCGAAGACCTTCTGGAAGTATTTGAAATCCGCTTCGATCTCCGGATGCTCAGGGTTCGGCAATGGCGGCACGAAGCCCGGATCTTCCATCAACTCCCACGCCGGTAGCTCGATACCCCAGGCCTTGGACAGTCCGGCCTGATTGCGGTACTTGTCGCGCAATTGCTTGAGAAAGGCGCGTTTGGCCGGCACGTCGGTGGTCATTTTCAACGTGCCGTAGGCCAGCGCGAAGCGAGCCTTCGGATCGTCGCCAGGGCCAGCCCAGGCCAGTTCGTTGTCGGCGTAATAACCGATCAGCCACGGATCGTCACGGTGATCGCGGGCGGCAATGGCCACGGCGCGCTCGGTGGCCATGGCGAAACGCGGATCGAACGGATCCGGCATGCCGCCCCACCAATCGCTGCCGGTGCTGATGCTGGTGTAATCGCCGACGATCGACAGCGGCAAGGTGTACGGCACGCGCTCAGCGTCAGCCAGCGACGGCGCGCTCCAGTTGCCCACCGTGTTGAAGCCCCAGGCTTGCAGCCGATCGAGGGTATGGCGGGTCCAGCGTTCTTCATCAATTCTGGCTTTGCACGGAGCGGTTTCCTCGCTGGACGCTTGCACCGCATCGGTCTGCGCCGCTTCGGCAATACCGGATTTTGGCTCAGCAGGCACCGCTGCGGTTTCAGCAGCCTGCACCGAGCCGGCCTCAGCCGCGCCCGCCTTTGCCGCTTCGGCAATCCCGGCCTTGTTGTCGCTGGCGGCCTTGCACGGTTCGCCGTACAGGCGTTGCAGATTGGCGCCATAGAAGTCGTACCAGCGGCCGTTGCCGTAGCCACGGCCCTGATCGGCACCGTTGCCGCCACGGTTGTCGCCC
Source organism: Pseudomonas sp. CCNWLW23 (assembly GCF_037095675.1). Classification (NCBI taxonomy): domain Bacteria; kingdom Pseudomonadati; phylum Pseudomonadota; class Gammaproteobacteria; order Pseudomonadales; family Pseudomonadaceae; genus Pseudomonas; species Pseudomonas sp. CCNWLW23. The sequence goes on along the minus strand of NZ_JBAWKM010000009.1, from coordinate 178,181 downwards.
TCGCCGAAATGCGCGGCCAGCGGGTCGTCGTTCTTCGGCAACGATTCGAACATGTACTCACGACCAGCCACGTAGGTCTGGTTGACCTGCGGGCTGACGGTGTTGACGCCCAGCGAATAGAACGGGTGGCCTGCAGGCGTCACCAGATACCAGCGGCCATCGCGTTTTTCCGTGCGAAAGAAACCGCTGGCCTTGAACGCCGGGCCCTTGTTCCAGCCGCCGAACTTGTCCAGCGAAGCCTTTTCACGCTCGGCCAGCCATGTATTCAGCTGTTGCTGCTCTTTGCTGGCGGCGCTTTTCAGTTGCTCGTCGCTGCTGACTTTTTCCGGCCATTTACTGCGGGTTGACTGACCGTATGCGTCGACCAGATTACCGTACACCGCGCGCGTCACCGACTCGCCGTCCTGCACGCCGAAACGCTCGAGCAACAGGCTCTGCGCAACTTTCGGCTGATCCATCGACAGACTCACCGAAACCACTTGGCTGCGGTCGATCTCGCCGGTGCTGCTGGCCAGCAAGATGCGTTGGCCATCAACGGTCATCGGCATCGGCGGCCCGGCTTTCATGCCCTGGCTCAGCGGCGTCGACGCCACCAGCGGCACCAGCAAGGTTTGCGCGGGGCCGGCGGACAGATCGACGCGGCTGACCAGTGTGCGGCCATCGTTGCTCTGGATCTGCACATAAACCGTCACCGCCCAGTTCATCGCACTCTGCAAACGCAAGGTCATCATGCCGGACTGCGACCAGTCCCAAGCGCCGGTCTGCGGAGTCAGGCGCAAGGTCGGGCGGGCGACCGGGTTGAACGTCACCCGGCGCAGCACTTCGCCTTCCGCGGTCTGTTCGGCATTGGCCTGCGGCAGATCGGCGTTTTCCGTGGCGACCTTGACCACGTCGGCCGGGCGCACGAAGTTGAACAGCGTCTGCTGACCGGCGGGCGCGGCCAGCAACGGCGCGGCAAAGAACATGGCGAAAACAGCGGGCAACGAACGGCGGATCATAAGAACGGAGTTCTCCCTAACGACCAGTCAAGGCCAATGGAAAAGCGGTGGCAGAGAGATAGACAACGCGGCGGGCCAATCGGCCCACCCGCGTCTCAGGATATTTCACGTCGGAAAGGAGGCAACGCATTGAGGATCGCCTTGCCGTAGCGCTGGGTGACCAGACGCCGGTCGAGCAAGGTGATGGTGCCGCGGTCTTCTTCGGTGCGCAGCAGACGCCCGCAGGCCTGAACCAGTTTCAGCGAGGCATCGGGCACTGAGATTTCCATGAACGGATTGCCGCCGCGCGCCTCGATCCACTCCGACAACGCGGCCTCAACCGGATCATCGGGCACCGAGAACGGAATCTTGGCGATCACCACGTGCTCGCAGTAGGCACCCGGCAAATCGACACCCTCGGCAAAACTGGCCAGCCCGAACAGCACACTGGAATCACCGCCATCGACTCGCGCCTTGTGCTTGTTGAGGGTTTCCTGTTTCGACAGGTTGCCCTGAATGAACACTTGCTTGCGCCAGTCGCGGTCGAGACCGTCGAACACGTCCTGCATTTGCTTGCGCGAGGAGAACAACACCAGCGTGCCGCGCGACCCTTCGACCAGATCCGGCAGTTCGCGAATGATCGCCGCCGTGTGGGCGGCGGCATCGCGCGGGTCGGCCTTCAGATCCGGCACGCGCAGCACGCCGGCATCGGCATGATGGAACGGGCTCGGCACCACCGCCGTGACAGCTTTTTTCGGCAGGCCGGCGCGCATGCGGAAACGGTCGAAAGTGCCCAGCGCCGTCAGCGTCGCCGAGGTCACCAGGCAGCCGTAAGCGACATTCCACAAACTGCGACGCAAGGTTTCCGCCGCCAGAATCGGGCTGGCGTTGACCTCGATGTCGAACAGCGAACCGCTTTCGGCCAGGGTCAGCCAGCGCGCCATGGGCGGACTGTCTTCCGGGTCTTCGGCGGTGAACGCGGTCCACAATTCCCAGTTGCCGGAAGCGCGGGACAACAGGCTGCCGAACAGCGGATACCACTCTTCGGCCTGATTGCTGGCGATGCCGATATTGACCTCACCGTCCATGCCTTCCTTGAGCAGGTCGGTCAGGCGCTGGAACAGATCGTTAAGGCGCGAATAGCCTTTTTTCAGCTCAATGCCCATTTCGCGCATGTCCTCGGGAATCACCCCGCCGACAAAGCGATGACGCGGGCGCTCGCGGCCTTCGACGTCTTCGCCGGGCTTGAAATCGGCGATCTGCTCGCAGGCAGTGAACATGAACTGCTGTTGGGTCTTGATCTCCCGCGCCAGCTCGGGCACCTGCTCGATCAGCTTGCCGAGATCGCCTGGCAACGGATGCTGGGCCAGTAGCTTGGTGAGGTTCTTGGCGGTGGTTTCCAGCCAGTCGGCGGTGGAGCGCAGGCGCGTGTAATGAGCGAAGTGGCCGATGGCCTTGTCCGGCAAATGGTGACCTTCGTCGAACACGTAAATGGTGTCGCGCGGATCGGGCAACACGGCGCCGCCGCCCAGTGCCAGATCCGCCAGGACCATGTCGTGGTTGGTGACGATCACGTCAACCTTGCCCATGCCTTCGCGGGCCTTGTAGAAGGCGCACTGGCCGAAGTTCGGGCAATGACGGTTGGTGCACTGGCTGTGGTCGGTGGTCAGGCGCGCCCAGTCGGCGTCTTCCAGCTCGTTAGGCCAACTGTCGCGGTCGCCGTCCCATTTATTGCCGGCGAGCTTTTCGATCATGCTGGTGAACAGCTTCTGACTGGCCTCGTCGACTTCGATCTTGAAGCCTTCTTCCTCGAACAACTGCGCGGTGGCGGTTTGCGCGTGGCCTTCCTGCAAGAGCATGTCGAGCTTGGACAGACACATGTAGCGGCCACGGCCCTTGGCCAGGGCGAAACTGAAATTCAGCCCGCTGTTGCGCATCAGGTCAGGCAAGTCCTTGTAGACGATCTGCTCTTGCAGGGCGACGGTCGCGGTGGCAATGACCAGACGCTTGCCGGCCAGTTTCGCCGTAGGGATCGCCGCCAGGCTGTAGGCCACCGTCTTGCCGGTACCGGTGCCGGCTTCCACCGCGACAATCGCGGGGTCGCCACTGCGCCGGCCTTCATCGTCGGTGTCGATATCCCCGAGGACCTTGGCGATTTCGGCGATCATCAGGCGCTGGCCGTAACGCGGCTTGAGGCTCTTGGCCTCTAGAAAACGCGAATAGGCGCCCTGGATCGTGGTTTTGAGTTCAGTGCTGATCATTGAGTGTCGGGCGCAAAACGCTGGATAAATTTTCAGTGGTTTGATTCGGCGGCTATCATACCCCGCTAATTGATCCCGCGCAGAACGGAGTGACCCAATGACACCTTTTAGCCTCGTTTACCCCCTGCATGTCCTTGCTGCATTGATGTGGGTTGGCGGCATGTTTTTCGCCTGGATGGTCTTGCGCCCTGCGGCTGTGAAGGTTCTGGACGGCCCCGCTCGCCTGACCCTGTGGGTGGAAGTGTTTCAAGGTTTTTTCCGTTGGGTCTGGGTCGCGGTGATCCTGTTGCCGATCAGCGGCGTGGGCATGCTGCATCTGCAGCAGGTCGGCTTCGAGACCGCGCCGAAGTATGTGCAGGTGATGATCGGTTTGTATGTGGTGATGACGGCGCTGTTCATCCGCATTCAGGGGTTGATGCTGCCGGAATTGCGCAAGGCGGTTGAGGCGAAGGATTGGCCGGCGGGTGCGGCAGTGCTGGGGCGGATTCGGCGGGTGGTGGGGCTCAATCTGCTGGTCGGGTTGGTGCTGGTGGCTGTGGCGGCGGCGAGACCGATGCTCTGAATCGCACTCTTGTTCTACTGTGAACACAGTTGTGGCGAGGGGATTTATCCCCGCTGGGCTGCGTAGCAGTCCCGCTTTTGATTTTTAGAGCGGGGCCGCTTCGCGACCCAGCGGGGATAAATCCCCTCGCCACATAATTTCACTCACCAAAGATCTTCACTCACCAAAGCATTTTATTGATCAGAGAGTGGGTCGCAGTTTTAGAGCCGTTGCACGGTAACCGAACCCGCCGCTCCCTCCGACCCAGGCTGGCCATCCGCGCCGGCCTTGCCGTTCTTGCCGCCGTCAGCGCGGTAGACCAGGCAGCCCTTGGATTTGCCGCCCTTCCCTGCTTTACCACCGACACCCGCCGGGCCACCGGCACCGCCAGCCACGTTGACCTTGATCAGCTCGGCAGGGAAATCCCGTGGTACGGCGAGTCGCACCAGCGCACCCGGCGCGCCTGGCTGGCCATCGCTGCCGTCACTGCCATCGGCGCCGTGGCCGGCCGATCCATAGGTGCAGCCCGGGTCTTCACCGTTGCCGCCGTCGAGGCCGACGAAACCCGGCGCGCCCCTGCCGCCACGGGCATCGACCGTCAGTTGCGGCGCGCTCAGGGCCTGGAATTGCAGATTCAGATTGCGCCCGGCCCGGGCCGCTTTTTCATAAGTGCCGGGGGCGCCGCGCGCGGTGATCTGGCTGCCCTCGCTCAATTCAGCGCGCTTGACCTTCACTTCCAGCGCTTGTTCAGCCGGAACGATAGCAATACGTGCTTCGTGGCCAAGACGCAGCTCATCGATGTTCAATTCGGTCACATTCGACGGGATCAGCAAGGTGCCGTAATCGGCGACTTCCAGTTTCTCCAGTTGCAGCGTGCTGGTGGTGTTGGGCAAGCGCATCAAAGAATTGCTTTGCACGTTGACCACCTGCGCGCAGGCCAGTGGACTGATGAATGCAGCGAGCAGGCAGAGTTTACGCATGGGAAGAAGCCTCCGGAGCGGCCGGGGCCGGGATGGTTTGCAGGTGGAAAACGCCGAACAACAGGATGCGGCCACGATCACGCCAAGGGTGCGGACGGCCCTTGAGGCTGCGGTTGCACAGCAGCACTTCGAGTAGATGAATCAGCAACAACAGAGCGCCGGCCAGATTGACCAGCAGATGCAGCGGATGAACAAACGGCACCAGTTGATTGGCCAGTACCACGCAGCAGAACAGCAGGGTCAGCAAACGCCCCAGCCCCCAGAACACCTTCATACGCTCCCCCGTGTTGCGAATTATTCTTTGCACGCACAGTACCGGCTTCTGCGGGGGATAAGCCAGAGGGAAAAATGAAATTTCTACAAACGCCGGGTAAATGGCTGCCGGGCCGATGATTTCGACCCGGCAGCTCTAGCCGGCGGACTACAGACCTTTCCTAACGATTGATATGCAGCTCGACCCGGCGATTTTCCGCGCGACCTTCATCGCTGGCGTTATCGGCGACCGGCTCACTTTCGCCTCGGCCCTCGCTGGTGAGCTTGTTCGGCGCCAGGCCCTGACTGAGCAAGTACGCTGCAACACTGCTCGCGCGCCGCTCGGACAAAGCCTGGTTATAGGCGTCGGAGCCTTTGCTGTCGGTGTGCCCGATGACCTTGATACTGACCACATCGGCATTACGCAGTTTGTCCATCAAGGTGTCGAGCTGGGCTTTGGCCGCCGGGGTCAGATCGGACTTGTCGAAATCGAACAGCACGTTGCCGGCATCGCTCAAGGTGATCACTTCGGTTTGCGGCGCCGGTTCGACCGGTTTGACTGCCGCCGGATATTGCGGCAACGGGCAGCCACGGTGATCGACTTCGGTATTTTCCGGTGTGTCGGGGCAGCGGTCGCGCCGGTCGAATACGCCGTCGCTGTCCTCGTCGCCATCCTGGGCGTAACAGATCAGCCCGCCGGTGACGATACCCAATGCCGCGCCGCCACCGGCCCAGCCGGCGCTTTCAATGGCGCCAAGACCGCCGCCGACCAGGCCGCCAAGCAGGCTGCAGATCGGCCACGTACGTTGATTGAGGGGGGCGGTGCCATCGCTGTGAGTGGCACAACCGGTGAGCAAGCTGCCTAGCAGCAGCACCGGCAAGACGGACCTTGAGAAAAGACGCATTTGTGAACGCTCCTGTGTACCGGCCCATACCGGTTACACAGGAGTAAAGACCCGCATCCGCGACTGCACAAGCCGCGGATGCGAGAGGGGCTAGCGGACGATTTTGATTTCGGTGCGACGGTTCTGCGCACGACCATCAGCCGACTTGTTGTCAGCCACAGGCTGGCTTTCACCAAGGCCCGACACCGAAACGAAGCTGGCACGTGGCACGCCCTGCTGGATCAGGTATTCCACCACCGAATGCGCACGACGATCCGACAGTTTCTTGTTGTAGGCATCGCTGCCGACACTGTCGGTGTGACCGGTCACGGTCAGTTGCGCGGTAGAGGATTCCTGTTTCAGGCGATCGGCGACCTTGTCCAGCACTTGCTTGTCAGGGCCGGTCAGCGTGGCTTTGTCGAACTCGAAATGCACATCACGAATGACGATGGTTTCTTCCTTGACCACAACCGCTTCTTCGACCACTGGCGCAGGCGTCGGTGGCGGGCAACCGTCAGCATCGACCTGCACCCCTTTAGGCGTACCCGGGCACTTGTCGCGACTGTCCGGCACACCATCGCCGTCTTCATCACCATCACCATGCACCCAGCAATAGGCCGCTGCCGTACCACCGACAATCAGTGCACCATAACCGGCCCACGAAGCGCTTTCCGTCGCGCCGAGACCGGCACCGACCACACCACCGACCGCCGCACAGGTCGGCCAGTCGGTTTTCTGCAAACCTGCACAACCAGTCAACACACTGGTTAGCAGAACCAAGGGTAATGCTGTCCGAACTATGCTCATCTAGTTTTCTCCTGAGGGATCGGCTTAAAACCGATTCAGGGAGTAAAGACCGGAGTTTTAATCTCCGCCAGCAATAGGCCACCGCTGTTTGCGACCGTGTTCACAGGGGTTTGCCTCTTTGGGCGAAAACCGCCGCCACCGGGCGCTTTGCCGACGCGGTCTGGCAGGCTAGTCTTGGCGGTCTGACTGAGGAGCTTCGATGAACGCCGCCATTTCTTCGCGCACGCCACAACAGGCGTTGGCCGCTTTGCTGGATCGCTACGCCCCGGCCCGTCTGCTGCTGATCGGCGCCAGCGAGTTTCCCGCCTTGAGCGCATTCAAGGACGCGCACCCCGACACCGTGGTCGCCCATGCCGCGCCCGGCGCACTACCCGCTGAGCTGGCCGCGCAACGCTTCGATCTGGCGCTGATAGTCGATTGCCTGGAACATTTGCCCAAACGCGATGGCCTGAACCTGTTGGGCGGCATTCGCAATCTCAACGCCAGTCGCATCGCGGTGCTGGCGGATCTGGCGGCCAGTGGCTGGCAGGAAACCGATTTCTATTCGCTGGCCCTGCAGGCCAGCGAGCGTTTTCAGCGCGACGCGCAGGTGCTGACCCTGTTCACCTACGATCTGCTTGACTACAAACAAGTCCCCGACTGGCTCAATTCACGCTTCTGGGCCAATCCGGAAAACTTCGGGAAATACTGGTGGTAATGCAATGAGTACAGCCATTTGCCCATGCGGCAGCGGCAATCTGCTGGATGCCTGCTGCGGTCCTTATCACGACGGCCACCCGGCGCCTTGCGCCGAAGCCCTGATGCGCTCGCGCTACAGCGCTTATGTGCTGGGGCTGGTCGATTATCTGGTAGCGACTACCCTGCCCGCGCAGCAGGCGGGACTGAACCGACAATCGATCAGCGACTGGAGTGCGCAAAGCACCTGGCTTGGTCTTGAGGTGGAAAGCTCGGAAGTGCTCGGCGGCCAGCCGGAACACGCTTTTGTGACCTTCACCGCGCGCTGGCATGACAGCCAGGGCGAGCACAGCCATCGCGAGCGCTCATCCTTTGTTCAGAACGGCGGGCGCTGGTACTTCATCGATCCTACGGTGCAGATGAAGCTGGGGCGCAATGACGGCTGCCCGTGTGGCAGCGGGCAGAAGTTCAAGAAGTGTTGTTCGGGTTATTTCGGCGCTTGAGCTGAAGATCAAAAGATCGTCCGATCGCGGCCCGAGCCTTCGGCCGCTCCTACACGGGATTAGCCGAAGGCTGAAATCTTTTAAGGTCTAGACTGGGCACAAAGGGAGTCAATTTCATGCTCGGTCGTCGGCGCGCACTACATTTTCTGCTGTTGATGCTGATCGTAAACCTCGGCGGCTGTGCCTCGTGGTTCAGCGACGACAGCGTCGAGCCCGCCGTGCATCTGGTGAAAGTCGAGGTGGTGCGGGCCAAACTGCTCGAACAGAAATTCATCCTGCACTTTCGCGTCGACAATCCCAACGACAGCGACCTGACCGTGCGTGGCCTCGAATACCGGATTCACCTGGCCGACATGCTGCTCACCGAAGGCGAGCATGAGCACTGGTTTACCGTCGGGCCAAAGCGCAGCGCTTACTTCAAAGTGCCGATCCGCACCAACCTGTGGCCGAAGGTCAAACACGTGGTGAAACTGCTGAAAAATCCGAACCAGCAGATTCCCTATCGATTGCAGGGGGAAATGGAAACCGGTTTATTCATCGCCCACTACGTGCACCTTGAGCGCAATGGCGTGATAATCCCCGCCGATCTAACTCCGGAGTGACCTCGATGACCCAGCAACCCCATGTCCATGGCCCTGACTGCAACCACGATCATGACCACCATCATGATCACGACCATGGCCATGTCCACGGCCCGAACTGCGGCCACGCCCACCAGGAACCGGTGCGCAACGCCCTGAAAGACGTCGGCCGCAACGACCCTTGCCCATGCGGCAACGGCAAGAAATTCAAGAAGTGCCACGGCGCTTGATGTCACTGGCGAAGGTCTTCTTCGCCTGACACACCGCTTTCGCGAGCAGGCTCGCTCCCACAGGGATCGCGTTTCATCTGAAGAAATATGGTCACTGTGGGAGCGAGCCTGCTCGCGAAGGCGGCGGCGCATACACTACAAAACTTCAGCCCGCCGCCAGAATCTGTGAAGAGCCGACCACCGTCGCATACTCCCCATGCAAATTGCCCAGCGACATCCCGTGCACCTCTTCAGCGGTACGCGGTGTGCCGAAATAATCGGCCTTGTCGAAGGTAAAACATGCATCCTCTGCCACCCATGTGTCGAACCCCAGGTTGCCCGCAGTGCGCGCCGTCGACTCAACCGAGTTATTGGTCGCCACACCAACGATGATCAATTGCCCGATCCCAGCCTCACGCAACTGCGCCTCCAGCCCATTGACACAAAACGCATCCGGCACCTGTTTCTGCACCAGCCATTCCCCGTCCCGAGGAACAAATCGCTCTTGAAACTCCACTCCGTCCTGCTCGGGCCAGAACACCGAATCAGGTGAGCGCGACAAGTGCTGCACGTGAATCACCGGGCGCCCGCGCAGGCGCCACAGCGCCAATAACTCAAGCATTCGCTCTTCGGCCTGAGGATTATTCCGCCGTCCCAGCCGCGGATGCAGAATGCCTTTCTGCTGGTCGATGATGATCAGCGCAGCGTTGCTCTGAAGCTCCATAGCGATCTTTCTCCTGACAGGGCACGGGACTTGTTCCGTAGTTCAACATCAGCGCTTTCCCACAAGCAACTGTCACGCCTCTGACCGATCAGCCGACAACTGCATAAATAACCACTCGCCCTGCTTGCGCGGCCCTCGCGCCGTCACTAACGTAGCGGCTTTATTGCGCCCCCAGCCTTATACCCCCGCAGGAGCTTCGCCATGGCCTCGCCAGCCCTTACACATTTTCTTCCCCGGTTCGGCGTTGCCGCAGCAGTGGCCGGTGTTCTCGGCCTGTCCGGTTGCCAGACCTGGAACGCCCAGGACAGCCTGCCGCCGACCTCCGGCGTGCAACCGCTCAAGGGCCTGGCGCAGAACGTTTCGGTGCGGCGCAATGCAATGGGCATGCCGCTGATCGAAAGCAACAGCTTCCATGACGCGCTGTTCAGCCTCGGTTACGTCCACGCCAGCGACCGCATCAATCAGATGGTCACCCTGCGCCTGTTGGCTCAGGGCCGGTTGGCGGAAATGTCCGGCGCGTCGATGCTGGATGCCGACCGTTACATGCGCGCGGTCAATCTGAAGAAAAGCGCCGGCGAGCTGTACAAGGCCTCGTCGCCACGGCTCAAGCGCTTCTTCGAGGTGTATGCACGGGGCGTCAACGCCTACCTGTTCCGCTACGCCGACAAGTTGCCGGGCGATCTCGCCGCCAGCGGTTACAAGCCGGAATACTGGAAACCGGAAGATTCGGCGCTGATTTTTGCCCTGCTGAATTTCAGCCAGTCGGCCAACCTGCCGGAGGAAATCCAGTCGCTGGTGCTCGCGCAAACCGTGACCACTGACAAACTCGCCTGGCTGAGCCCGTCGGCGCCTGATGAAAACCTGCCAGTGGCTGAAGCCGACAAACTGCAAGGCCTCAAGCTCAACGGGCAGATTCCTGGGCTGACGGAACTGAGCAGCGCCAGCCAGCAACTGTCGGCGCTGAACCTGCTCGCCACGCCGACTGCGAACAATTGGGCGATTGCCCCGCAACGCAGCCGCAGCGGCAAGAGCCTGCTGGCCAGCGATGCGCACGGGCCGCTGGCCGCGCCGTCGCTGTGGAGTTTCGTGCAGATCCGCGCGCCGAAATATCAGGCCGCCGGCGTCACGGTTGCCGGTCTGCCGATGGTGCTCGGTGGGTTCAACGGCAAAGTGGCGTGGAGCATGACCAGCGTGCTCGGCGATAACCAGGACCTGTTCCTCGAGAAAATCCGCCGTCAGGGCAACAGCCTCACTTATGAAGTCAACGGCAAATGGCAGCCGTTGGGCGTGCGCAACGAAACCTATTTCGTCAAAGGCCAGCGGCCGATTCGCGAGGCCGTTTACGAAACCCGCCACGGCGCGTTGCTCAACAGTGCCCAGGCAGCGGCGCAGGGCAGCGGTTTCGGTCTCGCTTTACAGACGCCAAGCTTCACCGACGACAAAACGCTGGATGCCTTCTTCGACCTGACCCGCGCGCAGAACGTCGAGCGCGCCTCGGACGCCAGCCGCGAAATCCGCGCCATCACCCTCAATCTGGTCTTTGCCGATGCAAGCAATATCGGCTGGCAAGTCACCGGGCGCTTCCCCAACCGTCGCGAAGGCGAAGGTCTGCTGCCCTCGCCGGGCTGGGACGGTCGCTACGACTGGGACGGTTACGCCGACCCGATGCTGCACCCCTACGATCAGGACCCGGCACAAGGCTGGCTCGGCACGGCCAACCAGCGTGTGATTCCCGACGGCTACGGCATGCAGTTGTCGAAATCCTGGGCGGCACCGGAGCGTGGCGAACGCTTGGCGGAAATGGCTGGCAGCGGCAAGCAGGACAGCCGCAGCGTGATCGCCATGCAGTACGACCAGACCACCACTTTCGCCGCCAAGCTGAAAAAAGTCTTCGAAGCACCGGGGATGAAGCAACCGCTGAAACAGGCGATCGACGCCCTGCCGGACGCCGAACGCAGCAAGGCGCGCGAAGCCTTCACCCGATTGATGGCGTTCGACGGCAAGCTCAGCCCGACCTCGGCGGATGCGGCGATCTACGAACTGTTTCTGCAGGAAAGCATGAAGCAGATCTTCCTCGATGAACTGGGTCCTGAGTCGAGCCCGGCGTGGAAGGCCTTTGTCGCCAATGGCGATCTGTCCTACGCGGCGCAGGCCGATCATCTCTTGGGACGTGAGGATAGTCCGTTCTGGGATGATCTGCGCACGCCGCAGAAGGAAGACAAATCCGTGATTCTCGCCCGCAGCCTCGCGGCGGCGATTACAGCGGGCGACAGCCAGTTGGGCGGCGATCATCGCGCCTGGCAGTGGGGCAAATTGCACAGCTATGCGTGGAAGAACAGCAACGGTCAGACTGTGCGCGGGCCGCTGGCGGCTGGAGGCGATCACACCACGCTGAACAGCTCGGCGTTTGCCTGGGGCCAGGACTTCGCCACCACGCGCGCGCCGTCGATGCGTTTTATCGTCGACTTCGGCCAGAGCGAGCCGCTGATGGCGCAGAACGGTACGGGGCAGTCGGGCAATCCACTCAGTCCGAACTACCTGAACGGGATCGATGCGTGGCTGAAAGGTCAGTACATCGGCCTGCCGATGCAGCCGCAAAACTTTGATCGGGTGTATGGCAAGACCCGCTTGACCCTGACGCCCGGGAAATAGAGCAAAGATCAACAGCCCCTCACCCTAGCCCTCTCCCGGAGGGAGAGGGGACTGATTGGGGGATGCTTGGGTCTTGCGCCGACCTGAAAGAGAGACGGTGAATCCAACATTGGATCAGGCTCAAGGCTGTGCCAGATCCATATCCACCCCGGCCCCTCAGGTCGATGTACTTCACCAGACACCTCGGTCAGCCCCTCTACAAAGCGAGGTGAATCCAACATTGGATCAGGCTCAAGGCTGTGCCGGATCCATATTCAACTCGGTGCCCCAGGTCGATGTACCTCACCAGATACCTCGGTCGGCCCCCTCTCCCTCTGGGAGAGGGCTGGGGTGAGGGTAGCGCTTTAAAGCCGATCGAACTTCCAGCCTCACGCCCGCCTCATAGCTAACAAGCCCCCCATTCCGGTCACGACATGGATCTTGTTATTGCCCGACCTGAAGGTCTCTACTGCCCCGCCGGGGATTTCTATATCGATCCGTGGCGGCCGGTCGAGCGTTCGGTGATTACCCATGCCCATGGCGATCACGCGCGCACCGGAAATCAGCACTACTTGTCGAGCAGCGCCAGCGCCGGGATTCTGCGCGCGCGTCTGGGTCAGGACATTCAGTTGCAAACCCTCGACTACGGCCAGCGCCTGACCCACCACGGCGTGACCCTGAGCTTTCACCCCGCCGGGCATGTCCTCGGTTCAGCGCAAGTGCGCCTGGAATACGGCGGCGAAGTCTGGGTCGCATCGGGCGATTACAAGGTCGAGCCGGATGGCACCTGCACCCCATTCGAACCGGTGCGCTGCCACACGTTCATCACCGAATCGACCTTCGGCCTGCCGATCTATCGCTGGCAGCCGCAGGCGCAGATCTTCGCCGAGATCAATCAGTGGTGGGCGGCCAATATTGCCGCCGGCAAGGCCAGCGTGCTGTTCTGCTATTCCTTCGGCAAGGCACAGCGGATTCTCCACGGCATCGACGAAACCCTCGGGCCGATCCTCAGCCATGGCGCGGTCGAACCGCTGAACCGCGTCTACCGCGATGCCGGCGTGTACCTGCCGCCGACGATCTATGCGGGCGACGTAAAAAAAAGCGACCCGATCATGCGCCAGGCGCTGGTCATTGCTCCGCCGTCAGCAGGCGGCAGTACCTGGATGCGTCGTTTTGGCGACTTCAGCGATGCCTTCGCCAGCGGCTGGATGCGCTTGCGCGGGACCCGGCGGCGGCGCGGCGTCGATCGCGGTTTCATCCTTTCCGATCACGCCGACTGGCCCGGCCTGCTGTGGGCGATCAACCAGACCGGCGCGGAACGGGTGATGGTCACCCACGGCTCGATCGGCGTGCTCGTGCGCCATTTGCGCGAACAGGGCCTCGATGCACAAGGCTTCACCACCGAATACGGCGATGACGAAGACGACAACATCGCCAGCGAACCCACCGTTGCCGAGACATCGCCATGAAAGCCTTCGCCGAGTTATATGCCGAACTCGACGCCACCACGTCGAGCAACGCCAAGCTGGCGGCGATGCAGGCTTACTTCGCGCAGGCCGCGCCGGAAGATGCCGCATGGGCGGTGTATTTCCTCTCCGGTGGCAGGCCGCGACAACTGGTACCGGTGCGCATCCTACGTGAGCTGGCGGTCGCAGTTTCGGGACTGGAGCCATGGCTGTTCGAAGAAAGCTATCAGGCCGTCGGCGATCTGGCCGAGACCATTTCTCTGGTACTGCCGGAAAATTCCCACAGCTCCGAGGCCGGTCTTGCCGAATGGATCGAAGGCAAGCTGTTGCCACTTCGCGGTGAAACCCCGGAATATCTGGCGCGCCAGTTGCCAATGTTGTGGGCGCAACTGGACCGGCCGAGCCTGATGCTGTGCATCAAGCTGATCACCGGCAGTTTCCGCGTTGGCGTGTCGAAGTTGCTGGTCACCCGCGCCCTCGCCTCAATGGCCGGGCTCGACAGCAAGCGCGTGGCACAGCGCCTGGTCGGTTACACCGATCTGTCGAACCGGCCCAACGCCGCCAGTTATCTGAAACTCATCGCCCCGGAGTCCGCCGACGAACATGCCCAGCGCGGCGGCCAGCCCTACCCGTTCTTTCTTGCCCACGCCTTGGCGCAACCGGTCGAGGAATTCGAAGCTCTGCTCGGCCCGGCCAGCGACTGGCAGGTGGAATGGAAGTGGGATGGTATTCGCGCGCAAGTGGTCAAGCGCGACGGCAAGCTGTGGGTGTGGTCGCGCGGCGAGGAACTGGTGACCGAGCGCTTCCCCGAGTTCGATGTGCTCGTGCACGGCTTGCCCGACGGCACGGTGATCGACGGCGAAATCGTCGTGTGGAAGAGCACCCATCCGACTACTGAAGATGCCTTCGATCCGCATTCCGATGAGCCGCCGGCCGTGCAACCGTTCGCCCTGCTGCAACAACGCATCGGTCGCAAGACGCTCGACAAGAAGATTCTCGAAGAAGTGCCGGTGGTGGTGCTGGCTTACGATCTGCTGGAATGGCAGGGCGAAGACTGGCGCAACCAGCCACAGGTCAAGCGCCGTGCGCAACTCGAAGAGGTGATCGCGCGCTGCAACAGCCCGGTACTGCTGCCCTCCCCGGTATTGACCGGCGAGGACTGGTTCGACCTTGGCCGCCAGCGCGAAGCGTCGCGCAAACTCGGCGTCGAAGGCATGATGCTCAAGGCGCGCGATTCGCTGTATGGCGTCGGCCGGACCAAGGACATGGGCGTGTGGTGGAAGTGGAAGGTCGATCCGTTCAGCGTCGATGCCGTGTTGATTTATGCCCAGCGCGGGCATGGCCGCCGCGCCAGTCTGTACAGCGATTACACCTTCGCCGTGTGGGACGGCCCGCCGGAATCCAGCCAGCGCTCGCTGGTACCGTTCGCCAAGGCGTATTCGGGGCTGACCGATGAAGAGATGCGTCAGGTCGACAGCATCGTGCGCAAAACCACGGTGGAAAAATTCGGCCCGGTGAGCAGCGTGAAACCGAGCCTGGTGTTCGAGCTCGGCTTCGAAGGCATCGCCCTGTCGCGCCGGCACAAGAGCGGCATCGCCGTGCGTTTCCCGCGCATGCTGCGCTGGCGCAAGGACAAGACCGTCGAAGAAGCCGACAGCCTCGCTACCCTGCAAGACTTGTTGGCCTGATTCATTCTCGACACATCGCAGAATCCTGTGGCGAGGGGATTTATCCCCGCTGGGCTGCGCAGCGGCCCCCAGCAATTTCCCCCTGAAATCGTGCACTCAGGTTTTTGCGCCTGCTGCGCAGCCGATCGGGGATAAATCCCCTCGCCACAGTTTTTCCCTGCTCTGAGCTACCCGTGTGATCCGAAACAGTGCATGCAAACAGCAATGCCCGTTTCCGGGCATTCAACTACCCTTACCTCTCTGCACTCGACCTTTTAAAACACCTGTTCGGCACTCTGGTTCGGAAATTGCTACTTTCTATAGGTCGTAAGCGTTGCAGTAACAATAATTCTGCGCCACAAGCGCTCATATTGGTTCTTAGGGATTGAATAATGAAAAAAGCATTGCTGACCCTTTCTGCACTGGCGTTGTGCATGGCCGCCGGCTCCGCGCTGGCCAAGGAATACAAAGAGCTGCGCTTTGGCGTTGACCCTTCGTACGCACCGTTCGAGTCGAAAGCGGCCGATGGCAGCCTGGTCGGGTTCGATATCGATCTGGGTAACGCCATCTGCGCCGAACTGAAGGTCAAGTGCAAATGGGTCGAAAGCGATTTCGACGGCATGATTCCGGGCCTCAAAGCCAACAAGTTCGACGGTGTGATCTCGTCGATGACCGTGACCCCGGCGCGCGAGAAGGTCATCGACTTCTCCAGCGAACTGTTTTCCGGCCCGACCGCTTACGTGTTCAAGAAAGGCTCCGGCCTCAGCGCAGACGTCGCGTCGCTCAAGGGCAAGACCGTTGGCTATGAGCAAGGCACGATTCAGGAAGCCTACGCCAAAGCCGTGCTGGACAAGGCCGGTGTGAAAACCCAGGCCTATCAGAACCAGGATCAGGTGTATTCCGACCTGACCTCCGGCCGCCTCGACGCAGCCATCCAGGACATGCTGCAAGCCGAACTGGGCTTCCTCAAGTCGCCGAAAGGCGAAGGTTACGAAGTCAGCCAGCCGGTCGACAGCGAATTGCTGCCGTCGAAAACCGCTATCGGTATCAAGAAAGGTAACACTGAGCTGAAAGCACTTTTGGATAAAGGTATCAAAGCGTTACACGACGACGGCAAATACGCCGAGATTCAAAAGAAACACTTTGGCGACCTGAATCTGTACAGCGGCAAATAATGCCCCGGCGCCCATCCTCGATGGGCGCCTTTTCCATCCGCTCAGGTTGCTGATTTATGTTTGAAACCCTCCTGCAAAATCTGGGGCTGGCCTCGTTCAGTCTGCAGGGCTTCGGCCCGTTGCTGCTGCAAGGCACCTGGATGACCATCAAATTATCGGCGATGTCGCTGCTGGTGGCCGTGTTGCTCGGCCTGCTCGGCGCCAGTGCCAAACTGTCGAAAGTCAAATTGGTGCGCCTGCCCGCGCAGCTCTACACCACGCTGATTCGCGGCGTGCCGGATCTGGTGCTGATGCTGTTGATCTTCTACAGCCTGCAAACCTGGCTGACGTCACTGACCGACTACATGGAATGGGAATACATCGAAATCGACCCGTTCAGCGCCGGCGTGCTGACGCTGGGCTTCATTTATGGCGCGTATTTCACCGAGACCTTCCGTGGCGCGATCCTCGCGGTGCCGCGTGGTCAGGTCGAAGCCGCCACCGCGTACGGCCTCAAACGTGGCCAGCGTTTTCGCTTTGTGGTGTTTCCGCAAATGATGCGCTTCGCCCTGCCGGGCATCGGCAACAACTGGATGGTCATGCTCAAGGCCACCGCGCTGGTGTCGATCATTGGCCTCGCCGATCTGGTCAAGGCAGCGCAGGACGCCGGTAAAAGTACCTATCAACTGTTCTACTTTCTGGTCCTCGCCGCCTTGATTTATCTGCTGATCACCAGTGCTTCGAACTTCATCCTGCGCTGGCTCGAACGCCGCTACGCCGCCGGTGCCCGGGAGGCCGTACGATGATCGAACTTCTCCAGGAATATTGGCGCGCCTTCCTTTATACCGACGGCCAGAACATCACCGGGCTGGCGATGACGATGTGGCTGCTGACCGCCTCGATCTGCATCGGCTTCATCGTCTCGATCCCATTGTCGATCGCCCGCGTCTCGCCGCACTTCTACATTCGCTGGCCGGTGCAGTTCTACACCTACCTGTTCCGTGGCACGCCGCTGTATATCCAGTTGCTGATCTGCTACACCGGCATCTACAGCCTCGCCGCCGTGCGCGAACAGCCGATCCTCGACAGTTTCTTTCGCGACGCGATGAACTGCACGATCCTCGCTTTCGCGCTCAATACCTGCGCGTACACCACGGAGATTTTTGCCGGGGCGATTCGCAGCATGAACCATGGCGAAGTCGAAGCGGCCAAGGCTTATGGCCTGACCGGCTGGAAGCTGTACGCCTATGTGATCATGCCGTCGGCACTGCGCCGTTCGTTGCCTTACTACAGCAACGAAGTGATCCTGATGCTGCACTCGACCACCGTGGCGTTCACCGCGACCATTCCCGATATCCTGAAAGTCGCGCGGGATGCCAACTCGGCGACCTTCCTGACCTTCCAGTCGTTCGGCATCGCCGCGCTGATCTACCTGACCATTACTTTTGCGCTGGTCGGTCTGTTCCGCCTTGCCGAACGCCGCTGGCTGGCCTTCCTCGGGCCGACTCACTAGCACCGGTTTGACAATAAAGAGATAACAATGCGCCACCAGATTCATGACTTGCTGGCCCCGCTGCCGGGGACCGCACGGCAGATTCACAGTTTCCACTTCGGCCCACAGCAGGCCAAGGGCAAGGTGTACATTCAGGCCTCGCTGCATGCCGACGAACTGCCGGGCATGCTGGTCGCCTGGCACCTGAAGCAGCGTCTGGCCGAGCTGGAAGCTGCCGGCCGCCTGCGCAGCGAAATCGTCCTCGTGCCGGTGGCCAACCCGGTCGGCCTCGAACAAGTGCTGATGGACGTGCCGCTGGGCCGTTACGACCTGGAGAGCGGGCAGAACTTCAATCGCTGGTTCGTCGACCTCAGCGAAGAAATCGGCAACGCCATCGAAGGCCAACTCAACGACGACGCGCAGCACAACCTCGAACTGATCCGCACCAGCCTGCGCAACGCCCTCGCCCGCCAGACGCCGACCACACAACTGCAATCCCAGCGTCTGACCCTGCAACGCCTGGCCTGCGATGCCGACATGGTGCTGGACTTGCACTGCGACTTCGAATCGGTGGTGCACCTGTACACCACGCCGGAGGCCTGGCCACAGGTCGAGCCACTGGCGCGTTATATCGAAGCGCAGGCCAGTCTGCTCGCTACCGATTCCGGCGGGCAGTCGTTCGACGAATGCTTCACCCTGCTCTGGTGGCAACTGCGCGAGCGCTTCGGCGAGCAGTTCGAGATTCCGCTGGGCAGCTTCTCGGTGACCGTCGAATTGCGCGGCCAGGGTGACGTCAACCACCCGCTGGCCAGCCGCGATTGTCAGGCGCTGATCGACTATCTGATCCAGTTCGATGCCATCGTCGGCGAGACCAAGCCGCAACCGCCACTGCCGTACCCTCCCACGCCGCTGGCCGGGGTCGAACCGGTGACCACGCCAGTCGGCGGCCTGCTGGTGTACTGCGCCACACCCGGCCAATACCTGGAAGCCGGCCAGCAGATCGCCGAAATCATCGACCCGGTCCACGACAAGGTCACCCCCATTCATTGCACCGCCGCCGGTCTGCTGTATGCGCGCTCGCTGCGGCGCATGGCCACTGCCGGCATGGTCATCGCCCACGTCGCGGGCGCCGAAGCCTATCGCAGCGGCTACCTACTTTCGCCTTGAGGATGCTCGTCCATGTACAAACTGACCGTTGAAGGCCTGCACAAAAGCTATGGCGATCATCAGGTGCTCAAAGGCGTTTCGCTCAAGGCCAAAACCGGCGACGTGATCAGCCTGATCGGCGCCAGCGGCTCGGGCAAAAGCACCTTTTTGCGCTGCATCAATTTCCTCGAGCAACCGAATGACGGCGCCATGAGCCTTGATGGCCAGGCGATCCGCATGGTCACCGACCGCCACGGCATGCACGTCGCCGACGCCGATGAACTGCAACGCCTGCGCACGCGGCTGGCGATGGTGTTCCAGCATTTCAACCTGTGGAGCCACATGACCGTGCTGGAAAACATCACCATGGCCCCGCGCCGGGTGCTCGGTTGCAGCAAACAGGAAGCCGAGGATCGCGCCCGACGTTATCTGGACAAAGTCGGCTTGCCGGCGCGGGTCGCCGATCAATACCCGGCGTTTCTCTCCGGCGGCCAGCAACAGCGCGTGGCGATCGCCCGGGCACTGGCGATGGAACCGGAAGTGATGCTGTTCGACGAACCGACCTCGGCACTCGACCCGGAACTGGTCGGCGAAGTGCTGAAAGTAATTCAGGGCCTGGCCGAGGAAGGCCGGACGATGATCATGGTCACCCATGAAATGAGTTTTGCGCGCAAGGTGTCGAATCAGGTGCTGTTTCTGCATCAGGGTCTGGTGGAAGAAGAAGGTGCGCCGGAAGACGTGCTGGGCAATCCCAAAAGCGAACGGCTGAAGCAGTTCCTCAGCGGCAACCTTAAATAAGGTTGGCACCCAACCCTGTGTGGGAGCGAGCCTGCTCGCGAAAGCGGTTTATCAGTCGACATCAATGTTGAATGTGACATCGCATTCGCGAGCAGGCTCGCTCCCACGGGGGAATCCCTCGACCGACAAAGTTAAACTTGTCCCCCCGCTTCGCTGTCTCTGAAACAACACCTCCAGAGCGCACGCAGCCGGCATGGCGAAATCCCCCGACTTTGCAAAAACCTGGTTCAGCGCCCGCGACTGGAAGCCGTTCGCCTTTCAGAAACAGGTGTGGGCGGCGGTGAAAAACGGCGAGTCCGGATTGCTCCACGCCAGCACCGGCGCCGGCAAAACTTATGCGGTATGGTTTGCTGCGCTCAACCGCTTCGCCCGCCTGCAACCGCCCGCGGCTACACCGCGCAAACGCAAACCGCCGGCCGAACCGCTGACGGTGCTGTGGATCACGCCGATGCGCGCCCTCGCCGCCGATACCGCCCGCGCTTTACAAAGCCCGGTCGATGAATTGCAGATTCCGTGGAGCATCGGCCTGCGCACCGGCGACACCAGCAGCAGCGAACGCGCTCGTCAGGGCCGGCGCTTGCCGACGACGCTGATTACCACCCCGGAAAGCCTGACTCTGTTGCTCGCCCGCTCCGATGCGCGCACGGCGTTGTCGACCCTGCGCATGATCGTCGTCGATGAATGGCACGAGTTGCTCGGCAACAAACGCGGCGTGCAACTGCAACTGGCCCTCGCTCGCCTGCGGCATTGGCAGCCGGAACTGATCGTTTGGGGCGTGTCCGCCACCCTCGGTAATCAATCCCACGCCGAGCAAGTGCTGATCCCACAGGGCGGCGGCGTCAGTGTTCAGGGCAAAAGCGAAAAAACCCTGCAAGTCGACACCCTGCTGCCACCGGCCATCGAGCGTTTTCCCTGGGCCGGCCACATTGGTCTGAAGATGCTGCCGCAGGTGGTGGCCGAACTCGACGTCTGCGCCAGCAGCCTGGTGTTCACCAACACCCGCGCACAATCGGAGATCTGGTATCAGGCGCTGCTGGAAGCGCGGCCGGACTGGGCCGGGTTGATCGCGCTGCATCACAGCTCACTGTCGCGCGATACCCGCGACTGGGTCGAGCAGGCATTGAAGAATGGCCAATTGAAAGCGGTGGTCTGCACCTCAAGCCTGGACTTGGGAGTGGATTTCCTCCCGGTCGAGCGCGTACTGCAAATCGGCTCGGCGAAAGGCGTCGCACGTTTGATGCAACGTGCCGGGCGTTCCGGTCACGCACCGGGGCGCACCTCGCGGGTGACGCTGGTGCCGACCCACAGTCTTGAACTGATCGAAGCGGTCGCCGCACGGGATGCCGTCGAGCAACGACGCATCGAGCCGCGTCTGTCACCGCACAAGCCGCTGGATGTGCTGGTCCAGCATTTGGTCAGCATGGCCCTTGGCGGTGGCTTTATTCCTGAAGACTTGTACGAAGAAGTCCGTGGTGCCTGGGCTTATCGTGACCTGACAGCGGCAGACTGGGCCTGGGCGCTGGCGTTCGTACGCCATGGCGGGATGTCTCTTACAGCGTATCCGGATTACCGCCGGGTCGAGCCGGACGAACACGGCGTCTGGCGTGTGCCGGATGCGCGTCTGGCGCGGCGCCATCGCATGAGCATCGGCACCATCGTCAGCGACGCGAGCATCAACCTGAAATTCTGGAGCAAGGGCGGCGGCGGGAAACAGCTGGGCAGCGTCGAGGAAGGCTTTATCGCCCGGCTGAAACCCGGCGATGGTTTCCTCTTCGCCGGGCGCTTGCTGGAGCTGGTGCGGGTGGAAAACATGACCGCCTACGTCAAACGCAGCACCGCAAAAAAAGCCGCCGTGCCGCGCTGGAATGGCGGGCGCATGCCGTTATCCAACGAACTGGCCGAAGCGGTGGTCACGCGCTTCAGCGCCGCTGCTCAAGGTCAATTCAAAGGCCCGGAAATGCACGCGTTGCGGCCGCTGCTGGAGACGCAGATACGCTGGTCCGGCTTGCCCACCACGGAAAATCTGCTGGCCGAGGTATTGAAATCCCGCGAGGGCTGGCACCTTTTCCTCTATCCGTTCGCCGGGCGCCAAGTGCATCTGGGACTGGCGAGCCTGCTGGCATGGCGCGTCAGTCAGCGGCAACCGGTGACCTTCTCAATTGCCGTGAACGATTACGGCCTGGAACTGCTCAGCGCCACGCCGGTGGATTGGGCTACGCATCTCGATGCGCGACTGTTCAATGCCGATGACCTGTTGCTGGACGTGCTGGCCAGCCTCAATGCCGGTGAACTGGCGTTGCGCCGCTTCCGCGAAATCGCGCGGATCGCCGGGCTGGTGTTCGCCGGGTATCCGGGCGCACCAAAGAGTACCCGCCAGGTGCAGGCGTCGAGTGGCTTGTTTTTCCAGGTGTTCAAACAATACGACGCCGACAATCTGCTGCTGGCCCAGGCCGGGGAAGAAGTCCTGCGCGAGGAACTGGATATTCGTCGTTTGGAGCAGACACTGGAGCGGATCAATCGGATGAAACTCGACTTGCATCAGGTTAAACGTCCTACACCGTTGGGCTTTCCGCTGCTGGTGGAGCGGATGCGCGAGAGCATGAGTTCGGAAAAACTGGCTGACAGGATTAGAAGAATGGTCGGTGACCTGGAAAAAACCGCTGATAACGGAAAATCGTCGTGAGTGCGTACCCGGTGCGTTTGGCCGGTGAGGAGTTATGGCTGCTGCCGGAGAAAGCCCTGTACTGGCCAGCGCAGGAAGCATTGCTGATCGCAGACGTGCATTTCGGTAAAGCAGCGGCCTATCGCAGCCTCGGCCAGCCGGTGCCGCATGGCACGACGGCGAGCAACATCGAGGTAATCGACACGTTGCTGGCGCGGCTGCCGTGTCGCCAGTTGATTTTTCTCGGGGATTTCCTGCATGGGCCTGGCTCACATGTCCCGACCACACTGAATGCGCTGGCAGAGTGGCGAGCGCGGCACGCTGACCTGCCGATGACGCTGATTCGCGGCAACCATGACAAACGCGCAGGCGACCCGCCGGCCTCGCTGAATATCCGCGTGGTGCCAGAACCGCTGTTACTCGGGCCGTTTGCCTTGCAGCATGAGCCCGATGCGCATCCGGAACGGCACGTGCTCGCCGGCCACGTTCACCCGGTCTATCGGCTGCATGGCAAAGGTCGGCAGAGTCTGCGCCTGGCTTGTTTCAGACTCGGTGAGCGCATCAGCCTGATGCCGGCATTCGGTGCGTTTACCGGCGGCTATCAGGTCGAGCGGGACGACAGTTGCAAGGTCTTCGTGATCGGCGACAACGAAATATGGCCCGTCAGCTAGATCGCAAATCGATCAGGCTGACGGGCCATATTCATGACAGTGGGTCAGGCGACAGGCGCCGGAGGCGGTTCGTCCGGCAGGGTCGGTTCGCCTGGTTCGGTCGGTTGTTCGTTGGGAGTATCGGGATCGGGCTGGCCGGGCACGCCGCCGGACAGGCTCAAAGACGGATTCGCCAGTAACGACCAGGCCAGAACGCCTATCTGATTGGGCTCAAGCCTTGCCAGTTCAGCGCTGATTCGCGGGTCGATCTTCATAGGGCACTCCTCAGTGAAGGCCCGAATTTGTGTGTAACAAAAACGGGCAGTACACCCCATAGAGTGTCTGCCCGCCAAAGAATTCCCGACATCCGTCGGATGGTCGATCAGGTACGCGGCAAGGTTACGCCACGCTGGCCCTGATATTTGCCGCCACGATCCTTGTAGGAAACTTCACATTCTTCATCGGATTCGAGGAAGAGCATCTGCGCCACACCTTCGTTGGCGTAGATTTTCGCCGGCAGGTTGGTGGTGTTGGAAAATTCCAGGGTCACATGACCTTCCCACTCAGGCTCGAGCGGAGTGACGTTGACGATGATGCCGCAGCGCGCGTAGGTGCTTTTACCCAGGCAGATGGTCAGCACGTTGCGCGGAATGCGGAAGTACTCGACGGTGCTGGCCAGGGCGAAGGAGTTCGGCGGAATGATGCAGACGTCGCTGTGGATGTCGACGAAGCTGCCGGCGTCGAAGTTCTTCGGGTCGACAATGGCCGAGTTGATGTTGGTGAACACCTTGAAGTGGTTGGTGCAACGCACATCGTAGCCGTAGCTCGACACGCCGTAGGAAATCACCCGGCTGTCGTCGCTGCCGCGCATCTGGCGCTCGACGAACGGTTCGATCATGCCGTGTTCCTGCGCCATGCGGCGAATCCACTTGTCCGATTTGATGCTCATGGCGGGTTTGTCCTGAATAGCGAGGTGGAAAAATTCTGTCCGGCATCTTACCGGGCGCGTCGCCGCGATCAAAGTGCGCAACGCAATTCTCGGCGAACACCCCGTATTTACGCGCTGTGGCGACGAACCGTCGCACCGCCGATCCCTAAAACACAGAATCCTTTGCAAGAAACATTGGCACGTTCCGGAAAAAGGGTTAAGGTGGCGTCACTGTGTTGCTTGTGTCACTGAGAATCTCTACACGATATGTTGAATTTCGATCCAACCATCTACAAGAATTTTTCCTGCTCTTTGCACTCAGTCTCGGCCAGGGTTCTTCCTGAGTCGCAGTTATCTTTGTTCAAGGAGTTACACCATGTCTAATCGCCAAACCGGTACCGTTAAGTGGTTCAACGATGAAAAAGGCTTCGGCTTCATCACTCCACAATCCGGTGACGACCTGTTCGTTCACTTCAAAGCTATCCAATCCGACGGCTTCAAAAGCCTGAAAGAAGGCCAACAGGTTTCTTTCATCGCTACCCGCGGTCAGAAAGGCATGCAAGCTGAAGAAGTACAAGTTATCTAACTTGTAGCTTCTTTAGAAAAGAGCCCCGCCCTTAAAAGCGGGGCTTTTTTGTGTCTGTATATTTTGTTTGCCCCTCTTTTTGCCTCCGCTCTATATGATCCGCGCCCTGGAATCACATGGAAGAAGCAGGATGCAATTCATCTCTTGGAACACATTCAACGCGTTGCTGTTGGCGTTCGCCCCCCCTCTGAATGCAGAGACCAAATCTGATCATCCGACGGTGATTCTCGGCATGAACCCTCGTGCGACATATCTGGCGAAAGGACCAGAAGTCAATGGCCACTCTTCGATGCAACTCAGAGGCGCAGCGCTCCTGACGCTCTCGACTCCTCACGCCTGCGGGAGCAACGAGGTCTATTTGACGCCAGAATCATTGGGCATTCCGAACGAATCATTTCGACGAGCGCTCGGCGAAGTCCAAGACTTGATCGACCAAAAAATCCCCCTGATTCTGACGCTCTCCGCTTGCGAGCGAAAACGCGCCTTCTTCGAAAAGGTACGCCCCTGCACTCCTGAGGAGTGCGCAGACCTGACGAACCCTCTGGCAGACGACAAGCTTTATCTGGACGAGCACCTCAAGCCGATCGGCGAAGGCCTGGCGTTGTACTACCTGAAAATGCCAATGTCCTATGACGAAGAAAAACAGGCGTGGCAAGCACAAATTTTTTACCGGGACACGCGAAGTCTACGCAGCGAGCATTACGTCGACAGAGAAGACTTCGCTTCAGCGAAACCCGTTCTGACATACAAAGCTTACTATCGAAACGGAAAACCCCGCCGGACCTACCAGAATGATGCTAACGGCCTGCGTCAGGGCGAGGCGCTGACATATTCCGAACAAGGGGTCGTCATCAAGCGTGAAAACTACCTCAACAACCATCTCGAGGGTTGGCAATTTATCTATCACGAAAATGGCAAAATCGCTGAGTCCTACAATTGGCATCTGGGCAAGCATGTAGATGGCGAGTATTTGGAATATGACGAGGACGGGACGCTGATCGGGCGCAGCAGTTATCGAAATGACGTTCTCCACGGCCCTGCCCTTGGATACCACTCGAATGGACAGATCAGGTACGAAACCGTTTTCATCAACGGCAAATCCCAAGGGCCAAATAATCATTATTTTGATAATGGAGCCGTTGAGACCTCCCGCACCAATGTCGACGGCAAGCCAGATGGCTGGCTAACCACTTACTTCATCGACGGGACAGTCAAAGAGAAACAGTTTTACAGGGACGGTGTGCAACGAAGCTATGAGCAATGGAATGAGCAAGGCAGGCAAACCTTGCAGTGGCAGTGGGATGAAAAACATCGCCAACAGGGCGACTTCAAACAGTGGTACGCGACCGGCCAGCTTAAAGAACATCGAAAATACAAAGACGGCAACCTTCACGGATCATCCACGACATGGCACGAAAACGGTGAGATGGCTTCATTTACCGATTATATCGATGGCGCCGAGCATGGACCGATGCGCTTCTTCAGGAAAGACGGCAGCCTGAGCTACCAATGCCAATACCAGATGGGCGTCAGGCAGGGAGAATGTGTTTCGATTCCCGTCAGCAAGACCAAAGCAGAAAGCTGACAATGAAAAGCCCCGCAATCACGGGGCTTTCTCCTTTCTAGCGCAGGTGCTTACCAGGCCACACCAAACCCTGCGGTATAACGGGTCTTGTTCAGATCCGCATCGTTGGTGCCGCTGATGATGTCGCGCTCGGCCTTGAGGTTGAGCGAGGCCCAGTCGGTGACCTTGTAGCGCAGGCCCAGTTCGGCATCCAGCGCGTAATCGGCAACGCCCGACAGCGGCTTGCCGACTTCGCCATTGGTGAAGAACTCGACCTTCTTGCCGATCAGGTAGCGGTTGTAGTCCCACTTCATCGCGACGGAATAGAAGTTGTCCTTGCTGCCATCGCGATACTCGTAATCGGTGCGGTTGAGCAACGAGCCCAGGGAGAACGCGCCGAGTTCGTCGTCCCAGAACTGGTAGCCCGGACCGGTACCGACCACGCGCTGACGCGCCAGCTCTTCGATGTGATCACGCTTGTAGTTGATGCGCCCCTGCCAGAACCACTGATCGGTGAGGAAACGGTCGAGGGAATATTCGGCGCGCCAGTTGTTGGTGGTGGTTTCCGCATCCTGGACTTCGCGGTTGTACTCACCCTCGCCGGTATGCCGCCAGCGACCATGGCGAGCCGAAGTCTTGAAGGCAACGTCGTAATCGTCGGTGTCCTTTTCGGCGCGCTGATAGTCCAGCGCCAGATCGACGTTGCCCTTCCACACCAGGTCGGTGACGATCGGCTTGGGCTTGAGGATCTGCTGAATGCTCGCCAGCTCGACCGTTTTCGGCGCCTCGCCGTTGGCCAGGGTGACTTTGCCATCGTCGGCCGCCGTCAGCGACTTCGACACTTCACCGGCATAGGCGTCCTGCTTCACCAGCAGGTGCTGATCGCTGTCGAGGGTCTTGACCTCTTTCCAGTCAATCGCCACTGCGCCGGCGTATTTGGTCTGGATCAACAGCTTGCCGCCGTCGAATACCGTGATAGTGCCACTCAGCTTGTCGCCGTTTTTCAACCAGACGGTGTCGGCAAGCAGGGGCGTGGAC
This sequence comes from Pseudomonas sp. CCNWLW23, assembly GCF_037095675.1. Taxonomy (NCBI): domain Bacteria; kingdom Pseudomonadati; phylum Pseudomonadota; class Gammaproteobacteria; order Pseudomonadales; family Pseudomonadaceae; genus Pseudomonas; species Pseudomonas sp. CCNWLW23. Next base: position 151,005 of record NZ_JBAWKM010000009.1, on the reverse strand, counting down.
GCGCTGAAAACAGCAAGGCACAACAGGGTTCTGGGGAACATAAGCAGATCGGGGGCTCAGAGTTGGCGAAAAGGGTCGGCATTATCCGTAGGATTTTGCCCATGACAAGGACTGACCGGACTATTTCAATTGAGTTCATTTCTCAACTGGGCCACGAGCGATTACCCTTGTCGCCATCGTCACGCCAATGCTCAGGAGCCGCGTACTTGAAAGACCCGCTCGACAGCGTCGAAAACGATGCGCAAATCCGACGCACGGCACTCTACTCGACGCTCGCGCAAGTGCCCGAAGGCAAAGTCGTCAGTTATGGCCAGTTGGCCGAACTCGCCGGGCTGGGCCGCGCCGCGCGCTGGGTCGGGCGGACTTTGAGCCAGTTGCCCGGCGACACCAAGCTGCCCTGGCACCGCGTACTCGGCGCCGGCGGGCGCATCAGTCTGCCGGTCGGCAGCCCTTCCGGTGATGAACAACGTGCGCGATTGCGCATGGAAGGCATCACCGTCCAGAACAATCGTGTGGATATTCGGCGCCATGGCTGGCGTCCGGTAGAGCACAGCGGTTAGAGTGCGCGCTTTGTTTTCGCAATTTTGAGGCAGACTTCAGCCCATGCCCCGTAAAACCTGGCGCGCCGCGCTCGCCGCCTATGCCAGTCCTTCGACGCTCGTGCTGTTGTTGCTCGGTTTTGCCGCCGGCCTGCCGTACATGCTGGTGTTCTCGACGCTCTCCGTATGGCTGCGTGAAGCAGGCGTGGCCCGTGAAACCATTGGCTATGCAAGCCTGATCGGCCTGGCGTACGCGTTCAAATGGGTCTGGTCGCCCCTGCTCGACCAATGGCGCCTGCCCTTGCTGGGCAAGCTCGGCCGCCGCCGTTCCTGGCTGGTGCTCTCCCAGGCACTGGTGATTCTCGGGCTGATCGGCATGGGCTTCTGTGATCCGCAGAAGCATTTGTCCTGGCTGATCGCCATTGCCGTCGTAGTCGCCTTCGCCTCGGCCACGCAGGATATCGCGGTCGACGCCTATCGCCTGGAAATCGCCGATGACAGCCGCCAGGCCGCCCTCGCCGCCAGCTACATGTCCGGTTATCGTGTTGCTGCCCTGCTCGCCACCGCCGGCGCGCTGTTCTTCGCCGAAGGTTTCGGCTCAACCGGCTTCAACTATAAGCACGCGGCGTGGACCGGCACCTATGTACTGTTTGGCGCATTGATGGTGCCCGCACTGCTGACCACGCTGTTCATGCGCGAACCACCGGTGCCGCTGCGCACGCAGTTGCAGGCCGGGCGCTACACGTTCATGCATCAACTGATGTCGGTGTTCGTGCTGATCGTTTTGCTGGTTTCCGTGCCGGCGATGTTCACCCAGCTGTACAACACCGATTTCGCCGGCGTGCTGTTCGGTGACATGAGCCCGCTCGACCTACTTCTCGAAGACCGCGCCTTTCTGCGCGCCATCCTCTATATATTGCTCACCGGCATGTGCCTGTCGGCCATGGGCCGGCGCGGACTGGCGCCGGTACTCACGCCGATCAATGACTTCATCCTGCGTTATCGCTGGCAGGCGCTGTTGCTGCTGGGCCTGATCGCCACTTACCGGATGTCCGACACGGTAATGGGCGTCATGGCCAACGTGTTTTACATCGACCAGGGTTTCACCAAGGATCAGATCGCCAGTGTCAGCAAGATTTTCGGCCTGATCATGACCCTCGTCGGCGCCGGCATGGGTGGCCTGTTGATCGTGCGCTTCGGCATTCTGCCGATCCTGTTTATCGGTGGTGTGTCTTCGGCAGCGACCAACCTGCTGTTCGTCATGCTCGCGGACATGGGCCCGAACCTGCAGATGCTGGTGGTGACCATTTCCCTCGACAACTTCAGTTCGGGCCTGGCGACGTCGGCGTTCGTCGCTTACCTGTCGAGCCTGACCAACCTGAAGTTTTCCGCAACGCAATATGCCCTGCTCAGCTCGATCATGTTGCTGCTGCCGCGCCTGATGGGCGGCTATTCCGGCGTGCTGGTCGAGAAGTTCGGCTATCACAGCTTCTTCCTCATCACTGCCCTGCTCGGCGTACCAACGCTGCTACTGATCGCGCTGCACTGGTTCCAGGAACGCCGCCGCGAAGGGCAGACACCGACGCCCGAGCCTGCACCGACGCCCGTCACCGAAGAATCGTAGGACGCTTCGCCAATGGCGGGAGGAATCCCGCCGCTGGCGCCTTCCGCCGGCCACACTTCTGTACGTCAGCAAAACTCGCCGGTACACTGCTCCGTCATTTCCAGTCATAGCAACCGACAACGGCCAACCATGCGCACCAGTCAATTTTTGCTCGCCACACAGAAAGAAACGCCTTCCGACGCGGTCGTGATCAGCCACCAGCTGATGCTGCGCGCCGGCATGATCCGCAAGCTTGCCTCGGGCCTGTACACCTGGCTGCCGATGGGCCTGCGAGTCATGCGCAAGGTCGAAGCCATCGTTCGCGAAGAAATGAACGCTGCCGGTTCTCTGGAAGTGTTGATGCCGAGCACCCAACCGGCCGAGCTGTGGCAGGAATCGGGGCGCTGGGAAGAATACGGCCCTGAGCTGCTGCGCATCAAAGACCGCCACGGTCGTGATTTCTGCGCGGGCCCGACCCACGAAGAAGTGATCACCGATCTGATGCGCAACGAGTTGAGCAGCTACAAACAGCTGCCAATCAACCTGTACCAGATCCAGACCAAATTCCGCGATGAAATCCGCCCACGCTTCGGTTTGATGCGCGGCCGCGAATTCATCATGAAGGACGCCTACTCCTTCCACGCTGATCAGGCGTCGCTGCAGATCACTTATGACCGCATGCATGAAGCCTACTGCAACATCTTCACGCGTCTGGGTCTGAAATTCCGTCCGGTAGAAGCCGACAACGGCTCGATCGGCGGCGCCGGCTCCCACGAATTCCACGTGCTGGCCGAGTCCGGCGAAGACGATATCGTCTTCAGCAACGGTTCCGACTACGCGGCGAACATCGAAAAAGCCGAAGCGGTGCCTCGGGAAACCTCGCGCCCTGCGCCAACCGAAGAACTGCGCTTGGTCGATACGCCTGACACCAAGACCATCGCGGCGCTGGTGGAAAAATTCAATCTGCCGATTGAAAAGACCATCAAGACCCTGATCGTCCACGCCGAAGAAGAAGGCAAGCTGATCGCGCTGGTGATTCGTGGCGACCACGAACTGAACGAAATCAAGGCTGCCAACCAGCCTGGCGTGGCCAGCCCGCTGGTGATGGCCTCCGATGCCGAACTGCGTGACGCGATTGGCGCCGGCGCCGGTTCGCTCGGCCCGCTGAACCTGCCGTTGCCGATCATCATCGACCGCTCGGTCGCGATGATGAGCGACTTCGGCATTGGCGCGAACATCGACGACAAGCACTACTTCGGCGTGAACTGGGAGCGTGATCTGCCGGTTCCGACCGTTGCCGACCTGCGCAACGTCGTCGCCGGCGACCCAAGCCCGGACGGCAAAGGCACGCTGGAAATCAAGCGCGGCATCGAAGTCGGCCACATCTTCCAGCTGGGCAACAAGTACAGCAAGGCGATGAAGTGCGAAGTGCTGGGCGAAAACGGCAAGCCGGTGACCCTGGAAATGGGCTGCTACGGGATTGGCGTTTCCCGCGTGGTCGCCGCTGCCATCGAGCAGAACAACGACGCCAACGGCATCATCTGGAGCGACACCCTGGCGCCGTTCCAGATCGCGCTGGTACCGCTGCGCTATGAAACCGAGCAGGTGCGCGAAGCCACCGACAAGCTGTACGCCGAACTGACGGCGGCCGGCTTCGAAGTGCTGCTGGACGATCGCGACAAGAAAACCAGCCCGGGCATCAAGTTTGCGGACATGGAGCTGATCGGCATTCCACACCGGATCGTGGTCAGCGACCGCGGCCTCGCCGAAGGCAACCTGGAATACAAGAGTCGTTCCGAAGCAGAGGCGCAAGCACTGCCGGTGGCCGATCTTGTGTCCTTCCTTCAGGCCCGTATCCGCCGCTGAAACCAGATAGAGACGTCATGTTCAAGCGAAACACCTTAGGCCTCGGTGGCGCCGCCCTGTGCGGCGCCCTGCTGGTCAGCGGCTGCGCCAATCACATGTCGCAACGCAGCGAGCACGAAGAGCGGGTCGAGCGAAAACTGCTCGATCACAGCCTGCAGATCGATGTCGGCGAGCCCAAGGTGCTCGAGCTGCCGCAGCGACGCGTGAAGATCAACGAGCAGAAGACTTTCGAAGTCACCGAGTTCGAGGTCACCCGCCGTTACGACCGCTACACGCCTTATCAACCCTGGCGCGAAGTCTACGAGATTCCGCTGGGGGCGGTGGCCGTGGTCGGTGGTGTCGGTGCCAACGTGGTCAACGTGTTTGCCCTCGGTAACCTGCCGGACAGCGTCACCAAGGATTGGCTGAGCTACGGTTTTGCCGGGCTCAACCCGTTCATGAACGTGCAGTCCAATGGTCGCGCGCAGCAGAACCTCGCGGGCATCGACGAAGTCCAGCGCGACAAGCGCACGGAGTATTCGAGCCTGCCGTGGAGCGAACGACCGGTGCAGGTCAAGGCCGGCAAGCAGACGTTCGACATGACCACTGATCGCAACGGCGTGCTGCGCTTGAACCTGCTCGACAGTCCGTTCGCCGAACATGACCTCAACCATGTTGGCCGCTTGCAGATCAGTGTCGAAGACGCCAAGGACGACGTGCATACCGACTCGACCCTGATGCTCAGCGGCCACCTGCGCGGCAAGTTGATCGAGGCGCACGGGCTGATTTATGACGACCTGGAAGATGATGAGGTGAGCCAGTGGGTACACCGGGTCAAACGCCTGTCGGAGCTGGGCCTGGAAGAAGAAGCCAGCGAATTGGAACAAAGCCTGATCGAACTGACCCGCAATGATCCTGAGTTGCAGACTGAGTTTCTCAAGTCCCTGGCCAAGGATGCCGGGCGCTTAGTGGCTGATCCGGGACCGAATTAAAGCTTAAAAGCTTCGCGAGCAGGCTCGCTCCCCCAGAGGAATGCATTCTAACTGTGGGAGCGAGCCTGCTCGCGAAGAGGCCCTGCCAGGCACCGCGAATCTACCGTTCAAACAACTCCATCTGCTCAAACCCGCCGCGCAGATCCTTCAGCCTCACCCCCACCCCCAACAACCGCACCGGTTTGCCGCCGCGATTGAACGCCTGCGTCAGCATCAACTGATAACTGCCCAGGTCACGCCCTGCCCCGGCCTGTTCCAGCGTGGTCTGGGTGAAATCATGAAATTTGACTTTGACGAACGGCTTGCCCGGTCGATAACTGCTGTCGATTCGGGCCATGCGGGTTTTCAGGGTATCGAGCAACTCGGGCAATTTTTCCAGGCAGCTGCGCAAGTCCGGCAGATCAACGTCGTAGGTGTTTTCCACGCTGATCGACTGACGGCGGCTGTCGTTGTGCACCAGCCGGTCATCGATTCCACGGGCGAGATTCCACAAGCGCTCGCCGAAACTGCCGAATTCGCGCACCAGCGCCAGCCTGCCCCACTCGCGCAGATGCTGGCAGTCAACGATGCCGAGCTTGCCGAGCTTGTCGGCGGTGACCTTGCCGACGCCGTGCAGCTTGCTTACCGGCAGACCACTGACGAACTCTTCGACCTGATCCGGGGTGATCACGAACAAACCGTTGGGTTTTTTCCAGTCGCTGGCGATCTTCGCCAGAAACTTGTTTGGCGCAACGCCTGCGGAAACGGTGATGTGCAATTGGTTGGAGACCCGGCGGCGAATGTCCTGGGCGATGCGCGTGGCGCTGCCGCCGAAATGCGCGCTGTCCGACACATCCAGGTAGGCCTCGTCCAGCGAAAGCGGCTCGATCAGGTCGGTGTAGTCGGCAAAGATCGTATGAATTTCTTTCGAAGCTTCGCGATAAGCCTCCATACGCGGCTTGACGATGGTCAGGTCCGGGCACAGCTTTAATGCATGCCCGGAAGCCATTGCCGAGCGCACACCATAGGCGCGCGCTTCGTAATTGCAGGTGGCGATCACCCCGCGTCGATCCGCCGAACCACCCACCGCCAACGGCTTGCCGGCCAGACGCGGATCATCGCGCATCTCGATGGCGGCGTAGAAACAGTCACAGTCGATGTGGATGATTTTTCGCTGGGTCATGTCGGAAAAAGACAACGTGGTAAGCCGGAGCGGCAGTATCTCATTGGCACCTGTATATAGCACCAGTGGTTGAATGTTCTTTTCCGACCGTAGGAGATTTCCGCTGAATTTATTTTTTCAATCACAGATCAAGGTGCAATAGAGCTGAAAGCCTTGCGCTACCTGCCCTGCGCGCCGGCCAACCGCCGCGAAAATACGCTAAGCGCTTGAACCTCAACAGATTTATCCAGATCGACGGTTGACACACTCGCGAACCTCTGTAGAATGCCGCCACACAGACGCGGGATGGAGCAGTCTGGTAGCTCGTCGGGCTCATAACCCGAAGGTCGTCGGTTCAAATCCGGCTCCCGCAACCAAACATCAGAAAAGGCTACTCGAAAGAGTGGCCTTTTTTGTGCGCGTCTGTTTTGCAAACGGGCGCCCTGCTCAATCGCTAGCGAAACGGCAATTCGTTGCATTTCCGAAACTTACGCATCACCTGCGACCGTTTGCCGCGATTTCGCAGTTATTTGGCCCATTCCGGGATTAGCGGTTGACACCTCGTCGTTCGCCTGTAGAATGCCGCCACACAGACGCGGGATGGAGCAGTCTGGTAGCTCGTCGGGCTCATAACCCGAAGGTCGTCGGTTCAAATCCGGCTCCCGCAACCAAACATCAAAAAAGGCTACTCGAAAGAGTGGCCTTTTTTGTATCTGTTGAAAAAGTCCTTTCGCAACAATGATCTGTCACTGTGCAGTGAACCGCTGGGGATCATCAGAACCACTGACTTGCGACTATGCTTGAGTCGCAGACAGGGTTTCTGCAATCCAGGAACTGCCCTCGCCGATGCCCGACGAGAGGCGTAGTATTTTGTGATTATTTTTTTCTACAGGGATTGGTAACTTGGCTGGATACCTCCATCCTGTCGCGCTCAATCCAAGAGGTGATTGATGCGCGCCAACTCGTCTGATCCACAAGACACCGTTACAGCAGAACAACCGATCAAACCCGAGCGTTTGCGCTGGCTGGATCGATTAAGCAAATACCGTCAGCCGATCGGTCTGGCCGTCACGTTGCTGCTGTTTGCCATTGCCCTGATTGCCTGCCGCCATCTGCTCGCCGAGCTTGATCTCGACGCATTGCATGACTCGATTCTTGACGTGCCGAAGCCCGCCCTGCTTGGCGCCATTGGCGCGACCGTGGTCGGTTTCATCATTCTGCTCGGCTATGAATGGTCGGCCAGCCGCTACGCTGGCGTGAAACTGCCGCCGCGCACCCTCGCGCTCGGCGGCTTCACTGCATTTGCGATTGGCAATGCCATTGGTCTGTCGCTGCTGTCCGGCGGCTCGGTTCGTTATCGTTTATATGCGCGACTGGGCGTCGGTGCGTCGGAAGTTGCGCACATGACGCTATTTGCCAGCCTCTCGCTGGGCTGCGCCTTGCCGCCACTGGCAGCGCTGGCCACCCTGAGCAACCTGCCCGCCGCCTCGCAAGCGCTGGGACTGTCCGAAGTCTTGCTCGGCTCGGTCGCCGCTGCCGTACTGATCCTCGGTGCAGTGCTGGCGATCGGCATCTATCGCCGTCGTCTGCCGGAACAACCCTACCCCGACAATCTGCTGGTCCGTGCCGGGCGGCGCACCCTGCGTCTGCCGGGTCGGCGCCTGACCTTTCTTCAACTCGTAATCACCGCCCTCGACGTCGCGGCTGCCGCCACCGTTCTGTATTTGTTGCTGCCGGAAGCGCCGCCGTTTGCGCCGTTCCTGCTGGTGTACCTGCTGGCCCTCGCCGCCGGTGTCCTCAGTCATGTACCTGGCGGCGTCGGTGTGTTCGAGGCGATTCTGCTCGCCGCGTTTGCCGACAAGCTTGGCGCCGCACCGCTGGCCGCTGCCCTACTGCTGTATCGCCTGATCTACGTGGTGCTGCCGCTGCTGGTCGCTTGCGTATTGCTGCTGATCAACGAAGGCCAGCGCCTGTTCCAATCCCAGACCATGCGCGCCGCGTCCGGTCTGGCCGCGCCGGTTCTGGCGGTGCTGGTGTTTCTGTCTGGCGTGGTGCTGCTGTTTTCCGGCGCCACACCGGAAATCGACACGCGTCTGGAACACATCGGTTTTCTGATCCCGCATCGCCTGGTCGACGCGTCGCACTTCGGCGCCAGCCTGATTGGCGTTTTGTGTCTGTTGCTCGCCCAAGGTCTGCGCCGACGCCTGTCGGCGGCGTGGATGCTGACCGTCATTCTGCTGCTGGTCGGCGCCCTGCTCTCGCTACTCAAAGGCTTCGACTGGGAAGAAGCCACGCTGATGACGTTTACGGCCGCGCTGCTCGGCGTGTTCCGCCGCTCCTTCTATCGCCCGAGCCGTTTGACCGAACTGCCGTTTTCTCCGCTGTATCTGGTCGCCAGTCTCTGCGTGCTGGGCGCTTCGGCCTGGTTGCTGCTGTTCGCCTATCAGGACGTGCCTTACAGCCATCAATTGTGGTGGCAGTTCACCCTCGATGCTGACGCGCCGCGTGGCCTGCGCTCGCTGCTCGGCGCGGCGGTGTTGCTGGTGATCATCTCCCTGACCTGGTTGCTGCGCACCGCGCGCCCGGTGATTCATTTGCCGACGCCGGACGAACTGGATCGCGCGGCAAAAATCCTCATGGCCTCGTCACAACCCGACGGCGGCCTCGCGCTGACCGGTGACAAGGCGTTGCTGTTTCATCCCAACGATGAGGCGTTCCTGATGTACGCCCGTCGTGGCCGCAGTCTGGTGGCGCTGTACGACCCGATCGGGCCGAGCCAGCAACGTGCGGAAATGATCTGGCAGTTCCGCGACCTTTGCGACATCCACCATACGCGCCCGGTTTTCTATCAGGTACGTGCGGAGAACCTGCCGTACTACATGGACATCGGCCTGACGGCGATCAAGCTCGGCGAAGAAGCCCGGGTCGATCTGCTGCGCTTCGATCTGGAAGCCAAGGGCAAGGAGATGAAGGACCTGCGCTACACCTGGAACCGTGGCACCCGCGATGGTCTGTCGCTGGAAATCCATGAGCCGGGCCAGGCGCCAATGGACGAGCTGAAGGTGATTTCCGATGCCTGGCTGACCGGCAAGAACGTGCGTGAGAAAGGCTTCTCCCTCGGCCGTTTCAGCGACGATTACCTGAAGCATTTCCGCATTGCGGTGATTCGCTTCGAAGGCCGCCCGGTGGCGTTCGCCAATCTGCTCGAGACCTATAGCCACGACCTGGCCAGTCTCGACCTGATGCGCGCGCACCCGGAAGCGCCCAAGCTGACCATGGAATTCATGATGGTCGGCCTGATTCAACACTATAAGAGTCACGGATACGCGCGCTTCAGCCTGGGCATGGTGCCACTGTCGGGGCTGCAACCTCGGCGCGGCGCACCGCTTACCCAGCGCCTGGGCTCGATGGTTTTCCGCCGTGGTGAGCAGCTGTACAACTTCCAAGGCTTGCGCCGCTTCAAAGACAAGTTCCAGCCCGACTGGGAACCCCGTTATATGGCCGTGCCCGCCGGACTCGATCCGCTCGTGGCACTGGCCGACACTGCTGCCCTGATCGCGGGCGGCTTGACTGGATTGGTGAAACGCTGATGATTCAACGCTCCCTGAAGTACATCCTGGCCGCCCTGCTGGTGCTGGCCGTGATTGCCGGCGGCGGTTACTGGTACCTCAAACGTCCGGCACCGGAACCGACCGTCGAACAACTGAAACCCGCCGATGGCACAGCCATGACCCGCGTGATCCCCGGCAACAAGCCGAAGGCTCAGGTGCTGGTGGCCGTCACCGACGAACAGAAGCTTTCCGAGAAACAACTGACCACCCTCAGCCGCAGCGCCTCGGCGCAGATCGTTCAGGTGATCCTGCCCAAGGACTGCCTGCTGCAAAGCCGCGCCCTGCAATCGGGCCTGCGCGAACTGAATGGCCCGGCCACCCTGGTCAGCGGCATCGGCCCAGGCGCTGTGCTGGCATGGCGCTGGCTGGCGGAACAGAAAGACGACAAGGCCCAGGCCATCTCCGTCGACTTGGCTCTGGAAAAGCCCGGCTGCACCCACCTGCTGCCGAAATCCGCCGCCCACGGCCACTGGCTGGTGGCGTGGAACGATAACCCGGACGACGCCAGCGCAGGTTTCGTACGCGATCAACCAAACGCCGAAACCAGCATCAGCGACTACGACATCAATCTGCCGCAAGTGCTGAACAACGAACTGCGCAAAATCCTCGTCGGCGGCGACAAGGCCAACGGCGGTCTGGCGATTCCGGTCGTGGAAGTGCCGGCCGGTCAGGCCAACGACACCGTGACCCTGTTCCTCTCCGGCGACGGCGGCTGGCGCGACCTCGACCGCGACGTGGCCGGGGAAATGGCCAAGATCGGCTACCCGGTGGTCGGCATCGACACCCTGCGCTACTACTGGCAGCACAAGAGCCCGGAGCAAAGCGCACTCGACCTCACCGAACTGATGCAGCACTACCGGCAGAAATGGGGCACCAAGCGCTTCATCCTCACCGGCTACTCGTTCGGTGCCGACGTTCTGCCAGCGATCTACAACCGTCTGCCAGAGAACGAACAGCAACGCGTCGACGCGATCATCCTGCTCGCCTTCGCCCGCACCGGCAGCTTCGAAATCGAAGTCGAAGGCTGGTTGGGTAACGCCGGCAAAGAAGCTGCGACCGGCCCGGAAATGGCCAAACTGCCAGCCGGCAAGGTTGTGTGCATCTACGGTGAAGAAGAGACCGATGAAAGTGGCTGCACGGACAAGACTGCTGTCGGCGAAGCGGTGAAACTGCCCGGCGGGCATCACTTTGATGAAAACTACCCGGCGCTGGCCAAGCGTTTGGTGGACTTGATCGAGAAGCGTCAGAGCAAGAACTCGGTCGCCGAAGAGTGATCTGAGCTACGCCCATAAAAAGCCCCCGCAACTTCACAGTTGCGGGGGCTTTTTACATTCCAGCCGCCACCACAATCCCTGTGGGAGCGAGCTTGCTCGCGAAGCGGTGGGTCAGTTTACAGATTCGTCGACTGACACTACGTCTTCGCGCTCCCACAGGGTATTGTGCCGGACTCAGACAACTCGTCAGTCCCGCCGGCCAAGCTGAACATCTATCCACGTGACATCATCGTCGCCAACGCTAAAGTCGCTATCCGGCGCCGCCAACAAACTGCTTTGCTGGACTTGCGTCAAGTCCGCCCAAAAGCCATCAGTGACAAATACCAAGCGCTCAACAGCCTCCAGTTCACACCAAACAAAGTCAGGGTTCGGAACCCGATTGATCTTCAAGCATCGCGTTACTGAATTTCGAGCTGGATCTTGCGCCAACTCACAGTGCGAACGGTCGCGCCGCCAATTGGCCTTGCAGTGAGGAGGCGTAATCCACTCGATGGCTCCCAACAGCGTCACAATCCCGCATGAACAGTCACCTTCGTATGCAACGGTGAGTCGGCCATGAGCGACCAAGCCAATCAGGTAACAGATGGCTCCCGTCTGATCAGCAGGCAACGACGCATGAAAATCCGACAGTATTGAACCCAATAGACGCTCGATAGCTCCGGGTTCTGCAGGATAGCCCCCCTGCTCCAACTGTGTGGAATGAGCCGCCAACATGCCGCTTACGAAGCATTCAGCCAGCTGTCCACTGCCGCGCCTTGAAGTGCCATCCGCGACAACAAAAAAACCACGGTCACCCTCACAGGTAGCTCCGGCATAGTCATTATTTGCTCTGCTGGCTTGCCCAGTGATTGATCGGGAGAGGTATCTCATGCGCTGGCCAGCGCTTTCATACGCCTGTGAATAATCTGCCCTCTGCCTGGATTCGCCTGCACCGAGCCTGAACTTTCGATCACGTAGCCAACCCCATCGAGCGCCATCAGCTTCTGGACTCCCTCTGTAATGAATGCCTTGAGGTCCTTGTCAGCCTGGACCACCTCCTCCAACAGCTCAGGCCGACCATCGATCAAGATGATCATATCCTCGACATCCTTGTGATAAGGATCGCCATTTCCCCGACCGGCGAAAGCTTCCAGTTTCGTCGCGAGAAAATACGCGGGCTGGAATATCTGGATGGCAGTGCCGCTGGGCAGGGTGAATTTATCCGCCCTCGCCAGCCCCTCGACGAACCAGCGGTTGGCATAGCCGAGCACTGCAGGGTCGGAAGGCATGACATCCACGACAACGTCATTGAAGCGAAAACGACAATTCACCTCGTCCTCACCCGTGATCTTGAATCCCTTGGCCGCCAGCCGTTCGGTGAGTTGGTTCCAGGCGCTGATACCGGCCAACTCGATCACTAGATCAACGTCATCAGTGAAACGAATGTCGTCCAGCACGGCTGTATCTGTAACCAGCATGGCGGTTGTGCAACCGCCAACAAAAGCAACTTCGGCGAGAAACGCCTCGCCCAAGCCTCCAGCCACGAACTCAATGAGTTCGTAGTTGTGATCCGCGTTTGACGACATGTTATTTCAGCCCCATCCCTGCCTTCAGAATACTGATTGCCACACCACACTCACGCGGACCACCCAGACGGATTGCATCAGCGAGCGCCAGATAGTGGTAAAGAATCCGGTCTTTTTTCACCGCTTCCGGCACTGTTTTGTAAAGCGGCTCGATCGCTTGGCCTCGCTCGGTTCCCTGCGCATCCGGCCAGACCGGAATCAAACCACCCGCACTCTTGATGCTTTTGGACAGCGCAGGCGCTGCAAAACCTGTGGGTATGCCACGAACCATCGCGCCAGGCTTGACCGGGAAGAAGTACTTCAGCGCGTGCTCGGTAATTTTCAGCAGTTCCCGGCGGTGCACTTTGGCAAGCCCGGTGTCGTAATCATGAATGAGCAATCCAGATTCCCGGCACCGGGCGAGAGCATTTGAGACTTCGCTTTTGCTCAGTCCGAGAGAGGCAGACAGCGCACGTAAGGAGTACCGATCACTCCAACTTGTCAGCGGTGGATCAGATGCCGGTTCCGCCCATCCCTCCCAACCTGGCCCATCAGCGAAAGGCGAGTCGAATTCGCGGCGCAGGAAGAGAGTGTCTTCCCCATCAGTGGAATAGGTGACCAATGGCTTCCCCACACTTTGCCCTGCGGTCATTCGGCTGACGACATAAGGCCTGAGCAGCTCTTCGACCCTGTCCGAATTCGATTCGGCCTCCATCTCCCCCATGAGGTTCTCTTCCTGAGCGTGGAGACTGGCCATTTTGAACAATAGTAAAATGTCTTGACTCTTCATTTAGATCAAAACCTCAAGTGTCCACATTCCATAAAACGTGGACACTTGTCTCACTACCGAGGCCGGGTCGTCAAGCCCTTGGGTAAATCACTAATCGCTGCATACCTTGCCCGCATATCGTCATGGCTGTGTTCGTGTCAGACGTTTAGTATCGTTTACTTCCAGTTTCGCAATATCAGATGACGCCCACAGACCTTGTAGGCAAACTCCGAAACTCGTGTTCGGGCGCTTTGCCGCTCTATTGCGCTGTTTTTCGACGGGATACTCTCCGGACGTCGCTGACCCATTCAGCGATCGGGTGTGGTAACCCGGAGAAACCATCGCAACAGCGCGCTCCTCAAGTTATGGCGGCTGTGCGTGGGACGCTTTCGGGCGTGCCGGTTTCCTTGGTTCCCGGTTTACCACCCTGCGTACAGTTGCCTCCCTTTCGCGTGGTAACGAAAGTCGCGGCACTTCGAACCAAGGAGTAACACGATGACCGAAACTGATCTGCACGGACTTGCAAACGCTAAAACCATCGGCTTCACCCCTTTCCTCTACAACTCGGATCGAGCGTTCTTCAACGTCCGCGCCGGCATCCCGATCATCGATGCCTTGTCCCAATCCTCCGACCTGCTGTCCCTCGCCAAATCCTTCGCCGAGGACGCTGCCTTCATAAGAGACACCGACCGCCATGCCTGGGCGGCGCATTATCTGACGGTGATGGGCAAAGCCTTGATTGATGATGTGATTCAAGCGCTGATGCCGCGACCTGCTCGCACAAAGACCGAATCTGAAGAAGAATTGCCTGAAAGCCACTAACACCACAGAACCCTTGTGGGAGCGAGCTTGCTCGCGAATGCGGAGGGTCAGTTAACAGATTGTCGACTGACACTACGCCTTCGCGAGCAAGCTCGCTCCCACAGGGGATTTGCGTGGGTTCGAGGTTTATGTGCGAGCACAAAAAAGCCCCCGCCAGCCTTGAAGCTGACGGGGGCTTTTCAGTTGAAGCGAGGCTTACATTTCCACCTGCGTCCCCAACTCGATCACTCGGTTCAACGGCAGATTGAAGAACCGCAAATTGCCATTGGCATTCTTCAACATGAACGCAAACAGCGCCTCACGCCAACGCGCCATGCCTTCCAGTTTCGAGGCAATCACCGTTTCGCGGCTGAGGAAGTAGGTTGTGCGCATCGGGCTGAAGTCCAGATCATCCAGATGACACAGCTTCAGCGCTTGCGGCACGTCCGGCTCGTCGGTGAAACCAAAGTGCAGGATCACCCGGAAGAAACCCTCACCGTGCGCTTCGACTTCGAAGCGCCGCGATGGCGGTACGCGCGGGATGTCTTCGTAGACCACCGTCAGCAACACCACTTGCTCATGCAGCACCTGGTTATGCAGCAGGTTGTGCAACAAGGCATGGGGCACGGCGTCGGAGCGGGCGGTGAGGAACACGGCGGTGCCCTGTACGCGATGCGGCGGTTGCACGCGGATGCTGCTGATGAAGATCGGCAGCGGCAGCGCGCCTTCGTCGAGGCGTTCGACCAGCAGTTGTTTGCCGCGCTTCCAGGTGGTCATCAGCACGAACAGGGCGATACCGGCGATCACCGGGAACGCGCCGCCCTGAACGATCTTCGGCACATTGGCGGCGAAGTACAGACCGTCCACCAACAGGAAGCCAAGCAACACCGGCACCGCGAGGATTGGTGGCCATTTCCACAGCAGCAGCATGACCGCCGACACCAGAATGGTAGTCATCAGCATGGTGCCGGTCACTGCCACGCCGTAGGCCGAGGCCAGTGCACCGGAAGATTCGAAGCCCAGCACCAACAGGACCACGCCGACCATCAGCGCCCAGTTCACCGCACCGATGTAGATCTGGCCCTGCTCGTCGCTGGAGGTGTGCTGGATGTACATGCGCGGGATGTAACCGAGCTGGATCGCCTGACGGGTCAGGGAGAACGCGCCGGAAATCACCGCTTGCGAGGCGATCACCGTGGCCAGGGTCGACAGGCCGACCAGCGGAATCAGCGCCCAGCTCGGTGCCAGCAGGTAGAACGGGTTACGCGCTGCGTCAGGGTTTTCCAGCAGCAATGCGCCCTGGCCGAAGTAGTTGAGCACCAGCGCCGGCAGCACCAGCAGGAACCAGGCGCGAGCGATCGGCTTGCGGCCGAAGTGGCCCATGTCGGCGTACAGCGCTTCGGCGCCGGTCAGCGCCAGCACTACCGCGCCGAGGATCGCTACGCCCATGCCCGGGTGCACAACGAAAAAATTCACCGCCCACATCGGGTTCAGCGCGTGCAGCACTTCCGGGGTGTGGCTGATGCCGTACACACCAAGGGCGCCGAGGACGAGGAACCAGGTGACCATGATCGGCCCGAACAGAATGCCGATCCGCGCGGTACCGTGGCGCTGGATCAGAAACAGCGCGACCAGCACGACCAGCGACAGCGGCACCACCCAGTGATCGATGCCTTCAAACGCCAGGCCGAGT
Organism: Pseudomonas sp. CCNWLW23; assembly: GCF_037095675.1. Lineage (NCBI taxonomy): Bacteria > Pseudomonadati > Pseudomonadota > Gammaproteobacteria > Pseudomonadales > Pseudomonadaceae > Pseudomonas > Pseudomonas sp. CCNWLW23. The sequence continues at coordinate 135,193 of NZ_JBAWKM010000009.1, read as the reverse complement.
CCTTCAATCGCCGACAGCACCGAAATGGCCGGGGTGATCATGCTGTCGCCATAGAACAGCGCCGCGCCGATCAGTCCGCACACCACCAACAGCGTGCGCAGGCGCTTGCGCCCCGCCGCTGCCCGCCGTGCCAGTGCCGTCAGGGCCATGATGCCGCCCTCGCCCTGGTTGTCGGCGCGCAGGACGAACATCATGTATTTGATCGAGACCACCCAGATCAGCGACCAGAAGATCAACGACAGAATGCCGAGCACACCGTCGTGATTGACCGGCACACCATAACCGCCGGAAAACACTTCCTTGAGGGTGTACAACGGGCTCGTGCCAATGTCGCCATAAACCACCCCGACCGCCGCGACCAGCATGCTCAGCGGTCTGCTTGCCGAACCCTCGGCGCCCGCCGCATGACTACTTGCCTGACCCATCCAACACTCCTGATCTCAATACCGGCTTCTTTGAAGGAAGCACTATGCTTTGAGTTGCAGCATGCGCTGTTTTACCTGTTGTTACAGACCAATGATTGACTGCACGAAATCGGTAAAGCTCAACGGCGCGAAGCATAGCGCAGCACTCGTCGTATTTCCCCGTATAAAGCTGGTCAAGTGCGTTGCCCGCCGCTAGAATTGCGCACTTTTTGATCAGAGGCGCATCTCAAGCGCCCATCCGTCGGCTTGCGCATCAAGCAAGCGACGTCACAAAACACCGAGGTTAGACATGTCCACCACTCCTGCGCCGGCCAATCCAAAGGTTGGCTTTGTATCTCTGGGTTGCCCGAAAGCACTGGTCGACTCCGAGCGCATCCTGACCCAGCTGCGCATGGAAGGTTATGACGTGGTGTCCACCTATCAGGACGCCGACGTTGTAGTCGTCAACACCTGCGGCTTCATCGATTCGGCCAAGGCTGAATCTTTGGAAGTGATCGGTGAAGCGATCAAGGAAAACGGCAAGGTCATCGTCACCGGTTGCATGGGCGTGGAAGAAGGCAACATCCGCGACGTACACCCGAGCGTGCTCGCCGTGACCGGTCCGCAGCAGTACGAGCAAGTGGTCAACGCCGTGCACGAAGTGGTGCCGCCGCGTCAGGATCACAACCCGCTGATCGACCTGGTGCCGCCGCAAGGCATCAAACTGACCCCACGCCACTACGCCTACCTGAAGATTTCCGAAGGCTGCAACCACAGCTGCTCGTTCTGCATCATCCCGTCGATGCGCGGCAAACTGGTCAGCCGTCCGGTCGGTGATGTGCTCGACGAAGCTCAGCGCCTGGTGAAATCCGGCGTCAAAGAGCTGCTGGTGATCTCGCAAGACACCAGCGCTTACGGCGTTGATGTGAAATATCGCACCGGCTTCTGGAACGGCGCGCCGGTGAAAACCCGCATGACCGAGCTTTGCGAGGCGCTGAGCACGCTGGGCGTCTGGGTCCGCCTGCACTACGTTTATCCGTACCCGCACGTCGACGAGCTGATTCCACTGATGGCCGCCGGCAAGATCCTGCCGTACCTGGATATCCCGTTCCAGCACGCCAGCCCGAAAGTCCTGAAATCGATGAAACGCCCGGCGTTCGAAGACAAGACCCTGGCGCGCATCAAGAACTGGCGCGAAATCTGCCCGGACCTGATCATCCGTTCGACCTTCATCGTCGGCTTCCCGGGCGAAACCGAAGAAGACTTCCAGTACTTGCTCAACTGGCTGACCGAAGCCCAGCTCGACCGTGTCGGCTGCTTCCAGTACTCGCCGGTTGACGGCGCACCAGCGAATGATCTGGATCTGGAAGTGGTACCGGACGACGTCAAGCAGGATCGTTGGGAGCGCTTCATGGCGCACCAGCAGGCGATCAGCTCGGCACGCCTGCAAATGCGCATCGGTCGTGAGATTGAAGTGCTGGTGGACGAGGTTGACGAGCAAGGTGCGGTCGGCCGTTGCTTCTTCGACGCCCCGGAAATCGATGGCAACGTGTTTATCGACAATGGCAGCAACCTGAAGCCGGGCGACAAGGTCTGGTGCAAGGTGACTGATGCCGACGAATATGATTTGTGGGCTGAGCAGATCTAAGCACCGCAAAATACCTGTGGGAGCGAGCCTGCTCGCGAATGCGCTGGGTCAGTCGCTGTAAATATTGCCTGACACAATGCCTTCGCGAGCAGGCTCGCTCCCACAGGGGGATAGCGCTGTATCCAGAAGCCCCGCTCTTTTCCGAGATACGGGGCTTTTTTGCGGCTATCGTTTAGCGGGGGACGGACTTCCTTGAACCGCACAAGAGGCAAACGCACATGCGTCAGCATTCGGTCATCCACACGCCGAAAATCAGCGATTACGAAGAACTGACCCGGGTCTGGGAGGCCTCGGTCCGTGCGACTCACCAGTTCCTGCCGGACAGCTATATCGAGCTGCTGCGCAATCTGGTGCTCACCCGCTATCTCGACGCGGTCATGCTGATCTGCACCAAGGACCGCCAGCAGCGCATCACCGGGTTTGCCGGTGTGGCGGCGGGCAAGATTGAAATGTTGTTCATCGATCCTGATCATCGTGGTCAAGGCTTGGGCAAGCAGTTGCTGCGCTATGCGATCGAACGGCTCAACGCCGATGAACTCGACGTCAATGAGCAGAACCCGCAAGCCTTGGGTTTTTATGAAAAGCAGGGATTTGAAGTGATCGGCCGCTCCGAGGTCGATGGCATGGGCCAGCCGTATCCGCTGCTGCATATGCGCTTGCGACAGTCCCAACAGCGCTCAGGCAACGGCTGACACACCATGGAACCCCTGTGGGAGCGAGCCTGCTCACGAATGCGGTGTACCAGTCACTGCACACATAGACTGGCAGGACGCCTTCGCGAGCAGGCTCGCTCCCACATTGAATACAGCGCCTGCAAATGGAACCGGGCTTAACCGCTTCCACACAGGTACAATGCCCACCCCTTTTTTGTTACGGCCCTGTCATGACTGACCCGATTCGCCTCTCCAAACGCCTCATCGAACTGGTCGGTTGCTCCCGCCGGGAGGCCGAGCTGTTCATCGAGGGCGGCTGGGTCACCGTGGACGGCGAAGTCATCGATGAGCCGCAATTCAAGGTCGGCGAGCAAAAGGTCGAGCTCGACAAGGACGCCAAGGCCACTGCGCCGGAGCCGGTGACCATCCTGCTCAACGCGCCCGCCGGCATGGATGTCGACAGCGCCATGCAAACGCTCAGCGCCGAAACTCTCAGCGAAGAGCATCGCTACGGCAAGCGTCCGTTGCGCGGGCATTTCCTGCGCCTGACCGCCAGCGCCGACCTGCAGCCCAAGGCCAGCGGCCTGCTGGTGTTCACCCAGGACTGGAAAATCCTGCGCAAGCTCACCGCCGACGCAGCGAAGATCGAGCAGGAATACATCGTCGAAGTCGAAGGTGAGATGGCTGCCCACGGCCTCAACCGTTTGCAGCATGGCCTGACCCACAAGGGCAAAGAGCTGCCGCCGGTCAAGGCCAGTTGGCAGAACGAAAACCGCCTGCGCTTCGCCATGAAAAACCCGCAGCCGGGAATCATCGCGCAGTTCTGCGAAGCGGTCGGCCTGAAGGTCATCGGCATCCGTCGCATCCGCATCGGCGGCGTGTCGATCGGCAAGGTCCCGGTTGGCCAATGGCGCTACCTGTCCGGCAAAGAGAAGTTCTAGAACTTCCACTGCCGCCCCACATTCCGGCAGCGCTTACGAGCGCTGCCCACAACGCATCAGGAATACCGACATGGTTCATAACGACGTACTGCGCAGCGTGCGCTACATGCTCGACATCAGCGACAAGAAAGTTGTCGAGATCATCAAACTGGGCGGCATGGACGTCACGCTCGCCGATGTCATCACCTGGCTCGACAAGAAAGAAGAAGACGAAGAAGGCTTCGTACGCTGCCCGGACGAAGTCATCGCGCACTTCCTCGACGGTCTGGTGATCTTCAAGCGCGGCAAGGACGAAAGCCGTCCGCCGCAACCGATCGAAGTGCCGGTGACCAACAACATCATTCTGAAAAAACTGCGCGTGGCCTTCGAACTGAAAGAAGACGACATGCACGCGATCCTCAAGGCCGCCGAGTTTCCGGTATCCAAGCCTGAACTGAGCGCGCTGTTCCGCAAGGTCGGCCACACCAACTATCGCCCGTGTGGCGACCAGTTGCTGCGTAACTTCCTCAAAGGGCTCACGCTGCGCGTGAGAGCGTAAAGCAGCTACAAGCTGCAAGCTGCAAGCTGCAAGTTAGCCCCTGCTTTAACTTGCCGCTTGTGGCTTGCAACTCGAAGCTGGCCGCATGGCACCTCATTCCCTGCAAAAATAATGGCTCCGCTTTTCGCAGCTGACGACTAGGGTGTACTGATCCCTAATCTTCAGGACTCGCCATGCATCCCTACTTTTCCCTGCAAGGCCGCACCGCTCTGGTGACCGGCGGCACCCGTGGTATCGGCAAGATGATCGCCAAGGCGTTCGTCGAGGCCGGCGCCCATGTCTACGTGTGCTCGCGCGACGTCGAAGCCTGCCATCAAACCGCCGAAGAACTTGGCGCGCTGGGCAGTTACCACGGCGTGGCGGCGAATCTGGCGACCGAAGAAGGCGTGCGGGAACTGGCCGCGCGCCTGAGCGAGCAGATCACTCATCTGGACATTCTGGTGAACAACGCCGGCACCACGTGGGGCGCGCCGCTGGAGAGTTATCCGGTCAAGGGCTGGGAAAAGGTCATGCAGCTCAACGTGACGTCGGTGTTCAGTTGCATCCAGCAGTTTCTGCCGTTGCTGCGCAGGGCTGGCTCGGCGGCGAATCCGGCGCGGATCATCAATATCGGTTCGGTGGCGGGGATTTCTTCGTTTGGCGAGCAGGCGTATGCCTACGGGCCGAGCAAGGCCGCCCTGCATCAGTTGTCGCGCATTCTGGCGCGAGAACTGGTGAGCCAGCACATCAACGTCAACGTGATTGCGCCGGGTCGCTTTCCGAGCAAGATGACCCAGCATATTGGTAATGATGAACAGGCGTTGGCTGAGGATACGGCGCTGATTCCGATGAAGCGCTGGGGGCGTGAGGAAGAGATGGCGGCGCTGGCGATCAGCCTGGCGAGTACGGCGGGGGCTTATATGACCGGGAACATCATTCCGCTGGATGGAGGGTTCAGTCTGTAGGTCGGCGGTGCGGCATTCGCGAGCAGGCTCGCTCCCACAGGGATTTCATACACGACGCAGCTACATTGTGGGAGCGAGCCTGCTCGCGAAGAGGCCAGCCCTGTCACCACCAGACTTGAAGCGAGCCGGGTTATCATGCCCGCCCTACCCGCTTCGATCCCAGACCATGACTTACAGCGTCTCCCCCATCGGCTTCGTGCGCTCCTGCTTCAAGGAGAAGTTCGCCATCCCCCGCCAGCCACAACTGGCCCCGGCCGCCCGTGGCGTGCTGGAACTGGTCGCGCCGTTCGACCAGGGTGACGCCGTGCAGGGACTGGAACAGGTCAGCCATGTGTGGCTGTTGTTTCTGTTCCATCAGGCCCTCGAGGACAAGCCACGCCTGAAAGTGCGCCCGCCTCGCCTGGGCGGTAACAAGTCGATGGGCGTGTTTGCCACACGCGCCACGCACCGGCCGAACGGCATTGGCCAGTCGGTGGTGAAGCTGGACAAAATCGAAGGCAATCGCCTGTTTATTTCCGGCATCGATCTGCTCGACGGCACGCCGGTGCTGGATATCAAACCCTATGTGCCGTATGCCGACATCATCCCTGGGGCGACCAATGACATCGCCAGCGCCGCGCCGCACTTGATCGACGTGCAGTGGGCGGATTCGGCTTTGAAACAGGCGCACGCCCACGCTCAGCGCCTCGACGAGCCGCTGGTTGAGCTGATCGAGCAGTGCCTGGCGCAGGATCCGCGCCCGGCGTATCAGACACCGGCACCAGAACGTGAATATGGCGCGCAGTTCTGGGATCTGGACGTGCGCTGGCATTACCCGACGCCCGAACAGATCCGCGTGCTGGAAGTCATCCCGGCCGAGGCATAAAGCCCGCAAACGAAAAAGCCCGCGCTGCCTTCTCAGGCAACGCGGGCTTTTACTCTCACACCGAAAAACCAACTGTGGGAGCGAGCCTGCTCGCGAAGGCGTCGTGTCATGCAACATCAACGTTGATGACAGACCGCATTCGCGAGCGGGCTCGCTCCCACAGGTATCACAGGTTATTTTTCGACGAACGCACGCTCGATCAGGTAATCACCCGGCTCGCGCATCCGCGCCGAGATCTTCAGGCCGAAGCTGTCGAGCACTTCGCTGGTCTCGTCGAGCATGCTCGGGCTGCCGCAGATCATCGCGCGGTCGTCCTGCGGGTTGATCGGTGGCAGGCCGATGTCGCTGAACAGCTTGCCGCTGCGCATCAGGTCAGTCAGGCGGCCCTGATTCTCGAACGGCTCGCGGGTCACGGTCGGGTAGTAGATCAACTTGTCACGCAGCGCTTCGCCGAAGAACTCGTTCTGCGGCAGGTGCTCGGTGATGAATTCGCGGTAAGCGACTTCGTTGACGTAACGCACACCGTGAACCAGGATCACTTTTTCGAAGCGCTCGTAGGTTTCCGGGTCCTGAATGACGCTCATGAACGGCGCCAGACCGGTGCCGGTGCTCAGCAGGTACAAGTGCTTGCCCGGGTTCAGGTCATCGAGAACCAGGGTGCCGGTAGGCTTCTTCGAGATGATGATCTCGTCGCCTTCCTTCAAGTGCTGCAATTGGGAGGTCAGCGGACCGTCCTGCACTTTGATGCTGAAGAACTCGAGATGCTCTTCCCAGTTCGGGCTGGCGATCGAGTAAGCGCGCATAAGCGGGCGGCCGTTGGGCTGTTGCAGGCCGATCATCACGAACTGACCGTTCTCGAAGCGCAGACCCGGATCGCGGGTGCACTTGAAGCTGAACAGAGTGTCGTTCCAGTGATGAACACTGAGGACACGCTCGTGGTTCATGTTGCTCATGTACGTTTGACTCCTGGAGATTGGTCTGCGCGGCTCAATGAGGCTCAACGTGCGCAATTGCATCGCATTCTAATAGCGACGACAATATCTGTTAACTGGATTATTAAGATAAGGGTTATCGGTTATATCGATATGCGATTTACTCTCCGTCAACTGCAAGTCTTCGTCGCCGTCGCCCAGCAGGAAAGCGTATCCCGTGCTGCGGGTCTGCTCAACCTCTCGCAATCGGCGGCCAGTACTTCGATCACCGAGCTTGAGCGCCAGTCCAGCTGCCAGCTGTTCGACCGCGCCGGCAAACGCCTGAGCCTCAACGCCCTGGGCAAACAACTGTTGCCGCAAGCGGTGGCCCTGCTCGACCAGGCCAAGGAAATCGAAGACCTGCTCAACGGCAAATCCGGTTTCGGCTCTTTATCAGTGGGGGCGACGCTGACCATTGGCAACTATCTGGCCACCCTGCTGATCGGCAGTTTCATGCAGCGCCACCCCGAAAGTCAGGTCAAGCTGCACGTGCAGAACACTGCCAATATCGTGCAGCAGGTCGCGCACTACGAAATTGATCTGGGTCTAATCGAAGGTGATTGCAGCCACCCTGACATCGAAGTGCAGAGTTGGGTCGAGGATGAGCTGGTGGTGTTCTGCGCGCCGCAGCATCCGTTGGCCAAACGCGGCAGTGCGACAATGGAAGAGCTGACCCATGAGGCATGGATTCTGCGGGAACAGGGTTCCGGCACGCGGCTGACCTTCGACCAGGCCATGCGTCACCATCGCAGCGCGCTGAACATTCGTCTCGAGCTGGAACACACCGAAGCGATCAAGCGCGCAGTGGAATCAGGCTTGGGGATTGGCTGCATTTCGCGGCTGGCGCTGCGCGATGCCTTCCGGCGCGGCAGTCTGGTGCCGGTGGAGACGCCGGATCTGGACCTGGCCCGGCAGTTCTATTTCATCTGGCACAAACAGAAATACCAGACCTCGGCCATGCGCGAGTTTCTCGAGCTGTGTCGCGCGTTCACCGCCGGGGTGCAGCGCAGCGACGAGATCGTGTTGCCGACCATCGCTTAAAGCAGAATCACCGCCCACACCAGTCCGATCATGCTCAGCGCCACGAACTGCGCGGCGCTGCCCATGTCCTTGGCGTTCTTCGACAGCGGATGCAATTCCAGCGAGATGCGGTCAATGGCCGCTTCCACCGCTGAGTTGAGCAGCTCGACAATCAGCGCCAGCAAGCAAACCGCGATCAACACCGCCTGCTCGACCCGGCTGACATTGAGGAAGAATGTCAGCGGAATCAGCACCACGTTGAGCAGCACCAATTGACGGAACGCCGCTTCGCCGGTGAAGGCGGCGCGCAGGCCGTCGAGCGAATAGCCGGACGCGTTGAGGATGCGTTTCAGGCCGGTCTGGCCCTTGAAAGGTGACATAAGGAAAAACCAGCCAAAAAGGAGTGGGGAAGCTAGATCAACGAAAGTCAAAAAAACGTGAAACCGCCAGCCATCACTGGCTCGGAATTGACTCAAGTTGTTGCAGCAGTAAAGCCGCTTGCGTGCGAGTGCGCACGTTCAATTTGCGAAAGATCGCGGTGACGTGGGCCTTGATGGTCGCTTCCGACACGCTCAGCTCATAAGCGATCTGCTTGTTCAGCAAACCTTCGCAGACCATGGTCAGCACCCGGAACTGTTGCGGCGTCAGGCTGGCGAGGCCATCGCTGGCAGCTTTCGCCTCATCCGACACGCTTACCGCTTCGAACGCTTGCGGCGGCCAGAACACGTCGCCATCGAGCACCTTGCGCACCGCTTCCTGAATCACGCTCAGATCGCTGGATTTGGGAATGAAGCCACTGGCGCCGAACTCGCGGGACTTGACCATCACCGAAGCTTCTTCCTGGGCCGAGACCATCACCACCGGAATCTGCGGATACTGCCCGCGCAGCAGCACCAGCCCGGAAAAACCATAGGCGCCGGGCATGTTCAGATCCAGCAGGACCAGATCCCAGTCAGCCTTTTCGGTCAGGCGCGCTTCCAGTTCGGCGATGCTCGCCACTTCCACCAGTCGCACGTCCGGGCCAAGGCCCAGCGTCACCGCTTGGTGCAGGGCGCTGCGAAACAGGGGGTGATCATCGGCAATCAGGATGTCGTATGTGGCCATTTTTCAAATGATCCTGTTTTTGATGGCAGACGCGGTAGATTCCGGTCTGGCCAAAGCAACTCGAGGCAGCGGTTGGAAGCGATATCCACAGGGGCACGTTCGACGCCAATCAACAGCAAACACGGCGTCTCAAACCTTGGCCGCACCCTAATCGGCGCCAAGCATGCCCAGCGCAGCCGGGGTGGTCAAGCAAGATGGCCAGCGCTGTGGACAGTATGGGCCACTATCGGGCCAACTCCGGCTGCGGCTTTCGTATATAGGGCAGCAGCTCGGTGTGAGCGGGGGTTGATTCATTCATGTCCAGTTGCTGCTTGGCACCGAGGTAATGCTGGCTGAACACATCGAAATAGGCGTCCAGCGCCGAGGCGGCATCGCTGTCACCGGCCAATTCCAGGCACAACGCCGCGACTTCGGCGGTGCACAGGTGCTCGCTGCGGGTCGAACGGCGCAGGCGATAGCGCGAGAGTTTGTCGGGCAGCAGGCTGAGGATCGGCAAGCGGTCGAAATACGGACTCTTGCGAAAGATCTTGCGCGCCTCGGTCCAGGTCGCATCCAGCAGTATGAACAGCGGGCGCTTGCTGCTATTGACTGTCACCGTGTTGGTCACCCGCGACGGTTCGACATACTCACCCGGAAACACCAGATACGGCTGCCACTGCGGATCGTTGAGCAGTGCAAGCATCTGCGGGTCGGGCTCGGTGCGTGACCAGATGAACGCATGGTTGTCGCGCACCACATCGGCAATCAGCCAACCGGTGTTGCTTGGCTTGAACACTTCCTTGCCGGTCATGATCAGGCACACGCCAGAACGGGTGTCGACGCTTGGCCGCCACGCGCACAGGCAATGACTGATAATGACCCGGCAATCGCGGCAACGCTCGGAGCGAAAGCCGCGCGCCTGAATCGGCTTGATACCTTCGTCCTCGCGCTGATCGCGCAGGCGGGCCACGGCGTTGGGGGCATGGTTCATCGCAGGCAACACCGGCAGACAGGGAAACTCGACACGAATGACACTCGGCAGGGCAATAAAGGCCGGCAGTTTACCAGAGCGACGGCCACAAGCCTGTACCGTCCAGACCGGCTCACCTATAATTCGCCGCCACTGAACGCACCGCCCCGTGACGGGTCGAACCACCAGTCACCGAATCAGGAGAGTTTCATGCTGCGCCTTATCGTTCCCACCGCTGCCATTCTGCTGGCGTCGTCCTTTACCGCTCAGGCTGCGTCCCTGAGTGAGCAGAATCTGAACCGAGAGCTGCGCAACGTCGCCGCCCAAAGCAGCGTCGGCACGCCACGGGCGATCAATGAAGACATTCTTGATCAAGGCTACACCGTCGAAGGCACACAGCTGATCAACCATCTGAGCGTGCAAAAGAGCCACGCCGACAAGATGCGCGCCGATCCCAAGGCTGTGTATTTCCAGTTGGGCGCGTCGGTGTGCAACAACCCGTCGTACCGCAAGCTGATGGCCAAGGGCGCGATCATGCGTTACGACTTCACCGAAGTGAAAACCAACAAAGCGATCGGCTCGGCCAGCTATCAGGAATCCGATTGCCCGAAAGCCGCGCCAGCGAAAAAGAAGTAATCAGCGCGAAGCCTTGGCGCGCCGCTGTTCATCCTCGGCGCGCAGTTCCGCCACTAGCGCCTGCAGATAGCGCGAGCGGCGTTCGCCGCCGGCCAATCGTCGGCAGCACTCTTCTTCGAGACTCAATTGATGCGTCTCGGCCGACTCCTGCAACATTCGATACAGCTGAGTATCGATCTCCAGAACCACTCTGACCATGCATCCCGCCTCCTTGCCACCCACGAATCCTTGAATTGCCTGGCCTTGCGCAAACGCAAGGTTGTCTTGCGACGTCTGTATTTGAGTAAATCAGAGTGATGGCCCTTTGCGATACGTTCAGACGAGCGGCGGGGCTTTGGCGCAAATCAGTAAGCGGTTGCCAGGCAAAACGTTACAGCGCACTGTTCAAGTCAGCGCGAATGCGTGCGAGGGTCTAGATTGAGAGTATTCCCGATCATTCGTTAACGGCAGAAATGGAACTGCCGGCCCTGTGTGTTTTTGCAGTGCGACCCGGACGCTGGTTGTCCGGGCTAACCGCTCTGTACAGAAGGAGACGTTGAATGCCTTATCAACCGAATGACCTCTTGAGCCGTCATTTTCAAGAAAGCGGCGACCTCATCAGCCAGGTCGAAGCCCAACTCAACCGTGTTTCCACCGACAGCCCGAACATCCCCATCTACCGCGACATGATCCTGACCGTGCTGCGCATGGCTCAGGAAGACCACAACCGCTGGAACGCCAAGATCACCCTGCAAGCCCTGCGTGAACTGGAGCAGGCGTTCCGCGTGCTCGAACAATTCAAGGGCCGGCGCAAAGTCACCGTGTTCGGCTCGGCACGTACGCCAGTGGAACATCCGCTATACGCGATGGCCCGCGAACTCGGCGCAGCGCTGACGCGTGCGGACATGATGGTGATCACCGGCGCCGGCGGCGGCATCATGGCCGCCGCCCACGAAGGAGCCGGACGTGACCACAGCCTGGGTTTCAATATCACCCTGCCCTTCGAGCAACATGCCAACCCCACCGTCGACGGCACCGACAATCTGTTGCCTTTCCACTTTTTCTTTACCCGCAAACTGTTTTTCGTCAAAGAGGCTGACGCGCTGGTGCTGTGCCCGGGCGGGTTTGGCACCCTTGATGAAGCGCTGGAAGTGCTGACGCTGATTCAGACCGGCAAAAGCCCTTTGGTGCCGGTGGTGTTGCTGGATGTTCCGGGCGGTACCTTCTGGCAAGGTGCGCTGGACTTCATCCGCAATCAGCTGGAAGAAAACCGCTATATCCTGCCGACCGATATGAAGTTGATGCGATTGGTTTACAGCGTTGAAGAAGCGGTGGACGAGATCAATCAGTTCTATAGCAACTTCCACTCCAGCCGCTGGCTCAAGCGGCAATTTGTGATTCGCATGAACCACAAGCTCAGCGACCAGGCACTGGCGCGGATGCAGGAGGAGTTTGCTGATCTGTGCCTGAGCGACCAGTTCCACCAACATGCCTACAGCGGCGAAGAACACGACGATGCGCAGTTCAGCCACCTGACGCGGCTGGCGTTTGCCTTCAATGGCCGTACCCATGGTCGTCTGAGGGAGTTGGTGGACTTTATCAACCTGCCGGAAAACTGGGCCGATTCAAAACCGCCCACTGCACAACGCTCACGCGAGCCTTTCAACGTAATTTGAAGGCAAAAAAAGGCCCGCTATTTTCTAAAAAATAGCGGGCCTTTATTGTTAAATCGGTCTAATCGTCCATCCCTCGACCGCTGAACAAGCGGTTGATCATCTCCATCGAGAACCCCCGATACGCCAGAAACCGGCCTTGCTTGGCCCGTTCTTTCGCATCGATCGGTAAATGTCCGGAGAACTTGCGTTGCCACGTATCCTGAAGCTGCGCCTGCCAGTTGATACCGCTTTCGCGCAGGGCGATTTCGATATCGGTACGTTGCAAACCCCGCTGGCTGAGCTCCTCGCGAATTCGCAGGGGGCCATAGCCAGAACGGGCACGGTAGGAGACAAAACTTTCAAGGTAACGGGCTTCGGAAAGCAGCCCCTCTTCCGTCAAACGGTCGAGGGCTGTTTCGATCAGCTCCGCCTCGGCGCCGCGCTGACGCAGCTTACGCGTCAACTCGACTCGACCATGCTCGCGACGTGCGAGCAGGTCCATGGCGGTTCGCCGCACCGCGACGAGGGTATCCAGTACGGCGGTGGTCATCGCTGGTATCAGAGGTCAGCGTCGGCCAGGTCGTCTTCGGTCTCTTTGACCGCCGAGGCCTTGGAGTCCGCGATCACCGCTGGCGACAGCAGCTTGTCACGCAGCTGCTTCTCGAGCTTCGCGGCAATTTCCGGGTTGTCCGCCAGGAACTTGGCCGAGTTGGCCTTGCCCTGACCGATCTTGGTGCCTTCGTAGGCGTACCAGGCGCCGGACTTCTCGACGAAACCGTGCAGCACACCCAGGTCGATCATCTCGCCGTTGAGGTAGATGCCTTTGCCGTAAAGAATCTGGAACTCGGCCTGACGGAACGGCGAAGCCACCTTGTTCTTCACAACCTTGACGCGGGTTTCGCTGCCGACCACTTCGTCGCCTTCCTTCACCGCGCCAGTACGGCGGATGTCGAGACGAACCGAGGCGTAGAACTTCAGCGCGTTACCACCGGTGGTGGTTTCCGGGCTGCCGAACATCACGCCGATCTTCATACGGATCTGGTTGATGAAGATGACCAGGCAGTTGGCGTTCTTGATGTTACCGGTGATTTTACGCAGCGCCTGAGACATCAGACGTGCTTGCAGGCCGACGTGCATGTCGCCCATTTCACCTTCGATTTCAGCCTTGGGTACCAGTGCCGCCACGGAGTCGACGATGATCACGTCAACGGCGTTGGAGCGCACCAGCATGTCGGTGATTTCCAGGGCCTGTTCGCCGGTGTCCGGCTGGGAAACCAGCAGGTCGTCAACATTGACGCCCAGCTTGCCGGCGTACTCTGGATCGAGCGCGTGTTCGGCGTCGACGAATGCGCAGGTCGCGCCGGCTTTTTGCGCCTGGGCGATCACGGACAAGGTCAGCGTGGTTTTACCGGAGGATTCAGGACCGTAGATTTCAACAATACGGCCTTTTGGCAGACCGCCGATGCCGAGTGCAATGTCCAGACCCAGAGAGCCAGTAGAGATGGCCGGGATCGCCTGACGGTCCTGATCGCCCATACGCATTACGGCACCCTTGCCGAATTGACGTTCGATCTGACCCAGGGCCGCAGCCAAGGCTTTCTTCTTGTTGTCGTCCATTAAAGTCCTCACGTAATCAATAAGGCCTGACGGCCAACACCTGTATAAGTAGCCAGTATTATTCCACAGCGTTCGAAGATCGCCTACCCCTGATTTTCGATTTCTCGTGCCGCTAGTCGCACAAGCCCCTCTAGCGCGGCCTTCACCGTTTGTCGGCGGACTTCATCACGGTTGCCGGGGAAGTGCTGAACCTCACTGTAAACCTCGTCGCCAACACCCCAGGCCAGCCATACCGTGCCGACTGGCTTGTTCGGTGTGCCACCGTCGGGGCCGGCGACACCGCTGACCGCCACGGCAAAATGCGCCAGGCTGTGCTGCTGCGCACCGCGCACCATGGCCTCGACCACTTCGCGACTGACCGCCCCTACCGTTTCGAACAAGTCGCCCGGCACATCCAGCTGCCGGGTCTTCTGCCGATTGGAATACGTCACGTACCCCGCTTCAAACCAGGCCGAACTGCCCGGAATCCGCGTAATCGCTTCGGCGATACCGCCACCGGTACAGGACTCGGCGGTGGTGACATGGGCATTGAGCACTTGCAGACGCCGGCCCAGTTCTGCAGCCAGTTGGGTGGTCTCTTTCACGGCGAGCTCCGGATCGTGTGGAATGCCTTCACCGTACACGAGCCGGCCATGCTTTCAATACACAGAATCATTCAAGATGTTCGGGCGCCAGCGCTCTGACATAGGCCTGACAGGCCTGCAACGCAATCAATCCACGGTCGCCGGTGTCGGTGATGGCGATAATTCGTTGAGCATGCGCCGGGTCAAGTCGGGCGCGTACGGCTGCAGAATCCACGCCGCCGGTGCCGGCGGTGGCTGGCACCGCACAGCCGTGGGCAACGTCGCCGGCGTCGAGAAGGACTGACAGCCGCACATCGGCAGTAGCAAGGCGATCGCGCAGGCGATCCTGATCACGTTGGGCATCGCTTAGCGCTCGGTAATGGGTTTGTTCACTCGCCGCGAGCCGTTGCTCCAGCGCCAGGCGTTTATCCTGCTCGGCCTGTTGCGCGGTGGCGGCGGTCTGCGTTAGTTGATTGAGGGATTCGGCGTTTAACCGCGCCTGCTCGGCCAATTGCCGTCCGTAGCGCCAGTCCTGAAACTGCCAGGCCGCTGCAAACGCCCCGGCCACCAGCAGCATCAGACCCATCACGCGCCAGGAGCCGGACATAGCAACGCCCTCGCCCGCGCCCAAATCTCGAGGCGATCCTGCAAACCGTTCAACCCGCCGTTGATCCGCCGGGTGATGGCGTTGAACTGGTCCGCGTCGGCCAGTTCATTCAAGCCCTTCTGCGCCCAGAACCACGCCGCCGATTCGGCCGCCCACTGCGGTTGCTCGAGCAATTCGGGCAACGACAACAGACGCTCATCACCAAACAAGCCGAGACTGCACTGACGATAATTTGCCCGGCCGGTGATCTGAATCAGTCCACGCCCGCGATACTTTTGCCCGTCGCCGTCGGCTTCCGGAGTATTGCCCAGACGCAGCGCCAGCGTGCCGGTGTCGTATTTGCTCAGGTACTGGTTGTTGCCCAGTTCGCGCACGTAACGCAACTGTCCCGACTCGTGGCCGACCTGTGCGAGGAAGGCCGCTATACGTTTCGGCGTATCGATGCGATGTCTGGCCATCGCGGTGTTGAGGGCCGAAACGAAAACGCCCGCTTGGGAGCGGGCGGTGGGCATGATGTCGACAAGGTGTTTTTCAGTTAATTGCATGATGCTTGATCCTCCCTGGATGTTGTCCCGATTGAATCATGGTTGGCGGCTGATGCTTGCCAGCCATTTCTTTCTGGAGTTTTCAGGGTTCTATCGCAACGCTCGGCCCATCTGATGAGGGTTCCGGAGAGCGGTTGTCAAAACTTGATGACGTACAACAGCGCGGTGTTCATCGGCCGAGCCTCGTTGCCGCCCGCGGCCGCCATCGAGATCGTATGCGTGTGTTGCCCGGCGGCATCCACACCGACGTTGTGCGCATGGTTGCCGTCCGCCACGATGCCGTGGGTGTGAGCGGGGGCGTTGGTTGTAAAGTTGCGATTGATGAAAGGCGCCGAGCTCGATCCCATGATGGAACCTGCGGTATTGCCGCCGTTGATTGTCCCCTGCCCGCCCATGACCGTGTCGATGTTGAATGCGCCTCCGCCGGTAACAGCGCCGCCATGCGCGTGTACTCCGGCAGCATCAGTGCGCGCCGTGTGAGCATGGTTACCTGCAGCAGCGGCTGACACATCGTGAACGTGGGAAGCATTTTGCCCGGCCTGCTTGCTACCCAGAACTCGCCCCGGATCGACACCACGGCCCTCGTCCAGACCCCGGACAAATTCACCACGCAAATCCGGCACGTTGAATGTATTTGCACCGTCACCTGCACCGAACCGGGTGCCGATTGCTGCGAAAAGATTGGCATATTGGGTACGCAACACAGGCTGTCCGTTGCACTTGAGCCAGCCACTGGGTGCGTCTACGGTAGCGACGGCTTTCACATCGCCCACGTCGGCCCCCAACTGTCTGGCCACGCCGGTACTGGCGATCAGAATCCAGGCGCCGCTGCCCAGCGAGCTGTTCCATTGCACCCAGACATCTCCCGTCGCAACGATTTCACCGGAGCGAAGCGGAGTATGGTCAAGACCAACCAGCGGTTTGGCGACCGAACCGGCTACGGAAAATGTACTGGCGCCGGTATTGGTATTCAAAGCCTTGAAGCGCAACACCATGCCGTCTACCAGTGTCGCAGGTGCCGGCAAATAGTTGGCTGCATAAGCATTGGCCGTACCGGTATCGAGCGCGAAATCGAGGAGCCCGGCCTGATTGATCTTGCGCACGGCTGTCAGCAATTGTCCGACATCGGCTTCATCGGGCTTGAGCGCACCGCCCTTGATCACACCGAGTATTTCTTCGGTTACCGCATTGCCCCATGATGCCGGAATCAACGATCCCGGCGTGCCTGCCACCGGGTTCTCATCAACAAACTTGCCATCGACCAGCCCGACGCTGGGTACGCTTTTTGGATAATCCATTTATTCAGTCCTTAGTCATAATTGATGTACACCCGGGTATGCGCCGGTGCACTGCGGTGAATGAGGCATTCCAGAGCCGAGCCTGGGTACATGCCGAAACGTTCGCCCCAATAACTGGCGCCGAAACGCCGCCCGATAGCCAAGCGGCCGCCGGTGTTGAGGAACCACATGAATTGCCCTTTCCAGGTGCCGAAATGCGCGCCGCCGAACCGCGAACGCCCCATTCGCGGCACCCGTAATTCGGTCACCGTGGCCTCTGGATAGCCTTGGGTGCGTGCGACCTCAATGAAATACGCGGCGGACTGGTTGCCCACCGCCAGCAACCGCCGACGGACAGCCAGGCGGCGATCGTCATAGAGCGGAGTGGCACCAAGACAAGGGTCGGGCAGGTTCATCACTGCCTCCCAGTCGGGTACAAGTTCGCTGACGCCAGCCGGATCCATCTCGTTGAGCAGATCCGCTGCTCGGGCATCGAGGCGAGCCAGTTCCTGAGCGACGCCTTCAAGAACCTGCTCGAGTTCCGGCACTCGTTCCGGGTCCCAGGCCGGACCGCTGGGCAGCAGGCTGCGCAACTGCTGCCGGTATTGTCTGGCACTTCTCAGGACAGCCATTCGCACCCCCCGAATGTCAGCAATTGATTGCTTTGGGCGCTAACGTTGGCCGAGGGGCTGATGAGACTGTGATCGCTCTCACCGGTGGCGCTGCTGATGGCTTCGGTGATGTGGCTGAGCAACAACGTATCGCCCAGCCCCGCCTCGCGGTTGTGCAGATCTCGCAATTGGGTTTCAACCGCCGCGCGCACTGCACTGGTGTTCGGAGTAACGCGCAACTTGTACTTGACCAGCACTTGTACCGGCGCCATCACCCTCACGTCCGCGGTCACCGGTCGCAGCGGTTCGATGTAGGCTTCGACTTCCGCCAACTGCTCTTCGTTGGGAATCGGTTGCGGATCATCGTCACGCATGACGAACACGCCGACGGTGCCAGGGCCGAGGAAGTTGCCACGACACCATGCACGGGTAATACCGGGGCACTCCAGCGCCCAGGTTTCGTAGTCTTGCGCCGAGCCGCCGTGAGGAATCAATCGATAAGAGCGAATGACTCTGGCGCGCAGCGATTCAAGGCTTTCGGTGCCGACGCCGCCTGTGAGGCCAGGTGGCTGAACGATGAAGCTATTACCGATAACACCAGCAATCGGTTGCACCGGATTCAACGTCAGACCGGCGTCGGCATTACCCACGCTACCGGCATCGAGCGCAGCGATCGTGGTGCTGTTAGTGCCGCTGACGGCGATGCGCGCGGCCGTGACTTTGTAGGTGCGTCCATCATCGGACTGCAGCAAGGTGTCGACATCCAGCACAGCGCCGGTGCTGGCGCTGAAACTGACGCTGCCGGTAGCCACTTGCGCGGCTTTGCGCGGTTGGTTCAGGCGCAGCGCGGCGATGCGTTCCAGGGTTGACTCATCGGCTTTGTCGGGCAGGATCTGCTCGGCAATCCAGTCGAGATAACCGTACAGACCATAAGCGGCGCCGCCGAGGGTGCGGGCGAGCACTTGCGCATCGGACTGGCGCAGCGAATCGCCGGCCAGGTCGCTTTGGGTGCGCTTGATCAGCACCGGCAGCGAAGGGGTTTCAAACGGCATAGATCACCTGCCAACTGTTATCGGGGTTGATGTCCAGACGCTCACCGTCGGCCAGGGTCAGGACCGTGCGAAGGTTCAAGCGCTGGGCGTCGAGGCGTTCGCTGATGATGTCGATGGCGCTGCAGTGGCCGTCGTCGAGCAGCCATTGCAGGGCTTCGCGGGCATAGAACTCGGCGTCCATTTGCGTCTGCCGGGTCAGCTTGACCCGGCGCAGCAGCCACAGCCGCGAGCCGATGCGATCGTCGGCAACCGTGGGAAAACTGTCGCCCCACCAGCCGAAGCGCTCCTCGTCATCGAGGGCGTCGTCATCGGCGGCGCGACGCCAGGTGAACAGGCTGATCAGCACCGCGCGGGTCAGTGCGGCATGGAGGTTCTGGCTGATGAACATCACTGACCTCCTGCCGGCGCGCCGGTCTGACCGTTGCCGGCCTGCACGCCAACATGCACGTGTTTGATCTGGCTGATGCCGCCGGCCAGTTGATCACCGGTGGAGACGATCTTGCCGGTCTGGTTGATCACCGGTGTGTCGAAGTTCACCGCGCTGCTGGCGCGGATGTTCAGCGTGGCGGTTTCGATGTCGATGATCCGCCCGCGCTTGAAGTGAATCCTGTCGCCCTCGTCGGTGTAGATCGCCACTTCACCGGCAGCGAGTGCTTGCAGGCGATAGCGGCGGTCGGCGATGACCAGGGCGATGGCATGGGAACGGTCGCCGCCGATGAAGGTGACGACCCCTTCGGCTCCCGCCAGCGGATGGCTGGTGAAACCGTAGGGTTCGAAGTGTTCGAGGTCGTCGTTGATTTCACCGGCGGTGAGGCGCATTTGCAGCGATTGCAGCTTGGTTGCCGAATTGGCGAGCACGACAGTGCCGCGCGCCAGCAGGCGTGTCAGTAGGCTCATGGGTTTCCTTAGACTTTGTCGACACAAACCCTGTGGGAGCGGGCTTGCCCGCGATGGCGGTGTGTCAGGGAAAAAATGTATTTGTTGTCACGACCGCTATCGCGGGCAAGCCCGCTCCCACAGGGGCCATTGTCGCCAGCAGGATCCTGCGTCAGGCCTGGGTTTGCTTCGGGGGAGTCGGATCAGGATCAAAGGTATGCGGCGGCGCCACTTGCAAGGTGGTCACCGATCCCTGCGCCGACAGCGAATAAGTGACCTTGGAAATCAGCATGTCACCATCGAAATCCAGCACCGGATCCTTGACCTTGACCAGCGTGTTATGGCGCCACAAATCGCCATTGCTCTGCCGCCATCCCTGCACCTGATAGGTGGTGGTCTGCGCGCGGCCCATGCGGGTCGCGCT
Organism: Pseudomonas sp. CCNWLW23; assembly: GCF_037095675.1. Taxonomy (NCBI): domain Bacteria; kingdom Pseudomonadati; phylum Pseudomonadota; class Gammaproteobacteria; order Pseudomonadales; family Pseudomonadaceae; genus Pseudomonas; species Pseudomonas sp. CCNWLW23. Next base: position 115,314 of record NZ_JBAWKM010000009.1, on the reverse strand, counting down.
TTCCCATAGAGCACGCTGCTGCGCCAACTCAAAGGTCAGTTGCGTGCCTTCATTGATCACCGTGGTGCGCCGCCGTTTGAAACTCAGATCGGCCGCGGTCGACTCGACTTCGCTGACCGCCGCGCCGCTTTTCGCATCCGAGCCTTTTTGCTGGCCGATCACCCGGTACTCGGAGAACACCTGGCTGAAATCCATCGGCGCACTGGCCGACAGGATGTTCTTGCCCAGCTCCAGCGCATCGCTGGCGCGGCCGCCGCTGCCGGGTTTGGCCAGCACCAACTGGCCCAGCTCGTTGTCGGTGGAAAACACCCGCAGCAGCGAGAGCAATCGGTCGATCGACTGGAATGCCGTTTCACCCGGCACGATGGTGTGTTTGGCCAGGCGTGTGGTTTCGCTGATCTCGTTGACCACTGACAGCCCATATTCGCTCGCCAGATCGCGGACGATAGTCAGCAAGGGTTGTTGCTGCCATTGGCTGGGCAGGTTGCGAGCGGCGCAATCGACCAGATCCTGGGTCTTGGAACTGCCTTCGATGGTCAGGCTGATCTGCCGCCCGTCATAGCGGATCGGTGCTTTGAACACGTAACCGGTGAGCACCAGGTCCTTGCCGATTTTTACCTCGCAGGGGTCGCCGGGTTTGATCCTTTGGTCTACGGCCTGCCCCGGCCATTGCCAGGTAATGTCGAGCTTGAAGGTGCGGAACTGACGCTCCAGATCAGCAGTGATTTCGACGCTTTTCCAGCCGCCGTATTCCATATTGTTGACCGTCAGCGTGACGTGATTGTCCATCTCGTTCATGGCGTCACTCCCGCGAGACTTTCACATCGTTGGGCGAGAAACCGGGATGGGTAATCGCGTTACGCTGAGTCACTTCTTCGACCCGCGTGGCGTCGCCAAACTGTTTGTAGGCCACGACCACTGCCGGAAAGCTTTCCTGAAACGATTTGCTGACTTGACGCACGCCGGAGGACGCCACCGCTTTGAGATGAGCCACGAGCGCTTCCTTTACATCGTTGATGGCCTGGAAGTGCGCAGGTCCGGCTTTCGTCAGCATCGGGTCGATCGCTGCAGTCACCGCTGTGCGCAGCGCTTGCATGTCATCGCTGACGGGAACTTCCTGACGACTCACCGGCGACGTCGACTGTTGAGCCACCGACGGTGTCGACGCCAGCTTCACCGGCGTGGTCGCCACCGGCATCGACGCCACCCACTGCGCCACTTTGACCAGCATCGTGTCCTGCACCAGATCCGCCATCGCCTGCGCTGCGGCATTGGTGTCTCTGCCCGTGGTGATCTTTGGCGCATCAGCCTTGCGAATCGCTTCGAGTTGCTGCGACACGTCGGCTATCACGCCACGGTAGCCTTCCTTGGCGAACGCTTTCAGCTCCTTGATATCGCCGAGCAAACCCTTGAATTCCGCCGCCACTTCCTTGGGCAGCTCCTTCACGGCCTTGACCAGCTCAGTGATCTGGCGGTACTGCTCGATCAAAGGTTTCAGTTGCTCCTTGATCACCTCGTAAACCCCGGTGAGGCTGTTGCGCAGGTTGGTGATGCCGATCCGCGCAGCCTTGATCAAAGTCATCGCCTGTTCGAAACGCGCCACCGCTGAACCCAGCAGACCGTCGGCTTTGGCCAGCAGCACTTTCTGCGTGCTGACCGTGGCTGTCGGAAACGGCAGGGGTTGGTCGGGATAGAACTTCAAGGCGAACGTCACCAACCCACCGTCCTGGCGGGTGTGGGTCATGTTGCATTCGCCGACCTTGACTTGCAGGCGTCCGAGCCACGGATGCACCAGTTCGCCACGGCCCTGCTCCAGCGCCTTGAGCAACTTGTCGCGCTGCTCGAGGCAATCGGGGCCGATGATGAACGCGGTCAGATCGTGGGTCTTGGCCTGCTGGCCGAGGTCCTCGAAAAACGGCAGGTCGCGTTGCGGGTATTCATGCAACTGCCCTTTGCGCCCGACCGGGGTTTTCGCCTGGTCGATCCAGAAACCGACACCGCGAAAGGATGCCGGCAATAAACGATCACGCCAGTTCATTGGGAATCTCCCATCGACAGTGAGCGATAGCCGATGCGTGAAGACACGGCCAGGCCAGGTTGATTGGTTTGCGGTTGTTCGGTGCGCAGGCCGGCCGGCGCATTTTCGAAGCGCACCGTCAGCCCGCCTTCGAGCTGCGTGCGGTTGTTGGCGGCGCTTTGCTGGATCAGCGCGCTGGAGGTTTGTGGCAACGAACCGCTTTGCAGTGTGCCGTTGCCAGCAGGCGCCGGACTGGCAGCGAAGAACGCCGGCGCCAGTTCGCCTTTGCCTTCGGCATTGGTCTGGCGTTGTGCTTCAGTGAAAGTTTCAACCTTGCCGGTGACCTTGGCGATCAGTCCGGCAAAGCCGCCGTCGAACAGCTCTTTGATCGGCGCAATAACGGTTTGCAGCTTTTGCCACAACTCGCCGAACCACTCGGTGATCGGCCCCCAACTCTCGATGATCTGATCCAGCGGTTTCCATTCGAACAGACTGTGCAGAAAGTCCACGACCGGCGCGGACAGCGCCAACACAACGCCCCAGAGCGCCGAAAAGACCTCACCGATCGGCTGCCAATACTGGGCAATCTGCTCCAGCGGTGACCACTCGAACAGGCTGGTGAAAAAGCCCCTGACTCGCTGCACAGACGTTTGCAGCGCCATCCAGATCGGTTCGAAGAACCCGACAACTCCACCCCAGGCGCTGGTGAGCATTTCCATCGGGAAAAAATCGAACAGCGTGCGCAGGATATCCCGGGTGCTTTGTACGGCCGATTGCAGCGTGGTGAACATCGGTTCGAAGAACGTCACGACACCACCCCACGCATCGGTAATCATCTGCATCGGCGAGAAATCGAACAGGTTTCTGAGAAACGCCATCACCGGCACACTCAAGGCCTCGAGCAATTCCCAGATCGCCGAGAACAAACCGGTCAGCGGCCCCCAGTTTTCGATGATCATCCCCGCAGGCGACCACGCGAAAACCGACTTGAAGAAGTCGATCACTGGCGCCGTCACGACCGTGACCTTGTCCCAGATAGCCGAGAAAAATCCGGTGACCGGTTCCCACAGCGCAGCCAGTGCCGCCAGCGGCCGCCAGTCAAGTACCGAGCGCAACGTCGCCATTGCACTCGCACCGATGTTTTTCACGCCTTCCCACATCCCTGTGAAAAACGCGCTGATCGGTGTCCAGTTGGCCACGATCAAACCGGCCGCCACGGCAATGCCCATGGCGATCAGCATGATCGGGTTGGTCTTGAGCACCATGCTCATGACGTCCATCACCTGCGTCATACCGGTGACCGCGGTTTGCATGGCGGAGAAGGCAATCGCCCCCGCCGCCAGGCCCTCGACCAGTTTCGGATTGTCGGCGAGCAAGCTGCCGACCTGCGTCAGCATCGGCTCCAGTCCGACCACCAAAGCCCCCACCGCCGGCACCAGGGCAGCGTCCACCGCCGCCGAAACCTTCTGCATCGACGCACTGAACACGTTCATGTTCTGCGTGGCAGCAGTCGGCGCGGCGGGCAGATCGACGGTTTTCGCCGTGTCGCTGACTTCGCTCAATTTGCCCTGGAACGCTGCGGCCGATTTGATGCCGTCTACAAACGGCGTGATCACGCTGCCGCCGTTGAACAGACCACTGATGTCCAGTTTGCCGAGGCCGGTCTGCTCGAGATTGTTTTTAAAACTCTCAACCTTCATGCGCAGGGCGCCCAGTTTGGGCGAGAGTTCATCGATGCCGGTGATCAGCACCGGTTTCGGGGTTTTCTTCTCTTCGTCTGCCATCACTGCACCTGCTGCATCGCATTGATCCGTTGCGCGTGCTCCAGCGATTCGCGAAGCACATCCAGTGGCCTGGCCATCATCTGTTCGGGGTCAACCTTCCAGAACCAGGCCAGGTCATAGGCGACGGCGATCAGGTCGGTGATGGCGCCGACGCCGCACTCATGAAAAAACTCGCAACGGCCCAGCTCAGCGCATTGAGGTCAGCCAGATCGAGCTGGTTGACCGACGACGGCGGGATGCCGGCGCACACGGCGATGTATTTGGCCGCCACGTCCATGTCGAGGCTGACTTCTTCGCTCTTGTCGATCCTGTACGGCAGCGCCTTGATCGCTCGCACTTCCTGCACCGTCGGACGGCGCAGAACGAGTTCGGTCAGAGGCTCGCCGTGGGCTTCGATTGCTACTTGAAGCTTCACGGCGCCGCTCATTGCCAGGTCCCCTTGATGCCTTCGAATTTCAGTTCGATGGTGGCGTCGTCGCCCTTGGAGACTGGCTCCTCGACCAGATAGGCGCCGGCCAGCACGTAGACTTTGCCGTTGCTGAACTCGCAGGTGACCGTGATATCGGTGCCTTCGATCAGCTTCTTCAGCGGGAAGTCGGCGGTGTGCAGCGCGGTCACTTTGAACGACGGTGCGATGTCGGTTTCCTTGTAGAAACCGGGCACGACGGTTTCACGTTTGACGGCCATCAGCGGGGCTTCGCAGCCGCCATTGATGGTCAGTTGTGCGCCGTCGACCTTGACGTAGCAGGTGCCTGCAATCAGTTGACCCATGGTGTTTCTCCCTTCAAATAAAAAGCCCACGCGAGGTGGGCTGCATGCTTAGCGCCGACTGCGCCGATCAGGCCGCGTCGTCGTACTGCAGACGGAACTGGTTGAGCAGTGCGAACACGCGCAGGCCGTTGATGTAATCCGGCGGGAACAGCACGTTCACCCGGCTCGGATCCTGCACGTCGCGCTCGACGATCAGGTGCTCGGCGAACAGCTCGGCGTTCTCCACATGACCTTCCAGCTCCAGCTTGGCGTACTGCGCGATCAGCTCGCCGCGAATGGTCGCTGGCGTGACGATAGGCTGGCCGGCGCCGAAACGGGTGCCGTCGGAGGCCAGTTTGTGGCGGCCGTATTTGCTGGTGATCACGTTTTGCAGACGACGCACGATGAACGCCGACTGGTGCATGGTTTCACTGTCCAGATAGGAGTTGTCGGCCTGGCCGTAGGCGTTCTTCTGGTAGGTGGTGATCGAACGCTGGATGCGCACGTAACCGCCCTCGTAGTAGGCGGTGGCGATGCCGTAGTTGAGCAGCGACTGACGCTCGGTCAGGGTGAAGCGCTCGCTGGCCGGCGCCGGGTCAACACCCGGCAGGCTGCCACTTTGCGTCGGACGGCTGGCATCGGCGGAGATGAACACCGCCGTGCGCGCAGCCAGCGCGGCGGCCTGAACCCAGAACGGTTGCGGTACGCCCGGCTCCAGCGCCTGGATGGTCATGTGCTGATCGTTGCGCGCCTGGCCTGCGGCGACCAGAGTGCCAACGGTGCCGCGCTTGGCGCTGTAGACGTGACCGAACAGTTGCTTGGCCCACGACCAGCGCCCGGTGCTGTCATCCATGACCGCTTGCCAAGTGTTGAGGGTGGCCAGATCGGACCACGGCAAGGCGATGAATTCGAATGGCTCATCGCCTAGAGCCGCGACGGCGGCGATCTGATCCGGCACACCGGCGCCGCCGGTCATGGCGGTGATTGCGCTGGTCAGACCGGCCGGAGTTTCTTCGCCGTTGCTCTTGCCCAAGCGATTGAATTGCAGGCTGATGTCGTTACCGCTGTCGCCGGTCCATTTGGCGTTCAGGGTGACCACACCTTCAGCAGCCGCAGCGCTGACCGGCAGGTCGGCAGTGGCGTTGATTTTCTGCGCCAGTGCGGTGGCCGCTTGAGCGGCGGTGGCGCCGTTGACCACGGTGGCCTGCACGCGCACGCCGCCGACATACAGGTTGAGCATGCCCGCCTGAGTCGCAGTGCCGGTCAGGGTCAGCACACCCTTGGCGATTGCGCCTTCAGTGTTGTGCAGCGGCAGGCACCAGATCTCGCCGATCGGGTCGGCCTTGCGGAAGGTCTCGTACATCGAGGCGAGCATCGAGCCCTGGCCGCCGATGCTTTTCGCCAGCGCCACGCTGGAAACCAGCACCAGTTTGCCGACTTCACTCGGGGCAATATTGTCGTTGACCTGGGCGACGATCAAACGGCGCATGGCCGAAGTCGCGCTGTTGGCGGCCGAGTTGTCCATTTCGGCATAGAACAGCGGCACACGAATGTCCGCCGGGATGTTGCTGAATCCGATCGCCATCATTTGGCTCCCTGTGGTTTAGCCGCTTTTGCGGTTTTGAGTGTGATATCGCCGTCGGCCAGACGCCGGCGCCACCAGGCGCTGTCCAGCACGTCACGGCCTGCAGCCGGCAACAGGTCGCCCGCCTCCGGGTCAGGTACGACACGGCCAGCGGCCGGCACTACGGTGATGCGGTTGCTCATGGGGTTACGTCTCCAGAGAAAGTCATTTCCACCCGGCCATCCGGACCCGGGCGGTGCAGATTGGGATCGGCCGGATCGATCGCATCGACCCGCACCGTCATCCCGGTAAAGGACGACAAAGCGTCCAGTTCGCGCTCGTGCCAACTCTCCGCAGGCTGACTTGGCAGATTGCGGCCGAGCTGGAACTCGGCATAAAAACGCAGCCGATAGAAGGCACGGCTGCTGTTGATCGAGACCATCTCGCCGCCGTCGTAGGCGATGGCGCTGTAGTCGGCATCGGGCTTGAACCCCACCAGCGCGCGCCACAGTTCAGCGCGCAGGTCGTGCAACCCATCCAGCGCTTTTGTCGCGTCGGTAGCGTCAAGGGCCAGGACGATTTCAAAGCGGTCGCGGATTGGTTGGGTGGTGAGGTTTTGGGTGGTGCTGTTGCTGGCCAGATCGGCGATTGGCAGCACGTGGGCCGAAGGTGTTGGCAGATCGGTGTTGCTTTGCAGCAACGCCAGATCGACACCCACCGAAATATGATTGGCAAGCCCAGGGCATTGCCCACGCAATTGCGTGAGGATCGGGGTGATCTTCATGGGGGTGTTCCGAAGTAAGAGAAATTACAGTGAACGCCGCAGTCCCTGTGGGAGCGAGCCTGCTCGCGAAAGCGGTCGATCAGTCACATCGATGCTGAAGCTGACGCCCCTTTCGCGAGCAGGCTCGCTCCCACAGGAATAAGCACTCGGTTCAGGATTACTGTTCCGCCTTCGGATCCAGGCACGACGCATCAATCAGGCAGCGATAGCTGTTCTCGCGACTGCCGCTGGCGGTGACCTTGTCGATCGACCAGCGTCCGCGCATGAAGTCCGGCCAGCTCTCATCGAGCAACAGCAGACCTTCGGCCGCCAGGCGTGGATCGCCCGGGCAGGTGATTTTCACTTTGTACTTGTGGCGCAACATCTTTCGTACTTCGCCCTCGCCTACTGCGATGGCATCCGCTTCGCTGGGCTGCTTCTGGCGCAGCGTCTTGAACGGCGCTACGCCCGTCTCGACCCAACGCAACACCCCGGCCGCCGCATCCCAGAAACAGGTCTTGCAGCCCTTGGCCTGCTCGCGGGCCGATTCTTCCAGCGTGGCGCTGATGAATGCGTGATCACCGGGGCGATTGTTGTGGGTAACCGACAGCGTCACGTCCGGCAGAATCTGCCCCGACAAAGACTTGGTCTGCCCGGGCCGCGCCAGCACATAGACATCGCCATACGGCTTGGCGACGACGTTGTATTTTTTCGCCAGCCGCGTGACGAAACCCATATCAGTTTCGTTGGACTGGTCGATGTGCTCGATGCGGATCAACGAAATCTCCGGCGCAACCCGTGGCGAAAAACCGTGCGACTCCACCAGCTTGCGAAATAATCCACCCAGCGTCGTTGGCCCATGACTGGCGGTGCGGCGCTGCTTGAAGCCGGTTTCATCATCCTTGCTGAATGGCGCCGCAGTGGCCACCAGGGTGAGGCGAAACGGAAACAGCGTCGGCGTCAGACGCGTCACTTTGAACTGGCCTTTATCGACCATTGCGTTTTCTCGATAACCGACTTGCAGGCCAATTTTTCCACCCAGACTCGGCAGCCCTTCAAGGCCCTCGAGATCGATGGTCAGCGTCAGTTGATCGGACTCGAATCCAGCGGCATCGATGTGCTCCCAACTGATCAGGCGTTGATTGAGCAAGGCCGCGTTGGCCCCGTAGATATTTACCGCGGGCGTAAATCCCAGTGCCATGTCACCTCCTTAATCCCAGGCCGTTACTGCTTTGACCACGGCGGGTTTCACATCCAGTTCCGGCAGCACGATCCACACGCCAGCGGGCAGAATCGGCCCGTGTTCGGCCAGGGTCGGGTTGAGCTTCCACAGCGCTTCTTCGGCAGCGTCATCACTGCGCCCGGTTTCGCGGTAGAGCAGCAGATTCACCGAATCACCGGCCACGCTTCGTGCTTTACGCATTGTTGAACTCCGCCAGTTCGATGACCCAATCGACTACCATCGCCGTGCCGTCATCGATGATCTGCCCCTGTGTTTCCTGAACCGAATTGATCCGCCACAACCCCCAGTTGCGACCGACGCCATCAATCAACGGCAGCGGGGTACGCAGCGCCTGTAGCGCACGCAACTCATCGAGTCGATCCATGGCCACGGCGTACATCGACTTGCCGGTAATGGTCAGGGTTTCCGGTTTCTGTCCGGTCTGGCTGGACTTGGGTTTGCTGGTGAGGATCTGTATCTCGGTCCAGCCGCCGTCAGACTTGCGCAGCAACTGGTGGTACGCAAAGTTGCGCGACAGGCCGAAGATGAAATTGCCCAGTGCCATTTGTTGTTTCATCAGGCGACTCCATCGGTCAGGGCTGCGTCGCGGCGGGTGGCGAGGGGGTTGGTACTCATTGTCGACATGAACTGAGTACTGAAATGGTTTTGCATCACTTGAGAGATCACCGCGCCGACTTTTTCCGAGCTGGCGATTTCGCTGCCGCTGATCTGAATCGACGGCGCATAGGTGATCTGCTGGTTTTGCGTCTGAGCGTTGCTCAGGTCCTTGGCCACTTGCGCGGGAGGCGCGAGTTTGTCCTCGGCAGGCTTGCCCCATTGTTCACCGACGTAAGAACCGAGTATTCCGCCCAGAGTCCCACCGAGGAATGTCCCAATACCGGGCGCAATGAAAGTACCGATCGTGGCGCCAATGGCAGTGCCGGCCAGCTCGCCGGCGGCACCTTTGACCGCTTGGTCATCGCCTTCGCGCCAACCTTTCAGTCCGGTATAGGCCGCGTGCGCAATGGCCAGCGGCGCTCCCAGTTTTACCGCCGGCAGCGCTTGGGCGATTTTTGGCATGACCTTGGCGCCAACGCTTTCGACCAAGGGCATAAGCTTGGCAACGGCGCCTTTGAGTCGCGATACCATCTCGCTGTTGCCCAAGCCATCGGTGAACAGTTTGAAGCCCATTTTGATGTCATCAAACAGAGGCGCGACCTTGGCCGTGAGCCCCCCCAAACGACTGCTCCCACTGGCGCGTGGAACTGTCGTGCGCGTCGATGTTCTGGCCGGCGTGCGTCGACCCGGTCGACGACCCGCTCGTTTGTTTTTCCGCCCGCCATCAGAGACATCGTCACCGACGATGGCATCAGCAATATCGGGGGGCAATCGCGTCGTCGCCAGACGCAACAGCTTCGCGGAAACGGTGTCGATGACTGACGCAACGCCGGTTTTCAGCGCCCCTCCAACAAAAGGAAGAGCAGCGGCACCAAGCAGAACCAATCCTGCAGTAAGGGCCGGGAAAGCCTGCGCCGCAGTACTCACGCCATTGGCCAGCGCGGTGAGCACCACTGCGGCACCATCGGCCAACGGCGCCAATGCCGTGCCGAATGCGGTGGTCATCCGGGTCAGACTCGCATCGAGCGCATTCCAGCGCCCTTGCGACGTATTGCCAAATACTTCGGCGGATTTCGCGGCTGCCCCCGAATCGGCGCCCAGTTCCGATGTCGCGTATTGGCGCTTGTCGGCCACTTGGGAGAATGCGTTTTTTACATCCTCTGGTTTCTTCAGCAGTTCAAGAACTCTGACGTCGTTTTCGCCAAACAGCGTCTTCGTCAGTGTTGCCCGTTCTTGCAGCGGTTGTTTATTGAGTGCAGCAAGCACCGAGTTGATGGCAGCGGGAGCGTCCTTGCGCATCTCTCCTGCCAACGATTCGGGATTCAACCCTAACTGGCTCAGAGCCGTACGTTGCTCGGTCGATACATCTGCGCCCTTCGCCAGCAGCGAAGTAACACCCTTCAACGCGGCGCTGGCGCCCTCCTTGTCTGCGCCACTGTTGAGCAGTGCCGCCGCAAACGCGGCCGCTTGTTCCGGAGTCATACCGGCAGTAATTGCAGCCTCGCCGGAACGTTGCACGACCGAACCGATGTCGGCGGCCTTGGCATCCAGGCCACTGTTGCCGAGATAGCTCGTTGCATCGGCCAGATCCTGGCTCTGATAGCGATCCAGCTTCAGCGATGAACGCCAGGCCGCCAACATCTCACCAGCCGTTTTGACGTCCATCCTGAACGCCGCTGCGTTGATCGCGGCATCACGGGAGAACCACTTCAGCTCGTTCGCCCGTTGCTCACCCTTGGCGCCATCGGCAATACCGGATCGTGCTGCGGCGACTTGAACTTGCAACAGGTCAGCGTTGGTGGCACCACTGGCCGCCACCTGTTTCTCGCTGGCGAGTTCCAGAGTGCTTTGTGAATGCGTTTGCAGCTGGTCGTTGCTCATCTTGAGCAACTGATTGAGTTCAACCAGCGCAGTCTCGTTGGCCATCGCCGGCTGCATCAGCTTCGGCGGCGGACGCTGCTCGATCCCGGCGTTGAGTTTTGACTTTGGTTCGCTCGTCGCGACCGGTGCAGCGCCGGCCTTGAATAGCGATTGCTGGCTTGCCAACAACTCGCGAAGCCTGATCTGTTCCTGGGTCAGCAAACGAATATCCACGCTTGCCAACGCGAGCGTCACATTCAAATCCTGCAGCGGTTTGCCGAGGTTGTCGGGCAACGAAAATCCGTCCGTTGCATTGCCGCTCTCACCGGCGTACGTGAGCGCATATTTGCTCTCTGCCATGCCGCTCTACTCCTGTTTCACGCCAAGGCGAGTGATCGCTATGTCGTAGCGGCGCAACGCCTTTTCGGCGTCCCATTCCAGAATCTCCGCTTCACTTACCGGGTAAATGAGCGGGACGATATCGAGGATTACTTCGATGTCGCGTTCCGAAAGTAGGCCGCCGGCTGGTTTAAAAAATCGTCGATGCGCACCTGCAATTGCGTCCAGTCGGGGACGGTCAGCTGGGCCAGATCGGGGATCATCAGGCCCGTGCAGTGGGCAGTGATGAATTCGGCGCGTTCCTTGGCCGTTTTCAGTTTCTTCATCACTTTGGTTGCGCGCAGCACGGGCATTTCCAGGCTCAGCGAGTCGACGGTGCGGCCGGTTACGGCGAGCGGCTGCAGCAATTGCACCTGGTCGGGATCGTTGGATTTCTCCGCGTCCTCGATCTGGTCGAGAAAGTACGAACTCGGCCGGGTCGACATCTCATGGACGTACTGGGCGATGCTCACGTAGTCCGGGCGCTTGAGCTGATCGAGTTCCTTGACCGACAGGCCGGTGGCGAGCAGCGCCAGCTCGAAGAACTGATCGTCTTCGTCATCGCCGGCGCGTTCCAGCGCTTCTTTCTGTGCGGCGTAGAGCAGCGGTTTGAGCTGGATCGATTCGATCTGCGAGCCATCGTCGCCGGTGATCGGTGACAGCAGTTCGTGTTGGGGTGGCATCCACGGCATGTATGAATTCCTTGGTGATTCGTTTAGATCCACTGTGGGAGCGAGCCTGCTCGCGAAGGCTTTGGCACATTCGACATTGATGTACCTGAACGACCGCTTTCGCGAGCAGGCTCGCTCCCACAGGGTTTTGTGATTTGCCGGTAAAGCGGGGTTTACGGCATCAACACCGCGCGCCGTGCATCACCAAGGATGTCGACGCCGTTGAGCACGAACTTCTGCGTGCGCACGTCGATGTCGATCACCGGCACGCCGTTTTCCAGGCGGTTGTAGGTGCGGCAGGACAGTTCCAGATTGGTCTTGGGCTTCTCGCCCATTTTCACTGCGGTTTCCTCAAGGGATTTCAACTGGCCGCCGACGGTGTGGTAGGTGAACCAGGTATTGCCGTCCTGATCCTGACCAGCTTCACGCACGTTCAGCAGGATGTCGTCGCCGAGCTTCACGCCCAGCGCCAGCAGCACCTCGGCGCCGAGGCCTTGCAGGGTCAGCTTGGCGCCGAGCGCTTTGCCGCCCTTGGCCATTTCTTCGACGATGAAGCGCCCGCCGCGCATCTCTTCCATGTCGAATTCGATTTTCGGCGGGGTGAATTCCTCAACGGTCGCCGACAACGGCAGGCCTTGCAGGGTGGCCGCGATGGCCTGTCTTACGCGGTTGGTAAACATTAGAGAACGTCCTCCAGGAACTGCTCGATGATTTCATCGCGGGCGTTGAGTTGATAAACCATGTGTTCGTTCGGCGCGTAGCGGCCGTAGTCGATGACCACGTACCAAGTGCCGTTCTTGTACTTCTCGACGCTGTTGAGTTCCGGGTGCAGATACACGCTGCCGCCGGGAATGGTTTCGTCGGCGACCAGGGTCTGCAGCCAGTCGTTGATGCGCTTGACCTCTTGATCCATGAAGGATTTGGTGAGGTTCTTGGCCATGGCTTTCTGGCCGGCCTTGACCAGCTTGCGGCTGATCGCATCTTCGAGGCCGACGTAGCTGATGAACTTGCCGGTGATCGAGCGGTTACCCAGCAGCGAGAAGCCGCCGAGCACGGTGCGGGCGTAGTAGCTGACGCCGTAACGGTTGAGCAGATCGCCTTCGGTGGACGTGTCGAGGATGTTGTACTCGACGACCCGCGAAACGTCTTCGGCGAAGGTCACTTGGTTGCCCGGGCTCTCCCATTGCTTGACCTTGGCCAGCGCGGCAATCGCCAGACTGGAGGGGGACAGGAAGACGTTTTTCTTCGCTGCTTTCGAATACACGGCAGGCATGTTGTGCACCACCAGGCAACGGTCGAAACCGAGTTCGGCGCCGCCGAGTTCCTGGCTGTACAGGACCTGATCGGCCACCGACACATCCTTGCCGTCCAGCACCACCCGGGCCTTGATGCGCTTGCCGAACGCGGCGAACTCACCGGCCACCGCTTTGCTGCCGGTGAAGCCCGGCGCGCCGATGATGGTCAGGTCTTCCGGGGCACTGCCCAGTGCCGCCAGACCCAGCTTGCGACCAGTCGACGGCTCGACACCGCCGATCACATTGTTGACCGTGTCGGCCGGAGTTGCGCCGGCCTCGACGATGACCACGTATACCGGCACCTTGACCACTTTGAGGATCTGGTAAACCGCGTGATACAGCGTGCCCTCTTCCGACCCAGTCGGATCGAGCAGCGCATGGGTGGTGAAGCTGTTGATGCGAAACGGCGCGTTTCGCGGAATCAGCGGATCGGCTTTCGGCGCGGTGCCGACCAGACCGATGACGTTGTCACCCAGGCCACCCATGGCCTCGGGGGATTCAGTGGCATTGACGGTAATGCCGTTGTGCTCGAAGTTCAGAACCTCAGCCATGTTCAGTCAGCCTTCTTGGCAGCGGCCTTTTTGGCCTGGGTGATAGGGGTTTTCGGCTCAAGTCGACCGGCAAAGTGCAAGGCACTGGCCTCGACGTCGAGCAGATCGAGTTCTTGACCAACGCTCGACCAATGCCCACCTCCGGTGGGGAATGGGACGAGCACGGTGTAGGTTTGGCGGGTTGCCATTTTTCGTTTCTCCATAAACGGGAAAGCCCCTCATGGGGAGGGGCTTGGCGGGTGTTGACTTGTTTTATGTATGCAAAAAAACCGGCAATGCGGGGCGTTGTTATTGAGTCGCTTTTTGCAGAGGGCCCGAATTCGGCCAACCTTGCAGGATCATGTCCTCAGAACACTCACCAGACTCGACTGCTGACAACAAAGCTCGTTCACGATCAAAACAATCCTGAACGTAGGTTCGAATCGAGGTTGCCAATGCGATTATTTGGGCAGCCTGCAACTCGACGAAACCTTCAGCAAACTTCCATGCACATTTGTAAGTCGGATCAAGCATCGCCGCTACCGCAGCGCCGGCGATCAATGCCTGGCCGTCTCGAGTGGTATCAGCGACGAAGCCTTCAAATACGACACCAGATGTTTCGCGGCGAAAACGCTCTGCAGCAATTAACTTCGCGAAGTCTGGTTTGATTTCAAAAGGAACCTTGGTCAGCGTTCCGTCGATTAGGCACCAATGTCCTGTCAGGTCTGTTGCAGATTGCAGCCAAAGTTCTTCGCTGATGCATATCGCGCCCTCAGGAATGTCGCAAACCCCCTGAATCAGGCGGTCTTTAATGGAGCCTGACTCATCGAACGTCATATATTTTTTAGTCATGTTTTTCCCTTAGCAACCGACTGCGAGCCATCGCGTTGAAGTTCCGGAAGACGAGCGAACCGTAAAGCCGTTCTTGTTCAACGCCCCCATCGCGACGAATCCGACCGACCCGGAACCAGGGGTATAGTCACTGAGCGCGACGGCTGACAACGCGGCATTAGGAAACGTGAGAGGAAAGCTAATTGTTTGATCAGTCGTACTGGAGACAATGCTGAACACGCCCCACTGAATAGTGAAGCCACCCAGCCAGGACGGGAAAACACAGTAGCCGATACCACTTTTCTGAAACTGAAAGCCCCACGTCAATTTTTTCGGCGTGACGATAACGCTGTCATCGGCGCCGGTATTGGTCTGCGCTTGGGTCGCTACTTTCGCTGTACCTTGATTGATTTCCGAGGCTTGCTGTGCGAGAACGGCCAACGCGGCGATATCGATGTTGCCCTGATTGATCGGGGCGTTCCAGGCTTTGATGCACCACATGACTGCAAGATTTCGGGGACGGGTTTCCGTAGAAGTACGCGCCACTTTTGAAGCATCAAAGTACACGCCATGGTAGGCGTTTTTCTGGTTGAGCGGAGTTGAAGAGATGCTCATGTTACTTAACGAGAACGCACCACCTGCTGTGGTGATATCAAGATAGCCATCGAAGGCTCCAGTGATGTTCTGCAATGTATCTACCTGAGAACTCCCAATTGTCCTCCCCACATCAACACCGCGCCCATGATCCCAGCCACGCAAGAACTCACCGCGCCCATCTGGCAAACGGAAATTGCCCGCCCCTTCATCGCCTTTGTTGTACTTGCCGGCCAGGTAAGCATTCAGGTCAGGATAAAGAGCAGCACTCTTGACACTGTTATCGAGTTCGAGAAAACCCACCGGCGGTGTAGCGCCCGGGAACGCAACAATCGTGCCTACTGGTAGCATCGAGGCGTTTGCAATCATTCCCTCGATTTCAGTTTTGGTGTAGGAGTCCTTGATCCCGAACCCGGCCAGCGTCTGAGGATTTGCTCCCCCCGTTGCCCGGCCATATTCGTCGACGGTCAGACTCTTGTAAGTCCCGGCCGCAATTCCGGTGCGGCCCGCGAGCATCTTGAATGTCAGCGCAGTCGTACCGAGTATGATTGGCGCATTGGTGGTCAAGTGCCACAGCGAATCTCCATTCGCTATGCCTTCCTCCACCATGACCGTCAGGCCCGGCGTAACCTTGGCGCTGCTATTGGCATCGGTGGCCCGCACCCATTCGCCATTGGCAACGATCCACAGGCCGTTGTCCTTGGCCAGCGTCTGATTCGCAACAAGCACGCGGTCGCCAGCAATCACTGCGACCCCGTCAATTTGCTGCGCACCGTTCAACACGATGTTGGTGGTAGCCGCAACGCGCACCGACTGCTTGCCATCGAGCTTGCCGAGTTCTTCGGCCAGATAACTCATGACCCAGGCACGAGTAGCCTTGACCACGGTGTCATCAATCAACAAGGTCACCAGCGAGGCATTGCTGGTCTCGAAAATCGAGCGAATGTAGAACTCTTTACCCGAGCCCGACGTCGCCAGCACCGGTTTGAACGACTCCGGATATTTGACGATGGCATAGAGAACACCAGTGTCAGTCCATAGCCCCGCTTCCCGTACATACCAGCCGCCAACATCCGGAGGAATGGTCACTTCGGCGAGCAGCCAGCTCGGGTTTTTCTCATCCTGGAACAGTGCGTTGAGCGGTCCGCGCCAGACTTCGCGTTTCAGAGCGGTCGCGGTGGCAGCCGGGTTGTAGACCGCGCCGCCGCCGTCGCCGACCGAAATCTGCGTCAGCTTGATCGGCGTACCGGCGGCCTTGCACGCCGTTTCGTATGCAATCCCTGCGTTGGTGAGCAGGGTGTAATAGTCAGCCATTCAGGCCCCCTGAGGATAAATAGTGGATGTTTCGACGGTGTACAACGCAGCGGCCATGAACGCCTCGCCAGAGGTTTCAAGGCCTTCGACGAACACCGGATAAACCGTGGTCAGTTCGCCGCAGAACGTAGCGGCGCCGATGACGTGATTGCCGAACGCGCTCAAGCCCACCGACACCGAAAGAATGTCCCGCTCGCTTTTGGCATCGGCCAGACGGCGGTCGAGACGTGCATCGATTTCTTCGCTATAGGGTTGTTCGCTGAAGGCACGCACGGAAAAGCTGTACGGCGAGCCGGGCGGTGTCTGTTCGTACCAAGCGCGGATTTCCGGGCGCAGTTGCAAACCCTTGGCGGCGTTTTCGAGTGCCTTGCGAGTGCCGGCCTGGCGCGCGGTGGGCCAGGCCAGTTCGACGGTGAGGCGCTTCTCCGCCACCGGCGCATCAGTGCTCCATTCGGCGACGCCACGATCGGCAGCCAGATAAGGCAGGAAGGCCATCGGCGTTTCGCTGGGATTCATCAGTTCCGGGAACGGCGGTGCGATGCGATCGAGCAAGGCGCCGAAGCCCAGATCCAGTCCGCGCTCAAGTGCCGAGCTGTTGGCTGGCAGTAAGGTCGGGCGCTGAGTTTTTTCACTCATAGCGTCAGCACCTCGACTTCGACCGCGGTGCAATAAGGCGCCTGAAAAGCGGTGGTGACGATCGGCGCCAGCGGTTCGAGAATCTGCAGTTGTACGGCGCCGGCGCTGTGCAACGTGTAGTCGATCCAGCTCGGATCGACCCGACCTTCGAGGCGATGGCAACTGTCGGCGTAGGCCTGCAATTGCGCTTGCGCGGCGACCTTGGTCAGGCCCGAATCGGGACCGGAATTGATCTTGGCGACGACGCGGATTTTGTAGCGCTGGATCTCGGCAGCCTTGACGGTGACGAGGTCGGTTTCCGGGCGCACATCCGGTCGGGCGAAATGCTGACGGACGCCGTCGAGCAATGCTTCGGAAGGTGTGCCATCGCCTTCTCGCGAAAGCACGGTGACCTGCACTTCGCCCGGCGCAGTGCGCCGCCCATTGCCATCCTTGACCTGCGCGGCGAGGCCGTCCGGGTTGAAGGTGTAAGTGACATTTACCACACCCGCCTCGGTGGATTCGACTTGCACCGTCGGACGCTCGCCGAGCGTAAAGACTTCGCGGCGATACTGCATCCGCGAACCCGCCGACGGTGCATGGGGCGCGAGGTAATAACGCAGCCGAGCATCGTCATCACTTTCGTAAATCGCCGGTACCGGCGGGAATGCCGCCGGGTCGCCGGGATCGAGCAACTGCCGCTCCAAGCCCATGTCCGCCAGCCGCGCATCGAGATTGCTGCCGGTCGCCCACCACGCCAGCATCTGCTTGATGCGTGCATTGTATTTACGCTCATGGGTTTGCAGACGCACGCAGAACGCTTCCAGCGCCAGGGTCAGCAATTCGCTTTCGTTTTCCAGACTCGCCTTGAGTTTCACGGCGCTGGCCGGCGAGCGAGCCCCCACGTATTCGATGACGAAAGTCTTGAACTCGGCGAGCAAGTCTTCGAACGCTTCGACCGTGATCAGCGCGGGTTCGGCCAGCTGATTCTGGCCAGGGATCAGCATGCTCATGTCAGCACCTCGAAGGTTTGTTGGCGGTTTTTCCAGGTGCCGGCGAAGCGCAGCAGCAGGCCGTCGCCGTGACGACTGGCGACAATCACTTGCGGCTGAAAATCGTCGATGCCGTTTTGCGAGTTGTAGAACGCTTGGGCGGCGTGGCTCTGTGCCAGAAGCAGAATGTCGTCACCGAGGTTCTGTCCCAACAGCGAGGGGATCAGCGATCCGTACAATGGCCGTTTTTGCCGGGTGCCAAGCGGTGTGGTCAGGGCTCGGGTCGCGCGCTGCACGAATTGCAGCCAGTCGTCGACCGTAGCCCCGCTGTCTCTATCGATTCCGATCATGGGAGGCTCTTGAATCAGGGGCTGATGACGCGGCCCTGGTGATCGACCAAGGGGCCGCTGAAGTGCACGCCTGAGGCGTCGATGCCCAAGCCGACGGCGCCCAGTTGCAGGGTGATCAATTGTGGCGTCATGGCCAGACGTGCAGGTCCGATGCTCAGTTCGAGCGACTCGCGAGACCCGTTGAATTGCGCGGGTCCGTTGAGCCAGTGCAAGGCGTGGCTGGCGTCGTCGTAACCGCTTTCGCTGCCGTCCTGATGTACCCGACGGGTCAGCGTCGGCACAGTCGAGGCCGGGGGGAAACGGTCACTGTTCAAGCCGAACAACGCCACAGTCTGCGCACCGCTTTCACCGCTGCCATAGTTGAACAGCAGGCACTGCTCGCCCACCGTTGGGATGCGCGATTCGCTTTGCGCCCCGGCGCTAGGATTGAAGAACTTGATCGCTGGGGTGAGCAATCCACCATGGCTGACCTGGCAGGTATTGCTCGCCGCATCAACTGACTGACAGATGCCAATGCGACAGAAACTCTCGGCGCGGCGGTGCAAGTCTTCGATTTCCGCTTCCATTTCCGCCAGACGCTCAATGATCGGGCCAAGCTGCATGCG
Source organism: Pseudomonas sp. CCNWLW23 (assembly GCF_037095675.1). Lineage (NCBI taxonomy): Bacteria > Pseudomonadati > Pseudomonadota > Gammaproteobacteria > Pseudomonadales > Pseudomonadaceae > Pseudomonas > Pseudomonas sp. CCNWLW23. Next base: position 96,561 of record NZ_JBAWKM010000009.1, on the reverse strand, counting down.
CAGTAATGAATCGAACATCGGTCAGCCCTCCAGCGCGGTGTACTGGTCTGGATCGTCGATGTTGCTGACTTCCCAGGTGCGAGCGAATTTCGGCATGCCCAGTGGATCGTCGAGCAAGGTCGAGCCGAGGTAGAGCGTCTGCTCGAAGGTCAGGGTCCAGGCTTTGTATTGTTGATCAGCACTGATAAGCAACGACGGCAAGCCATCGATATTCAGGGGCAGATCGCATTGATCGCCGGGCAATCCCCAGCGGTTGTCGGTGATCAGGTTTTTCAGCACGGCGATCAGATCGCACGCTGCAAAAGCGGTCGCAGAAAGCGCCGGGATGACTTGCAGTGACAACGTCATGACATGAGCGATACGCCCATCAGCGGCGCGCATGCCGGACGCATTTCGGTCAAAGTCAATCAGTACCCAAGCCTGTTCGCCCGCTGCTGTGAAGTCAGCGTCACTGCCGACATTGAGGTTGAGACCGGCGGTGTTGCGCAGTGTCGTCGCGATGGCTGTGAACAGTTGCGACGGCTGCTGGATCGGTGTGGGCATACATGACCTCCTTTTCAATCGTCCACGTGCAGCCCTGCCGCCGACATGGCGGCACGGAAAAATATTCAGGGTTAAGGCTGGTCGCGCGGCGGCACGTCACAGACGCCGATGCGCTTGGCCGCCCAGCGTTCGTAAAGGCCGATGGCGACGTCGGCGCCGGCCATGGCGGTCAGGCAGCCAAACGCACCAGCGGCCCAGATCGACATGCCGGCGGCATACAGCAGCATGATTGCCGACACGCCGCAGATCATGCAGGCGCCGGAACGCAGAGCCAGACGCCGCACCAGCGACCAGCCGCGGGCGCCCTCCTTGTCGGCGCGCCACATTTCGCCGGACACCCCGCCGACGACAGCGAGGAGGATGACCAGCCAGATCGGCATGTCCGCCAACGCTTGTTGCTCGTTTGTCATGTCACGCCTCCGTGGGCAGTGGGTGATAGATGGGAATTGAGTTCAAATAATGTCTCTTCAGGCAGGCATTCCAAAAAGCCCGGCCTTGCGCCAGGCTTTTCAGCAATGCGGTCCCGCCGATCGATTACTCGAGTTGGAATCAGTAAGGTGCGACTGGCCACTCGATGTTCGCCGGATAACCCGACTGCTGATCGATGTCGCTGAGGGCGATGCAGTATTGCTTTTGGGCCAACAGCCGAGCCTGGTCTTCGCTGGTGGCGACGCCGACGTCGACTTTGAACTGCAGCGAGTTCATCAGTAACCAGTTGGCGGCCCCATTCAGCAATTGCCACTTCTGCTGTTCGGCTTTGTTTCGCAGTTCTTCTTCGTCGGTGCAGAGAAGGTCCAGACCCCATTGAAGGTAGCGCTCCAACCCACCCGAATATCCGTACTGCCGGTTACATCAACCCAAACCGAGGTTGGCGAAGCGAGTGGTTCAAGAATCACTTCACTTTCTTTCAACTGAACAACTCGGTTGTATTCAACCAGTGCGTAAAGACTCATTGGGTCTTCCTCATTTACTCTTTGGCAGGAATGTCGCCGTGCAACTGGCAGGTATTTAAAAGCCCGGCAACAAGGCCAGGCTCTTCAGTAATGCACTGCGCATTTCAATATTGCGGATGCGTCAAATGTCGCTTATGGCACTTCAGGCCAAATGACGCTCAGTGGATAGCCCGGCTGTTTGTTGACTTGGCTCATCGCGATGAAGAACTGCTTGTAGGCCAGCAGTGCGGCCTCTTCAGCAGGTGTAGCCAGCCCCAGCTCGACTTTTTGTACCAGCGCGGACGATGTCAGGGTGAAGTTGACTTTATCGAAACGAGTCACTCTTTCGTTACGCATTTGAATAGCCAACATGGACGGTTGCCCCCACATATCGCTATCAGTAAATGTCCAGACGCCGTCGGTGTTCACCGCGTTCCAGGAATAATCGATCTTGGGCAATGCGCTGACATCCACCCAGACTTGGTCCGCCGGAAACTCATCGGTGATCGGGTTCGCGGTTTCAAAAATGTTGTCGACTTTGCCAGCGACGACACGTGCGTATTTCTTCATGTTCATCATCCTTATTGAGTGCCGGCATCCCGGCGTTTCAGTTCCTGCCCGGTAGGCATTCCAAAAAGCCCGGCGCTTGTACACCGGGCTTTTCAGTAATGCGCTCCTTCGCCTTCCTTCCAATCCTGTGTTCGAGAAGGAAGCTGACTTTTCGGCGCTACTGGCGCGGTACGAGTCCATTCAGATTGTTTTTCCGACCGCGGTCCCTGCCCGCCGGATAACTGCTTCTGGTGCTTTACGCTGCACACCCGGGTCAGTTGCCAACCCTCTGAACCGTTAAGGCCGGTTCATCGCTGCCTGTTCTTGTTGAACTAAAGAGCTTGTCTTGCCAGCCGCTTTGTCGAGCGGCTTGGTGGCAAGAATATGCATGGATGCATATACAGTCAATGCGTAAATGCATTTATTTATGCATTAAATTTGCGCATATGCATGAAACCCAGGCGGGCCAAGGGGTGGGGAGATTTCTGCAGGCGAAAAAAAACCTGCCGAGGGGCAGGTTTCAGTTGGATCGAAAGGGGCTAGCGGGCGTACATGCCCCACCAGAAGACGTGACCGAGGATGACGATCTGCTCTTCCTGGATTTCCTGGAAGCTGTAGTCCTCGTCCGGATGCTCGTCGCGATTGAAGCTGCGCAGACGGATGCCGGTGGGCAGGCGATAGAGTTGTTTCACGCGCAGCTGGCCGTTGTGATTGATCGCATAGAGATCGCCATCAATGATGTCGCCGATGCCGCACTTGCCGGCGTTGACGCCGACGGTGGCGCCATCGCGCAGAACCGGCAACATGCTGTTGCCGCGCACCGTCACGCATTTGGCCTGGTCGAACTGCACGCCGTTGTGGCGCAGGCTGCGCTTGCCGAAGCGCAGGCTAGAGCGCTCGCTCTCTTCGATGACGAATCTTCCTGATCCAGCAGCCAATTCAACCTCACGTAGAAAGGGCACCGACACCTCGTCGTCATCGACGGGGGTGTCGTCGTCCCACAGGCTTATGTCCTTGAGTTCCGCATGCACGTCAGCGCGAGTGCCGCCGGTCGTTGGCGCGACGTCCGCGCGCCCGCGCAACTGATCTGTGCTGACGTTGAAATACTCGGCGATCTTCGAAATGTGTTTATCCGAAGGATCGACAATCTTCCCGCTGAGAATCCGCGAGAGCGTTGATTGAGGCACGCCGGTGCGACGGTGGAGCTCCGTGGGGGAGATCCCGTGCTGGTCGAGCAGTGCTCTTAAGACGGAGGAAACGTTGCGTTTTTGCATAACGCGCATAGTGCTTGAAGTTTTTCGCGAAGACAAATGCTGATTTGCATAAATCGTGCATAGATCAACTTTTCTGTGCAAGTAAACGCTCACCCGACCGCAGTGCCTGCGTCGGGCTGACTGCCCATGGTAACCTTGCGCCCATCGCGGAAAAGCCCGGCCACTGCCCGCGCTTTGCCCTACATCTTTTAACGAGTTGCCCGACAATCCGATGAATAAAGCCGTCTCCGACCTGTCCTCCCACACTCCGATGATGCAGCAATACTGGCGCCTGAAGAATCAGCACCCGGACCAGCTGATGTTCTATCGCATGGGCGATTTCTACGAAATCTTCTACGAAGATGCGAAGAAAGCCGCCAAGTTGCTGGACATCACCCTGACCGCGCGCGGGCAGTCGGCGGGTCAGGCGATTCCGATGTGTGGGATTCCTTACCACGCCGCGGAAGGTTACCTGGCGAAACTGGTCAAGCTCGGCGAGTCGGTGGTGATTTGCGAGCAAGTCGGCGACCCGGCCACCAGCAAAGGCCCGGTGGAGCGCCAGGTCGTACGGATCATCACGCCGGGGACAGTCAGCGACGAAGCGTTACTCGATGAACGCCGCGATAACCTGATTGCAGCGGTATTGGGCGATGAGCGCCTGTTCGGTCTGGCAGTACTGGATATCACCAGCGGCAACTTCACCGTGCTTGAGATCAAAGGCTGGGAAAACCTGCTGGCGGAACTGGAGCGGGTCAACCCGGTGGAACTGTTGATTCCAGATGACTGGCCAAAGGACCTGCCGGCGGAGAAACGCCGTGGCGTACGTCGTCGTGCGCCGTGGGACTTTGAGCGTGACTCGGCGTTGAAAAGTCTCTGCCAGCAGTTTTCCACTCAAGACCTGAAAGGCTTCGGCTGCGAAAACCTGACCCTGGCCATCGGCGCTGCCGGCTGCCTGCTGGCCTACGCCAAAGAGACCCAGCGCACCGCCCTGCCCCACTTGCGCAGCCTGCGTCACGAACGTCTCGATGACACCGTGGTGCTCGACGGCGCCAGCCGGCGCAATCTGGAACTCGACACCAATCTGGCCGGTGGCCGCGACAACACGCTGCAATCGGTGGTCGATCGTTGCCAGACCGCCATGGGCAGCCGTTTGCTGACTCGTTGGCTGAACCGGCCGTTGCGCGACCTCACCGTGTTGCTGGCACGCCAGACGTCGATTCGCTGCCTGCTCGACGGCTACCGTTTTGAAAAGCTGCAACCGCAGCTCAAGGAAATCGGCGACATCGAGCGGATTCTGGCGCGTATCGGTCTGCGCAATGCTCGACCACGTGACCTTGCGCGTCTGCGTGACGCTCTCGGCGCACTGCCCGAACTGCAAGTGGCGATGACCGATCTGGAAGCGCCGCACCTGCAGCATCTGGCGGCCACCACCAGCACCTATCCGGAACTGGCCGCATTGCTGGAAAAAGCCATCATCGACAATCCGCCAGCGGTGATCCGTGACGGCGGCGTGCTGAAAACCGGTTACGACAGCGAACTCGATGAACTGCAATCGCTGAGCGAAAACGCCGGCCAGTTCCTCATCGATCTGGAAGCCCGGGAGAAGGCCCGTACTGGTCTGGCCAATCTAAAAGTTGGCTACAACCGCATCCACGGCTACTTCATCGAATTGCCGAGCAAGCAGGCTGAATCGGCGCCCGCTGACTACATCCGCCGGCAGACGCTCAAAGGCGCCGAGCGTTTCATCACGCCCGAGCTGAAAGAATTCGAAGACAAGGCGCTGTCGGCCAAGAGTCGCGCGCTGGCTCGGGAAAAGATGCTTTATGAAGCGCTGCTCGAAGACTTGATCAGCCAGTTGCCGCCGTTGCAGGACACCGCCGGCGCCTTGGCCGAGCTGGATGTGCTGAGCAACCTTGCCGAGCGTGCGCTGAATCTTGACCTGAACTGCCCGCGTTTCGTCAGCGAGCCATGCATGCGCATCACTCAGGGTCGTCACCCAGTGGTCGAGCAAGTGCTAACCACGCCGTTCGTGGCCAACGATCTGAGCCTGGACGACAATACGCGCATGCTGGTCATCACCGGCCCGAACATGGGTGGTAAATCCACTTACATGCGGCAAACCGCGTTGATCGTGTTGCTCGCGCATATCGGCAGTTTCGTGCCGGCCGCCAGTTGCGAGTTGTCGCTGGTCGACCGCATCTTCACCCGTATCGGTTCGAGCGATGATCTGGCCGGCGGTCGCTCGACCTTCATGGTCGAGATGAGCGAAACCGCCAACATCCTGCATAACGCCACCGAGCGCAGTCTGGTCCTGATGGACGAAGTCGGGCGCGGTACCAGCACCTTTGACGGTCTGTCGCTGGCGTGGGCGGCGGCCGAGCGCTTGGCTCATCTGCGTGCCTATACGCTGTTCGCTACGCACTACTTCGAACTGACCGTGTTGCCGGAAGCCGAGCCGTTGGTGGCCAACGTCCACCTCAACGCGACCGAGCACAACGAACGCATCGTGTTCCTGCACCATGTTCTGCCTGGGCCGGCCAGCCAGAGCTACGGCTTGGCAGTCGCGCAACTGGCTGGTGTGCCGAGCGAAGTGATCCTGCGCGCGCGTGAGCATCTGAGTCGTCTGGAAGACACAGCCCTGCCCCACGAGGCGCCGAAACCGGCAGCCAAGGGCAAGCCGTCGACACCGCAGCAAAGCGACATGTTCGCCTCGCTGCCGCATCCGGTGCTGGATGAATTGGCGAAGGTGGATCTCGACGACATGACACCACGGCGTGCGCTGGAAATGCTCTATGCACTGAAGAACCGGATATAAGCACTGAAGAAGCGGATATAACGCAAATCGCTTCAAGCTGTTAGAATCTCGCGCGGTTCGGGATGCTGCTGGCTCATAGCCTGGTCAGCAGGTATCGCTCCCGAACCTGGCGACCCCAACCGTGAAGGGGCAACGCTGCCGCCGCCTGAGGAGAAAATTAGAAATGACCTTCGTCGTCACCGACAACTGCATCAAGTGCAAGTACACCGACTGCGTAGAAGTCTGTCCGGTGGACTGCTTTTACGAAGGCCCGAACTTCCTGGTGATTCACCCGGACGAGTGCATCGACTGTGCGCTGTGTGAACCAGAATGCCCGGCTGTGGCGATCTTCTCGGAAGACGAGATCCCAAGCGGCATGGAAAACTTCATCGAGCTCAATGCCGAGCTGGCGGATATCTGGCCGAACATCACCGAGCGCAAGGATCCGCTTCCGGATTCTGCTGATTGGGATGGCAAGCCGAACAAGATCGAACAACTCGAACGCTGATCTACCCCGCGCTCGACTGAAAGGCCCCTTGTGGGCCTTTTTGCTTTTGCAGGTTTTACTTTTCTGCAGACGAAAAAAGGGGCGGTATGACCCGCCCACATTTTTTCCCTATTCCCTGTAGTCCTTTTCATCGTCCTGATGAATCGCCTCCTGCGATGTCCGTTCCCCTCTTCCGTAAAGGGCGTGTCTGTCCGTCGACACAGCCCTGATATTAGAGAGTTTCCGCAGCGGAGCAATCAGGCTCAGGCGCAGGTCTACGCTGACATAAAGACATAATAATTGAAAAATATTTATTTAAATCAGCAAGTTACCGCTTAGCATTGATCGCAATCGCCTTCTGCCGAAGTGTAAAAATAACGAACACTTACGACACAGTAAGCAAAGGCTTACAGCGCGAGACTACAAACTCAGAAAATGCTGACCGCTCGTCTGGCACCTCGCCCGACAAACGCGATGCACGAGACAGGCATAAACAACAAGCCCCGACTGATTGAATCAGCCGGGGCTTTTTTTGCGCGCGGTGGATCAGGCGCTTATTGGAACAGCGACTCGCTCGACAGGCCATTCTTCTCCAGGATCTCGCGAAGGCGCTTGAGGCCTTCCACCTGGATCTGCCGTACCCGCTCGCGGGTCAGGCCGATCTCCAGGCCGACATCTTCCAGCGTGCTGCTTTCGTGACCGCGCAGGCCGAAGCGGCGAATCACCACCTCGCGCTGCTTGTCGGTCAGTTCCGACAGCCATTGATCGATGCTCTGCGACAGGTCATCGTCCTGCAGCAGTTCGCACGGATCGGTGGGACGATCGTCAGTGAGGGTGTCCAGCAGGGTTTTATCCGAATCCGGACCCAGCGAGACGTCGACCGAAGAAACCCGTTCGTTGAGGCCCAGCATGCGCTTGACCTCGCCCACCGGTTTCTCCAGCAGGTTGGCGATTTCTTCGGGTGAAGGTTCGTGGTCGAGTTTTTGCGTCAGCTCCCGTGCGGCCCGCAGGTACACGTTGAGCTCCTTGACCACGTGAATCGGCAACCGGATGGTCCGGGTCTGATTCATGATCGCGCGTTCGATGGTCTGACGGATCCACCACGTGGCGTAGGTCGAGAAGCGGAAGCCGCGCTCGGGATCGAACTTTTCCACCGCGCGGATCAGGCCGAGGTTGCCCTCTTCGATCAGATCCAGCAGCGACAGCCCCCGATTGACGTAACGCCGGGCGATCTTGACGACCAGCCGCAGGTTACTTTCGATCATGCGCTTGCGCCCGGCCGGATCGCCACTTTGCGACAAGCGCGCAAAATGAACTTCTTCTTCCGGGGAGAGCAGAGGGGAAAAGCCGATTTCGTTGAGATACAGCTGCGTGGCATCAAGTGCCCGAGTGTAGTCGATGTATTTATGTTGTTTGAGTGTGGCGGAGTGTCTGGATTTGGAACGAACGGAAGGTGGAGCAGCCCCTTCATCATTCAACATCGAATCCGAATCGATGCCGGTCTCCATAAGGAGAACCTCATCGTCGATGTCAAACTCCGGCACTTCTTTACTGAGAGCCATTGTTATAGTCCTTTGGTGAGTTCGACCCCAAGCTCAAGCGACGCCTTTATCCTTGGCAACGCTGGAGCCTGTCCCCTCTACGCGACGGAACAGGCTGGCCTACAAATCAACGTCTTGGCAGGAACTGCAGCGGATCCACAGGTTTACCTTGGCGGCGAATCTCAAAATGCAGTTTCACCCGGTCTGTACCCGTTGACCCCATTTCGGCAATTGTCTGTCCGACCTTGACCTGCTGCCCCTCCCGAACCAACAGCCTGCGGTTATGTCCGTAAGCACTGACGTAGGTTTCGCTGTGTTTGATGATGACCAATTCGCCGTAGCCCCTTAAGCCACTCCCGGCGTATACGACCGTCCCATCAGACGCAGCTAAAACAGGCTGTCCCAAATCTCCGGCGATATCAATTCCTTTATTCAAACTACCGTTTGAAGAGAATTTTCCAATCAGAACGCCATTAGATGGCCATCCCCAGCCGGTCGGGGCCGGGCCTGCCGGAGGCAGTGGAGCGGGTGCAGGTTTGCTCGCGACGGACGGTACAACCCCTTTGGAACCGGTGGTTGTAGTGGTTGTGGTGCCATTCGCCTGGCGCCGGATTACCGTGGTTTTACTCGACGAAGAAGGTGAAGAACTGGAGTTGCTCACCACCGCTGTCGGCGTTGAACCGCTGCGCCCGTCGAAGCGAATTGTCTGACCCGGATGGATCGTATACGGCGTAGGAATATTGTTCCGGGCGGCGAGGGTTTTGTAGTCCCAGCCGTAACGAAAGGCGATCGAAAACAAAGTATCGCCGGGGCGGACTACATATTGCCCGGTAGTAACGGTCGGACGTTGTGCGACCGAATTATTGCGATCGACAACCCGTACGTTGCTCGATTTGGTGCTGGAGCAACCCACCAGCAAGGTGCTCAAGACAAGGCCAGTCACCAGGCGCTGAAAGCTCGTGTTACCCATACGCTGCGCAATGACTGTGAGACTCACCCGCCGCTCCCTTTGTGGTGGCTGAAAATTCTGAATGCCGCACTGCGGCATGAAGTGTCGCAAGTATAACGGGCCGAAACGGCTTTACCTTTAATGAAGCGAAATCACCGGACGCACACGTTTGCCAGGGGCAAGTACGCTGCGTTTAAACTCTGGCTGCCGGTGTAAGACCGGCGCCGTTGAAAGGAATTCAGCGCCTGCTCGCAAATGCTCAGGCCAGTGGCCCGTTGAGCAAAGGCACGAAACGCACAGCGCCCAAAACGTGTCGAGAAAAGCCATGTTCTTCGCGCACGATCAGCATCAGTTGTTGCACTTCACCGGAGCCGACCGGAATCACCATGCGCCCACCGGGGGCCAGTTGATCCAGCAAAGCTTGCGGTACATCGGTGGCGACGGCGGTGACGATGATGCCGTTGTAGGGCGCCAGCGCCGGCCAGCCTTCCCAGCCATCGCCCCAGCGAAACACCACGTTGCGCAGGTTCAACTCGACCAGACGCTCCTTGGCGCGGTCCTGCAGCACCTTGATGCGTTCGACCGAAAACACCCGTTCGACCAGTTGCGACAACACCGCCGTCTGGTAGCCGGAACCGGTGCCGATCTCCAACACTTTATCCAGCGGGCCGGCCTCCAGCAGCAGCTCGCTCATGCGCGCCACCATGTAAGGCTGGGAGATGGTCTGGTTGTTGCCGATCGGCAGCGCGGTGTCTTCATAAGCGCGATGCGCCAGCGCTTCGTCGACAAACAGATGACGCGGTGTGCGGCGGATCACTTCCAGGACTTTGGCGTTCGACACGCCTTCTTCATACAGCCGCTGGATCAGTCGCTCGCGCGTACGCTGGGACGTCATGCCAATGCCGCTGCGCAGGCGGTCGTCATGTTCACGCATCAGCTCAGCCCCCCCAGCCAGCCATCAAGACTTCTGAAGGCATCATTGAAAGTGCGATCGAGCTGCAACGGTGTGATGGACACATAACCCTGCATCACGGCATGAAAATCGGTGCCCGGGCCGCCATCTTCGGCGTCGCCGGCAGCAGCAATCCAGTAACCGGCCTTGCCGCGCGGATCGACCACTTTCATCGGCGCCGCCGCGCGGGCGCGATGGCCGAGACGGGTCAACTGAATGCCACGGATGTGATCGATAGGCAGATTGGGGATGTTCACATTAAGTACCGTGCGCGGTGGCAGATCGAGCCCAGCGTGGGCCTCGACCAGCTTGCGCGCGAAGTACGCCGCGGTCGGCAGGTTGTCCACCTGGCGCGAAACCAGTGAGAACGCGAACGACGGACGCTCAAGAAATCGTCCTTCAAGCGCCGCTGCCACTGTCCCGGAATACAGCACATCGTCACCGAGGTTGGCGCCCAGGTTGATGCCGGAAACCACCATGTCCGCCTCGCGCTCAAGCAAGCCGTTGAGGCCCAGGTGAATGCAATCGGTCGGTGTGCCGTTGAGGCTGATGAAGCCGTTGGCCAGGTATTGCGGGTGCAGCGGACGGTCGAGCGTCAGCGAACTGCTGGCGCCGCTTTTGTCCTGCTCCGGGGCGATAACCACGCATTCGGTGTAATCCGCCAGCGCAGCATAAAGCGCGGCGAGACCGGGCGCGGTTACCCCATCGTCGTTAGAAATCAGAATACGCATGGGCTGTCCGTCTGCCCCACCGGCACCAGATCAACGAGCTCGCGCACCAATACGGTGGCAAAGCATCCGGCCGGGAGGACGAATTCCAGTTGCAGAATGTCAGGTTGGGGATAATGCCACGTCAACCCGCCAATGGGCAGCCGCAGGATGCGACGTTCATGGCTCATGCCGGCGTGGATCAACCAGTCGCGCAGATCCGCTTCGCGGGCGGCGATCGCCTGCTCCAGTTCATGGACTGCGCCAGCCGCGGGCGAGTCACCTTCGCCCCACTGCGGACCGGTCGGGTGCAGGTCGAGAATTGCCAGACGCGGGTCGCTGCATTCGGCTTCACCGGCCGGGAAAAAACTGCGGCTGTCGGTGAAGGCCAGCAGATCGCCAACCAGCGCGGTGTTCCAGGTGCCATCGGCGACGCGCGCCGCCAGCACCTGGTTGAACAGAAAGCTGCGCGCCGTCGACAGCAACCGCGAACGCACATTTCGCTGTTCCGGCAAAGCCTTGCGCGCCGCCCACGCCCGGGCATCGACAACGTTACCGCCGTCATGGCCAAAGCGCTGGGCGCCGAAATAATTGGGAATGCCTTGTTTGGCGATCAGTTGCAGACGCTGTTCAAGCGCGTCTTTGTCGCCATCGAATTGCGTCAGGCGCAACGTGAAACCGTTGGCCGAATGCGCACCGCGTTGCAGCTTGCGCTTGTGGCGGGTGGTCTTGAGGATCTTCAGCGTGTCGTTTTCCGCCGCCGACAGATCCGGATCGGCCTTGCCCGGCAATTGCACGCTGAACCACTGTCGGGTCAGGGCCTGACGGTCCTTGAGGCCGGCATAGCTGACGGTACGCAACGGCACGCCGGCTGCCTTGGCGATACGCCGCGCCGCTTCTTCGGTATTGAGGCCGCGCTTTTCCACCCAGATCCACAGGTGTTCGCCGTCGCCGCTGAACGGGATATCCAGCACTTCATCGACCTGGAAATCTTCGGCGATGGCTTTCAGTACCGCTGTGCCGAGGGGTTCGCCATAGGCCCGTGGGCCGAGCAATTGCAGTTCATTCATGCGCGCAGCAACAAGGCAACGGAGTGCACGGCGATGCCTTCTTCGCGACCGACAAAGCCAAGCTTTTCGGTGGTGGTAGCTTTGACGTTCACTTGATCCAACTCAACTTGAAGATCCGCCGCGATCAGCGCGCGCATCGATTCGATATGCGGCGCCATTTTTGGCGCCTGGGCAACGATGGTGTTGTCGACGTTGCCGACCTTCCAGCCCTTGGCGTGGATCAGACTGACCACATGACGCAACAGCACACGGCTGTCGGCGCCCTTGAATTGCGGATCGGTGTCCGGGAAGTGTTTGCCGATATCACCCAGCGCCGCCGCGCCGAGCAAGGCATCGCTCAAGGCGTGCAGCAGGACGTCACCGTCGGAATGAGCGAGCAGCCCGAAGCTGTGTGCAATCTGCACGCCGCCCAGAGTAATGAAATCGCCTTCAGCGAAACGGTGCACATCGTAGCCGTGGCCAATACGCATAAAAAAACGCCCCGATTTTTGTCAGGGCGTGATTCTACCTGCATTAACCGCGCAGAGCGCGTGCGTGATGCTGCAAGTGGTCGTCAATGAAGCTTGAGATGAAGAAATAGCTGTGGTCGTAGCCCGGTTGCAGGCGCAGCTCCAGCGGATGCCCCGCTTGTTTTGCCGCGTATTGCAGAGCTTCGGGTTTCAGCTGGGTGGCGAGGAAATCGTCACGATCACCTTGATCGACCAGCAACGGCAATTTCTCCGTCGCATCGGCGATCAGCACACAGGCGTCCCACTCCTTCCACTTCGAACGGTCTTCGCCCAAATAGTTGGAAAAGGCCTTCTGACCCCACGGGCAATCGATCGGATGGGTGATCGGCGAAAAGGCCGAAACCGATTTATACCGCCCAGGATTGCGCAAGGCACAGACCAAAGCACCGTGGCCGCCCATCGAGTGGCCGCTGATGCTGCGCTTGTCTGAAGCGGGGAAATGCGCTTCGACCAGAGCAGGCAATTCCTGCACGACATAGTCATGCATCTGATAGTGCCGCGCCCATGGCTCCTGGGTGGCGTTCAGATAAAACCCGGCGCCGAGACCGAAATCCCAAGCCTTGTCTGCATCGTCCGGAACATCCGGACCGCGTGGGCTGGTGTCCGGGGCAACGATAATCAAACCAAGCTCGGCAGCCATGCGCATCGCGCCGGCCTTCTGCATGAAATTCTCATCGGTGCAGGTCAGCCCCGACAACCAGTACAGCACTGGCAGCTTGCCGCCCTGCTCCGCTTGCGGCGGCAGGTACACGGCGAAGACCATGTCGCAATCAAGCACTTCGGAGCGATGGCGATAGCGCTTGTGCCAGCCACCGAAACTCTTCTGACAGGAAATGTTTTCCAGATTCAAGGGATTCTCCCTAGCTGTAAGCTGCAAGCCGCAAGCTTCAAGAAAAAGCACGAACGCCTTTACTTGCAGCTTGAAGCTTGCAGCTCGGGGCTGCTGTTAGAAATGAATGACGGTGCGGATGCTCTTGCCTTCGTGCATCAGGTCGAACGCCTTGTTGATATCTTCCAGGCCCATGGTGTGGGTGATGAAGGTATCCAGCGGGATCTCGCCGCTCTGGGCCATGTCGACGTAGCTCGGCAATTCAGTACGGCCACGCACGCCGCCGAACGCCGAACCGCGCCAGACGCGACCGGTAACCAACTGGAACGGACGGGTAGCGATTTCCTGACCGGCACCGGCGACACCGATGATGACCGACTCGCCCCAGCCTTTGTGGCAGCACTCAAGCGCGGCGCGCATCAGTTGCACATTGCCGATGCACTCGAAGGAGAAGTCGACGCCACCATCGGTCATGTCCACGATCACTTCCTGGATCGGACGATCAAAGTCTTTCGGATTCACGCAATCGGTAGCACCGAGTTGTTTGGCGATTTCGAACTTGGCCGGGTTGATGTCGATGGCGATGATCCGCGCAGCCTTGGCTTTCACCGCGCCGATCACGGCCGACAAGCCGATACCGCCGAGACCGAAGATGGCCACGGTGTCACCCGGTTTGACCTTGGCGGTATTGAGCACGGCGCCGATACCGGTGGTCACGCCGCAACCGAGCAGGCAGACCTTTTCCAGCGGCGCGTCTTTGGAGATCTTGGCCACGGAGATTTCCGGGAGCACGGTGTATTCCGAAAACGTCGACGTCCCCATGTAGTGGAAAATCGTTTCGCCCTTGTAGGAAAAGCGCGAAGTGCCGTCCGGCATCAGGCCCTTGCCTTGGGTGGCGCGAATCGCCTGGCAGAGGTTGGTCTTGCCCGACTTGCAGAATTTGCACTGGCCGCATTCCGGGGTGTACAGCGGAATGACGTGGTCGCCGACGGCAACCGAGGTCACGCCCTCGCCGATCGCTTCAACGATGGCGCCACCTTCGTGGCCGAGGATCGACGGGAAGATGCCTTCCGGGTCTGCGCCGGACAAGGTGTAGGCATCGGTGTGGCACACCCCGGAAGCGACAACGCGCAGCAACACTTCACCAGCCTCGGGCATGGCGACATCGACTTCTACGATTTCCAGCGGCTTCTTGGCCTCGAAGGCAACGGCGGCGCGCGACTTGATCATGCTGACTCTCCAATGAATCCAGTAAATAAAAAAGCAGACAGACAGTGTAGTTCAACGCGTCCTGAGGAATAATCCGGACGAAAGCAAAACATTATTGCCATACAGGGACAATCCAAGTGTCGGAAAACCGCTGGGAAGGCATCGATGAGTTCGTTGCCGTCGCCGAATGCAACCAATTCACCGCCGCTGCCGAGCGTCTTGGGGTTTCTTCCTCGCACATCAGTCGACAAATCGTACGGCTCGAAGAGCGTTTGCAGACGCGCCTGCTCTACCGCAGCACCCGGCGAGTTACGTTGACCGAAGCCGGGCAGACTTTCCTGCAACATTGTCAGCGCCTGCAGGACGGTCGCGAAGAAGCCTTGCGCGCGGTAGGCGATCTGACCAGCGAACCGAAAGGCATGCTGCGCATGACCTGCGCGGTGGCCTATGGCGAACGCTTTATCGTGCCGCTGGTGACTCGCTTCATGGGGCTGTACCCGCAGCTACGCATCGATATAGAGCTGAGCAATCGCCAACTGGATCTGGTGCATGAAGGGCTGGACCTGGCGATCCGCCTGGGTCGGTTACAGGATTCGCGCTTGGTCGCGACACGCCTGGCACCACGGAGAATGTACCTGTGCGCGTCGCCTTCCTACCTGGAACGGTATGGGCGCCCACACAGTTTGTCGGAATTGAGTCGACACAATTGCCTGATCGGCAGTTCGGATATCTGGCAACTGGAACAGAACGGGCGGGAATTTTCCCAGCGGGTGCAGGGCAACTGGCGTTGCAACAGTGGGCAGGCGGTGCTGGATGCGGCGCTTCAGGGTGTCGGATTGTGTCAGTTGCCGGACTATTACGTGCTCGAGCACCTGCACAGCGGCGCGCTGATTTCCTTGCTCGAGGCGCATCAGCCGCCGAATACGGCGGTGTGGGCGCTGTATCCGCAGCAGCGGCATCTGTCGCCGAAGGTGCGCAAGTTGGTGGATTATTTGAAGGTGGGACTGGCTGAAAGGCCGGAGTACAAACTTTGAGTTATTGATTGCCTGTGCGACCGCTTTCGCGAGCAGGCTCGCTCCCACAATTGACCGGGTTCGACAGCTGAATGCATTCCCTCTGTGGGAGCGAGCCTGCTCGCGAAGGCAATGCCACAGCGACCCCAAACCTCAGCGGCGATTCGCCCATCGCTGGCGCAACCACTCCAGATCTTCCGGCCGGGTCACCTTGAGGTTATCCGCCCGCCCTTCGATCAGACGCGGTGCCAGACCGGCCCATTCCATCGCCGAAGCTTCATCGGTAATCATGGCATCCGCAACCAGGCTGTCGGCCAACGCCCGATGCAACGCCCCGAGGCGAAACATCTGCGGCGTATACGCCTGCCAGATCACGCTGCGATCCACCGTTTCAACCACACGCCCGATCTTATCGACGCGTTTGAGCGTGTCGCGAGCGGGCACCGCCAACAGACCACCGACCGGGTCATCCGCGAGTTCGGCAAGCAACTTGTCGAGATCGTCGCGACTCAGATTCGGCCGGGCCGCATCGTGCACCAGCACCCAATCGTCATCGTCGGCACCTTGCGCATGCAGGTGCAGCAAGGCATTGAGCACCGACGCGGAACGCTCCGCGCCGCCATCAACCCGCTGAATGCGCGGATCGTTGACGCATGCCAGATTCGGCCAATAGGGATCATCGACAGCAAGACTGACCACCAGGCCCTTGAGGCTCGGGTGATCAAGGAAACAGCCGAGGCTGTGTTCGAGAATTGTGCGCCCGCCCAGTTGCAGATATTGCTTGGGACGGTCCGCGGCCATTCGGGCACCGACGCCCGCGGCAGGAATCACGGCCCAGAAGGCCGGCAGGGAATCGATCATTGGGCCAACTGGTAAAGGGTTTCGCCGTCCTTGACCATGCCCAGTTCGTGACGAGCCCGCTCTTCGACGGTCTCCATGCCTTTCTTCAGCTCGCTGACTTCAGCGTCCATCACCCGGTTGCGCTCCAGCAGGCCTTCGTTCTCGGCATGTTGCTCGGCGATCTGCTGTTTCAGCTCGGCGACCTGCGCCAGACTGCCATTGCCCACCCACAGGCGGTACTGCAGACCGGCCAGGAGCAAGAGCAAAACAAGAAACAACCAGTAAGGACTGCGCATCGAATATCAGGTATCCAGTGAAAAAAGACAGCCACGCATAATGTTGCAGCATCTGATAGCACGAAGCCTGGAAAGATCCAGGCTTGTGCTTAAGGCATCAGATTAGTGGCAAATCCATCGCTGTCACGACTTTTCCGACACAATCCGGTGTCCTTTGATCAGGTTGCGCTTAACCGCGGAACTCGGCACGGCCGTTGTACTTGGCCTTGCCGTTCAACTGCTCTTCGATACGCAGCAGTTGGTTGTACTTGGAAACGCGGTCGGAGCGGCACAGCGAACCGGTCTTGATCTGGCCAGCCGAGGTGCCCACAGCCAGGTCGGCAATGGTCGAATCTTCGGTTTCGCCGGAACGGTGCGAGATCACTGCGGTATAGCCGGCAGCCTTGGCCATCTGGATGGCTTCCAGGGTTTCGGTCAGGGTGCCGATCTGGTTGAACTTGATCAGGATCGAGTTGGCGATCTTTTTATCGATGCCTTCTTTGAGGATCTTGGTATTGGTCACGAACAGGTCGTCGCCCACCAGCTGGGTCTTCTCGCCGATCTTGTCGGTGAGGATTTTCCAGCCAGCCCAGTCGGATTCGTCCAGACCGTCTTCGATGGAGATGATCGGGTAACGCTCGGTCAGACCTTTGAGGTAGTCGGCGAAACCTTCAGCAGTGAACACCTGGCCTTCGCCGGACAGATTGTACTTGCCGTCTTCGTAGAACTCGCTCGCGGCGCAGTCCAGCGCCAGGGTCACGTCGGTGCCCAGCTTGTAACCGGCGTTGGCCACGGCTTCGGAGATCACTTTCAGCGCGTCTTCGTTGGAAGCCAGGTTCGGCGCGAAACCGCCTTCGTCGCCAACGGCAGTGCTCAGACCACGAGCCTTCAGCACAGCTTTCAGGTGATGGAAAATCTCGGTGCCCATGCGCAGACCTTCCGAGAAAGACTTGGCGCCAACTGGCTGGACCATGAATTCCTGGATGTCGACGTTGTTATCGGCGTGCTCGCCACCGTTGATGATGTTCATCATCGGGACCGGCATCGAGTACACACCCGGGGTGCCGTTGAGGTTGGCGATGTGTGCGTACAGCGGCAGATCCTGATCCTGCGCAGCTGCCTTGGCCGCAGCCAGGGACACGGCGAGGATGGCGTTGGCGCCCAGGGTCGCCTTGTTTTCGGTACCGTCGAGCTTGATCATCGCCTGATCCAGCGCTTTCTGGTCGCTCGGGTCGGTGCCCAGCAGCAGATCGCGGATCGGACCGTTGATGTTGGCTACCGCCTTGAGCACGCCCTTGCCCAGGTAACGGCTCTTGTCGCCATCACGCAGCTCGAGCGCTTCACGCGAGCCAGTGGATGCACCGGACGGCGCGCAGGCGCTACCGATGATGCCGTTGTCGAGAAGCACGTCCGCTTCCACGGTGGGATTGCCACGGGAGTCGAGAACTTCACGACCTTTGATGTCGACGATTTTTGCCATTGTTGTAAACACTCCAAAGTTGACGAAAACGACGCAGCTAGAGGAAATCTTTATCGTCGGCAAGCGAAGTACAGCGGGCAGACTTGCAGACGACAGCGCTCACGCCCGAGGGCATGAGCGACAAATCGTGCGGTACTTTACCGGAGAATCGAGCGTTACGCGGTTTCTACCGTCGGAAAACTCTTCACCAGTTCGTCCAGAGCTTTGAGCTGGGCCAGGAATGGCTCCAGTTTGTCCAGACGCAAGGCGCAAGGGCCGTCGCATTTGGCGTTGTCCGGATCCGGATGCGCTTCGAGGAACAGACCCGCCAGCGACTGGCTCATGCCGGCCTTGGCCAGATCCAGAACCTGGGCACGGCGACCGCCGGCGGAGTCGGCACGACCGCCAGGCATTTGCAGCGCGTGGGTCACGTCGAAGAATACCGGGTATTCGAACTGCTTCATGATGCCGAAGCCGAGCATGTCGACCACGAGGTTGTTGTAGCCGAAGCTCGAACCACGCTCGCAAAGGATCAACTGATCGTTACCCGCTTCCACGCACTTGTTCAGGATGTGTTTCATTTCCTGAGGCGCGAGGAACTGGGCTTTTTTGATGTTGATCACGGCATTGGTCTTGGCCATCGCGACAACCAGATCGGTCTGGCGCGACAGGAAGGCCGGCAGCTGAATGATGTCGCAGACTTCAGCGACGACCGCAGCCTGATCCGGCTCGTGGACGTCGGTGATGATCGGCACGCCGAACGCTTGCTTGATGTCCTGGAAGATGCGCATGCCCTCTTCCAGGCCAGGACCGCGATACGAAGTCACAGAAGACCGGTTGGCCTTGTCGAAGCTGGCCTTGAATACGTAAGGGATACCGAGTTTCTCGGTGACCTTCACGTACTCTTCGCAAACCTGCATGGCCATGTCACGGCTTTCCAGCACGTTCATGCCGCCGAACAGCACCATGGGTTTGTCGTTGGCAATCTCGATGTCGCCGACGCGGATGATCTTCTGTGCCATCGGGTTAAGCCTTCTTTTGATGTTGAGCCAACGCGGCTTTGACGAAACCGCTGAACAGCGGATGTCCGTCGCGTGGCGTCGAGGTGAACTCAGGGTGGAACTGGCAGGCGACGAACCATGGGTGATCCGGCGCTTCAACCACTTCGACCAGCGCAGCATCGGCGGAACGACCGGAGATTTTCAGGCCGGCTTCGATAATCTGCGGCAGCAGGTTGTTGTTCACTTCGTAACGGTGACGGTGACGCTCAACGATCACGTCCTTGCCGTAGCAATCATGGACTTTGGAGCCCGGCTCAAGCAGGCAATCCTGTGCGCCGAGACGCATGGTGCCGCCCAGATCGGACGCTTCGGTACGCACTTCGACAGCGCCGGTGGCGTCTTCCCACTCGGTGATCAGGCCGACAACCGGATGGCCGCTGGCACGATCGAACTCGGTGGAGTTGGCGTCTTTCCAGCCCAGCACGTTACGGGCGAACTCGATGACCGCCACTTGCATGCCCAGGCAGATACCGAGGTACGGAACCTTGTTTTCGCGAGCGTACTGAACGGCAGTGATCTTGCCTTCCACGCCACGCAGACCGAAGCCGCCCGGCACCAGAATCGCGTCGACACCTTCGAGCAGCGCAGTGCCCTGGTTCTCGATGTCTTCGGAATCGATGTAGCGCAGGTTGACCTTGGTGCGGTTGCTGATGCCGGCATGGCTCATCGCTTCGATCAGCGACTTGTAGGCGTCGAGCAGTTCCATGTACTTGCCGACCATGGCGATGGTCACTTCGTGTTCCGGGTTCAGCTTGGCATCGACCACTGCGTCCCACTCGGACAGATCGGCGCTGCCGCACTGCAGACCGAAACGCTCAACGACGAAATCGTCCAGACCCTGCGAATGCAGGATGCCCGGGATCTTGTAGATGGTATCGGCGTCTTCCAGAGCAATGACCGCACGTTCTTCAACGTTGGTGAACTGGGCGATCTTGCGACGCGAGGACACGTCGATCGGGTGATCGGAGCGGCACACCAGCACGTCTGGCTGCAGACCGATCGAACGCAGTTCCTTGACGGAGTGCTGGGTCGGTTTGGTCTTGGTTTCGCCAGCGGTGGCGATGTACGGTACCAGCGTCAGATGCATCAGCATCGCGCGCTTGGCGCCGACTTCGAAACGCAACTGGCGGATGGCTTCGAGGAACGGTTGCGACTCGATGTCACCGACGGTTCCACCGATCTCGACCATCGCCACGTCTGCGTCACCGGCACCCTTGATGATGCGGCGCTTGATTTCGTCGGTGATGTGCGGGATTACCTGGATGGTTGCACCCAGGTAGTCGCCACGGCGTTCTTTGCGCAGCACGTGCTCGTAGACACGGCCGGTGGTGAAGTTGTTGTTCTGGGTCATGGTCGTGCGGATGAACCGCTCGTAGTGCCCCAGATCCAGGTCGGTCTCGGCGCCGTCATGGGTGACGAACACTTCACCGTGCTGGAACGGACTCATGGTGCCTGGATCGACGTTGATGTACGGATCCAGCTTCAGCATGGTGACCTTAAGCCCCCGCGCCTCCAGGATAGCCGCCAATGAAGCCGAGGCAATGCCTTTCCCCAATGAAGAAACAACACCGCCCGTGACGAATATGTAGCGCGTCATGAAAAACCCTAGAAGTCTGCGTTAAAGCGGAACGAGCCGCCGGGGAAAGCGAAGGAAGGCCGAAGCCCCCGATCACCTGCATTAATCACAGTGCACCTTTCGAAAAAACCGCCGCGTTGTGACAGACCGGCAGATGAAACACCGGTACGTTGCTCGCTACACATTTTTTGGAATCGCCCAGCAAAGACTGCTTGGTAATCGGCAACTCCTGCAATTCAGGCGAATCCACAGAAGTTGTATCAAGAAGGGAGCGTAGTCTACCGGAATGCTCCTTTCAGCTCAAACCTTGATCTTCGTCTGTTGGCTGCCAGTGCAATGTCCAGCCTTCGTCCATCTGACCAGCAAGACCCGGCAGGTTCGCCACGGCGAGCAATTCTTCGCCACGAAACAGCAGCGGCAATCTGCCACGCACGAAGGCCGGCACCGCGCGCTCGTTGAGCAGACGCTTGAGATCACGACTGCCGCGCTCGGCCATTCGCATGACCTCACCGCCCTGCCGATAGGCAATACGCAAAGGCCCGGATGGAGCTTGCCCGTGGAGCATGACGCGTCCGTTATCCGGCAAGCGTAGCGCTGAAGTCGGGGTCTGCCAGTCGGCGCCGATCACTGGCGTACCCAACCAACTGCCGCTCAGCCACCAGACGCGACCGGCGCTGCGGTGCAGCTCTCCGTCGGCCAGACGCCAGGTCGGTGAAGCGTCGGCGCCGGCATTGCACAGCGTTGTCCAACCCGACCAATGGTCAGCATCCGGCAGCCGGGTCAACGGTTCGAGCCAGTGGCTGAGGGCATTTCGCTGGCGCGCGTCAGACAACGCCGTCAATGGTGTCAGCTCCAGCGATGGCACACCCAGCCAAGCGAATTCATGGGGCGTTTCGGCTTGTGCGAGATCAATCTGCGCCAGCTCATCGAGCAAGCCCTGCGCCTCACGCAGATGCGCAGCCGTGCGCGCCATGCTCGCCTGCGCTTGCGGCCAGCGTTCGGTGAGGACCGGCATGACTTGATGGCGCAGATAGTTGCGCGAAAACTGCCGGTCCTGGTTCGACGGGTCTTCGATCCAGCGCAACTGATGCGCTTGTGCATAACCTTCCAGCTCAGCACGGCTGACATCCAGCAACGGACGAACCAGCATGCCCTGCCCCACTGGGCGCTGCTGCGGCATGGCCCCGAGCCCGCGTACACCGGCACCGCGCAACAGCCGAAACAGCAGCGTTTCCGCTTGGTCATCGCGGTGCTGGCCAGTCAACAGCACGTCATTGCTCTGCGTTAGCGAACTGAACACCGCGTAACGCGCGTCCCGCGCCGCCCGCTCCAGGCTCGCCCCGCCCTTCACGGTGACCCGCTCCACTTGCAACGGCACGCCCAGCGCATCGCAAACGGCCTGGCAGTGTTGCGGCCACGCATCGGCCGCAGCCTGAAGGCCGTGGTGGATGTGGATGGCGCTTAACGCAGGGAGGGATTCGGTGTTCGCCAGAGTGGCGAGCAGATGCAGGAGGACGGTGGAATCGAGGCCGCCGGAGAAGGCGATGCGCCAGTGAGCGACGTGGCGCCAGGGCTCAAGGTTCAGCAGAAGACGGGATGGCAAATCAATCGGGGACTGGCCCATAACTTTCTCTTTGCCCCAAACAAATGTGGGAGCGAGCCTGCTCGCGAAGGCGGTTTAACATTCAACACATTCGTCGAGTGCTATACCGCTTTCGCGAGCAGGCTCGCTCCCACATGGGTATCGCGCTTCGACTTAGAGACCGTAGCTCATCAAGCGATCGTAACGGCGCTTGAGCAGCGCTTCGTTATCGAACTGCTTGAGCATCGCCAGTTGTGAGCTCAGCTCGGCGCGGATCGAAGCGGCGGCAGCAGCCGGGTCACGATGGGCGCCGCCCAGTGGCTCGCTGATCACTTTGTCGACGATACCCAGGCCTTTCAGACGCTCAGCGGTGATGCCCATCGCTTCAGCGGCATCCGGCGCTTTCTCGGCGGTTTTCCACAGGATCGACGCGCAACCTTCCGGCGAGATCACCGCGTAGGTCGAATATTGCAGCATGTTCAGTTGATCGCAAACGCCGATGGCCAGTGCGCCGCCGGAACCACCCTCACCAATTACAGTGGCGATGATCGGAGTCTTCAGACGCGCCATCACACGCAGGTTCCAGGCAATCGCTTCGCTCTGGTTGCGCTCTTCAGCGTCGATGCCAGGGTAGGCACCCGGGGTGTCGATGAACGTCAGGATCGGCATCTTGAAGCGCTCGGCCATCTCCATCAGACGGCAGGCCTTGCGGTAGCCTTCCGGACGCGGCATGCCGAAGTTGCGGCGAACTTTCTCACGCACTTCACGGCCCTTCTGGTGGCCGATGATCATCACCGGCTGGTCTTCCAGACGGGCGATACCGCCAACAATGGCAGCGTCATCGGAGAAGTGACGGTCGCCGTGCAGTTCGTCGAACTCGGTGAAGATGTGCTCGATGTAATCGAGGGTGTAAGGGCGTTTCGGGTGACGCGCCAGGCGTGCGATCTGCCAGCTGGTCAGCTTGCCGAAGATGTCTTCGGTCAGCGTCTTGCTCTTGTCCTGCAGGCGGGAGATCTCATCGCCGATATTCAGCGAATTGTCATTACCGACCAAGCGCAACTCTTCGATCTTGGCTTGCAGGTCGGCGATCGGCTGTTCGAAATCTAGAAAATTCGGGTTCATAGGCGTCCGTCTTGGGTCGTGTCCCAAGTGAGCTTGGGCCGGCCGGTTGTCTATTCGCGCCCTACCTTAAGGGAGAGGCGCGCTGAGGTCGAGATTAAAAATTCAGGTTGCGGGCAAGCGCCATGATGGCACTTGCCGGTCAACGGTATTGGAGGAAGACGTTGTCTCGCCCGAACTGGTCACGCAGGGCTTGAATCAAGGTATCCGCCGGGTCGATCCGCCAGCTCTCGCCGAACTGCAGCAAGGTCTTCGCATCCGGGCTGGTGTACTCCATGGTCACCGGGCACGCGCCGCGATGACGCTTGAGCAGTTCGCCCAACCAGCGTAGCTGATCGCCTTTCAGATCCTGGGTGTGCAGCTTCAGGCGCAGGCTCTCGGCCAGATTGGTTCGCGCATCTTCCATGCTCATCACCCGCTTGACCCGCAGGCGCAGGCCGCCGGAGAAGTCGTCATTGCTGACCTCGCCTTCGACCACCACCATCGCGTCGGTCTGCAACAGTGATTGCGCCGAATGGAACGCATCGGCAAACAGCGACGCTTCGATCCGCCCGGAGCGGTCGTCGAGGGTGATGAAGCCCATCTTGTCGCCCTTCTTGTTCTTCATCACCCGCAGGGCAATGATCATCCCCGCTACGGTTTGCGTGTCACGCGCCGGCTTCAGGTCGATGATGCGCTGGCGGGCGAAACGGCGGATCTCGCCTTCGTACTCGTCGATCGGGTGACCGGTCAGGTACAGACCCAGAGTGTCTTTTTCACCCTTGAGGCGTTCCTTGAGGGTCAGTTCCTTGGCCTTGCGATGGGACGCGTAGACGTCGGCATCTTCCTCGACGAACAAGCCGCCAAACAGGTCGGCGTGGCCAGAGTCGTGAGTCCGCGCAGTCTGCTCGGCCGCCTTGATCGCCTCTTCCATCGCCGCCAGCAGTACCGCGCGGTTACGGTCGATGTTGGCTTGATAGGCCTTTTGTTCGTCGTGGAAGTACGGGCCGAGGCGATCCAGCGCGCCGCTGCGAATCAAGCCATCAAGAGTTCGTTTGTTGATGCGCTTGAGGTCGACCCGCGCGCAGAAATCGAACAGATCCTTGAACGGACCGGCCTGACGCGCTTCGGTGATCGCTTCCACCGGACCTTCACCGACGCCTTTGATCGCGCCCAGGCCGTAAACGATGCGGCCGTCGTCGTTCACCGTGAACTTGAACTCCGAAGTGTTCACGTCCGGCGCGTCGAGGCGCAGCTTCATCGTCCGCACTTCTTCGATCAAGGTCACGACCTTGTCGGTGTTGTGCATATCCGCCGAGAGTACCGCGGCCATGAACGGCGCCGGGTAATGGGCTTTCAGCCAGGCAGTCTGGTACGACACCAGGCCGTAAGCGGCGGAGTGGGATTTGTTGAAGCCGTAACCGGCGAACTTTTCCACCAGGTCGAAAATGTTACCGGCAAGATCCGCGTCGATGCCGTTGGTCGCGCAACCCTCAATGAAACCGCCGCGCTGCTTGGCCATTTCTTCGGGCTTTTTCTTACCCATCGCTCGACGCAGCATGTCCGCACCGCCGAGGGTGTAACCGGCCATGACCTGGGCAATCTGCATCACCTGTTCCTGATACAGGATAATGCCGTAAGTCGGCGCCAGTACCGGCTTAAGCCCGTCGTACTGGTAGTCGGAGTGCGGATAGGCCAGTTCGGCGCGTCCGTGCTTACGGTTGATGAAGTCGTCCACCATGCCCGATTGCAGCGGGCCCGGACGGAACAGTGCCACCAGTGCGATCAAGTCTTCCAGGCAGTCGGGTTTGAGCTTTTTGATCAGCTCTTTCATGCCCCGGGATTCAAGCTGGAACACCGCCGTGGTTTCGGCTTTTTGCAGCAACTGGTAGGTCGGCTTGTCGTCCAGCGGAATAAAAGCGATATCCAGCGGCGGCTCGTTGACCTTGGCGCGATCGCGGTTGATGGTTTTCAGCGCCCAGTCGATGATCGTCAGGGTCCGCAGGCCGAGGAAGTCGAACTTCACCAGACCGGCGGCCTCAACGTCGTCCTTGTCGAACTGGGTTACCAGACCGTCGCCGGCCTCGTCGCAATAGATCGGCGAGAAGTCGGTCAATTTGGTCGGCGCGATCACCACACCACCGGCGTGTTTGCCGACGTTACGCACCACGCCCTCGAGCTTGCGCGCCATCTCCCAGATTTCCGCCGCTTCTTCATCGACCTTGATGAAGTCGCGCAGGATCTCTTCCTGCTCGTAGGCTTTTTCCAGGGTCATGCCGACTTCGAACGGAATCATCTTCGACAGACGATCCGCCAGGCCATAGGACTTGCCCTGCACCCGCGCCACGTCACGGACCACAGCCTTGGCGGCCATGGAACCGAAGGTGATGATCTGGCTCACCGCGTTGCGGCCGTATTTCTCGGCCACGTAATCGATCACCCGGTCACGGCCGTCCATGCAGAAGTCGACGTCGAAGTCGGGCATGGAAACCCGTTCCGGGTTGAGGAAACGCTCGAACAGCAGGTCATATTCCAGCGGGTCGAGGTCGGTGATCTTCTGTACGTAAGCCACCAGCGATCCGGCACCCGACCCACGGCCCGGACCTACCGGTACGCCGTTGTTCTTGGCCCACTGGATAAAGTCCATCACGATCAGGAAGTAACCGGGGAAGCCCATCTGGATGATGATATCCAGCTCGAAATTCAAACGGTCGACGTAGACCTGACGCTTGGCTTCGTAGTCTTCGGTGGTGTCCTTGGGCAGCAGCACCGCCAGGCGTTCTTCGAGCCCTTCGAAGGAGACCTTGCGGAAATATTCGTCGATGGTCATGCCATCGGGGATCGGGAAGTTGGGCAGGAAGTGTGTGCCCAGCTTCACATCAATGTTGCAGCGCTTGGCGATCTCGACGGTGTTTTCGATGGCGTCGGGAATATCGCTGAACAGCTCGAGCATTTCCTCGGCGCTTTTCAGGTATTGCTGATCGCTGTAATTCTTCGAACGACGCGGGTCATCGAGGGCGCGGCCTTCACCGATGCACACACGGGTTTCGTGGGCGGCGAAGTCTTCCTGCTTGATGAAGCGCACATCGTTGGTCGCCACCAGCGGCGCGCCAAGCTTGTCGGCCAGCGCCACGGCGCCGTGCAGTTGCTCTTCATCGTTGGGGCGGTTGGTGCGCTGGATTTCCAGATAGAAACGATCCGGGAACACCGCCATCCACTCGCGTGCCAGCGCTTCGGCTTCCGCCGGGTTGCCGCCGATCATGGCCATGCCGATCTCGCCTTCTTTGGCGGCGGACAGCATGATCAAACCTTCGTTGGCCTCGGCCACCCACTCGCGCTCGACGATGACCATGCCGTTGCGCTGGCCTTCGATGAAGCCACGCGAGATCAGTTCGGTGAGATTGCGATAACCCTGAGCGTTCATCACCAGCAGGCTGAGGCGGCTCAGCGGTGCATCCGGGTCCTTGTTCGCCAGCCACAGGTCGGCGCCGCAGATCGGCTTGATGCCAGCGCCCATGGCGTTTTTATAGAACTTGACCAGGGAACACATGTTGTTCTGGTCGGTGACCGCGACCGCCGGCATGTTCATGGCGGTCAGCGCTTTGACCAGCGGCTTGATCCGCACCAGCCCGTCGACCAGGGAGTATTCAGTGTGCAGGCGTAGATGAACGAATGAAGCCGGCATAGTGATCCTGTCCAGTTACATAGAGACAACGAGGCCCGGATTGTACCGGGCCTCGAATAAAACATCAGCCTTGCGCCTAAACCTGCGTCAGGCTTTCCCGCGCCTCGTAAGCCAGGCGTACCGGGGCGAACGAGCGGCGGTGAATCGGCGTCGGGCCGAGCCGCGCCAGTGCTTCCAGATGAACGGGCGTCGGGTAGCCTTTATGGCCGCCGATGCCGTAGCCCGGGTAGATCAATTCGAACGCCGCCATTTCGCGATCACGACTGACCTTGGCCAGAATCGACGCCGCCGCGATGGCCGGTACCTTGCCGTCGCCCTGGATCACCGCCTCGGCACGCATCGGCAAATGCGGGCAGCGGTTACCGTCGATCATCGCCAGTTTCGGCTGAATGTGCAGACCGGCGACCGCGCGCTGCATGGCCAGCATGGTCGCGTGGAGGATATTCAGATCGTCGATTTCTTCGACTTCGGCGCGGGCAATACACCAGCTCAGGGCTTTCTCGCAGATCTCGTCGTAGAGCTTTTCGCGCTTGGCTTCGGTGAGCTTTTTCGAATCGTCGAGGCCGAGGATCGGCCGGTTCGGATCGAGAATCACTGCTGCCGTTACCACCGCACCGCACAACGGGCCACGACCGACTTCATCAACACCGGCGACCAGTTCTTCGACTTCGGCCACCAGAGTGAAATCCAGGCCCATTTGCATGCTTGTCTTGCTCATTGTGGTTTGCCGATCAGGTCAAGGACGGCTTGCGCCGCCTGATTGGAAGCATCGCGCCGCAGCGTGCGGTGGATCTCGTCGAAGCCGCGGGTCTGTTCCTCGCCGCCATCGATCAAGGGCGACAGCGTCTGCGCCAAGGCTTCGACAGTCGCATCATCCTGCAACAACTCCGGCACCAGCAAGCGCTGGGCGAGCAAGTTGGGCAGCGACACGTACGGGCTCTTGACCATGCGCTTGAGAATCCAGAACGTCAGCGGCGCCAACCGATAGGCCACCACCATCGGCCGCTTGTACAGCAGCGCTTCAAGGGTAGCAGTGCCAGAGGCGATCAACACGGCGTTGCACGCGGCGAGCGCCAAGTGGGATTTACCGTCGAGCAAGGTTACCGGCAAATCCCGGCCAGCAAGCAAGGCCTCAAGTTGCACCCGGCGTTCCGGGTTTGCACAAGGCATGACAAAGCGCACGCCCGGACGCATGGCGCGCAGACGTTCGGCAGTGTCGAGGAACAGCGCACCGAGGCGACTGACTTCACCGCCACGGCTGCCGGGCATCAACGCCACCAGCGGGCCGTCGGGCAAACCCAGCTCGGCGCGTGCAGCGGCTCGGTCGGCTTGCAGCGGAATGGTATCGGCCAAGGTGTGACCGACGAAACGCACCGGCACGCCTTTCTCTTCGTAGAATTTCGCTTCGAACGGCAACAGGGTCAGCATCAGATCGCAGCCTTCGCGGATCTTCAGCACCCGTTTCTGCCGCCATGCCCACACCGACGGGCTGACGTAATGCACGGTCTTGATCCCTGCCTGACGCAGCTTGAGTTCGATATTGAGGTTGAAATCCGGCGCATCAATACCGATGAACACATCGGGCTTTGCGGCAATCAGTGTGGCAATCAGCTCTTTGCGGCGCTTGAGCAATTCACGCAGCCGACCGAGGACCTCCACCAGCCCCATGACCGACAAGCGCTCCATGGGAAAGTACGAGGTCAGGCCTTCGGCCTGCATCAACGGACCGCCGACGCCGATGAACTCGACTGCCGGGTGCTGTGCCTTGAGCGCGCGCATGAGGCCGGCGCCGAGAATGTCACCGGAAGCCTCACCCGCCACCAGCGCAATACGCAGACTGGCCATGATCAGCGGGTGATGCCGCGAGTCGATGCCTGGATCGAATCGCGGAACACGGCGACTTCAGGGAACTGCGCAGACGGCTCTGCCAGCTCGGCCAGCGCCTGCTCGACCGTCAGGCCCTGCCGATAGACCGTCTTGTAAGCACGACGCAAGGCGTGGATCGCGTCTTCGCTGAAACCGCGACGGCGCATGCCTTCGAAGTTCATGCTGCGCGCTTCGGCCGGGTTGCCGAATACGGTGACGAACGCCGGAACATCCTTGCCGATCGCCGTGCCCATGCCGGAAAAGCTGTGGGCGCCGATGTGGCAGTACTGATGCACCAGGGTGAAACCGGAGAGGATCGCCCAGTCGTCAACGTGTACATGCCCGGCCAACGCAGTGTTGTTGACCAGAATGCAGTGATTGCCGATGACGCTGTCATGGCCGATGTGGGCATAGGCCATGATCAGGTTGTGATCACCCAGGGTGGTTTCCGAACGGTCCTGCACGGTGCCACGGTGAATGGTCACGCCTTCGCGGATGACGTTGTGGTCGCCGATCACCAGGCGGGTTTCCTCGCCTTTGTACTTCAGATCCGGGGTGTCTTCGCCTACCGAAGAAAACTGGTAGATGCGATTGTGCTTACCAATGCGGGTCGGCCCCTTGAGGATCACATGCGGCCCGATCACGGTACCCTCGCCGATTTCCACACCTGCGCCGATGATCGACCACGGGCCGACCTCGACGCCGTCAGCCAGAACGGCGGACGGATCGATGATTGCGCGAGGGTCAATCAAACTCATACTTTCTGTTCCGCGCAGATGATTTCTGCCGAGCAGACCGGCTTGCCGTCCACCGAAGCCTGGCACTCGAACTTCCAGATCTTGCGCTTGCAGCTGATGAAGGTCGCTTCAAGGATCAACTGATCGCCCGGCTTGACTGGCTGGCGGAAGCGCAGCTTGTCGGAACCGACGAAGTAATACAGGGTGCCGTCGGCCGGTTTGACGTCGAGCATCTTGAAACCGAGGATCCCGGCAGCCTGAGCCATCGCTTCGATGATCAGCACGCCCGGCATGATTGGATGCGCAGGGAAGTGACCATTGAAGAACGGTTCATTGATGCTGACATTCTTGTAGGCGCGAATTCGCTTGCCTTCAGTGTCCAGTTCCACCACCCGGTCCACCAGCAGGAACGGGTAACGGTGAGGCAGGTATTCGCGAATCTCGTTGATGTCCATCATTTCAGGGGAAAGCCTATGTAAAGATTGGGAGCGCGACTGACGCGCACTCCTCTAGCAAATCAAGGAGGCAGTCCAGAGGCTGTGCACACTTGATATGGAAATGGTATCAGCCATCAGATGAAGCATTGCCGTCAGGGGTCACTTCCCCAACGCGCTTTTCCAGCTGTTTCAACCGTCGCGCGATGTCATCGAGCTGACGGATGCGGGCCGCGCTTTTGCGCCATTCGGCCGCCGGTTGCATGGCTGTGCCGGAAGAATAGGCGCCCGGCTCGGTAATCGAGTGAGTCACCATGGTCATCCCGGTCAGGAAAACGTTGTCGCAAATATCAATATGGCCGACCAGACCAACACCGCCGGCGAGCATGCAGTGCTTGCCGATCTTGGTGCTGCCGGAAATGCCGACGCACGCGGCCATGGCGGTGTGATCACCGACCTGGACGTTGTGCGCGATCTGGATCTGGTTGTCGAGCTTCACACCGTTGCCGATCACAGTATCGGCCAGAGCGCCGCGGTCGATGGCGGTGTTCACGCCGATCTCGACATCGTCGCCGATGGTCACGCCACCGATCTGGGCGATTTTCTGCCAGACGCCTTTTTCGTTGGCGAAGCCGAAGCCCTCACCGCCGATCACTGCGCCGGACTGAATAACCACACGCTTGCCGATGCGCACATCGTGATACAGCGTAACGCGCGGAGCGAGCCAGCCGCCTTCACCGATTTCGCTGCGCGCGCCGACTACGCAATGCGCGCCCAGCGTGACCTGTGCAGCGATGCGTGCACCGGCTTCGATCACCACGAACGGACCGATGCTGGCACTCGGGTCAACCACAGCGTCCGCCGCGATCACCGCTGTCGGATGAATCCCGCCAGCCGCTTTTGGCTTCGGATCGAACAGATGCGAAATACGTGCATAGGCCAGGTAAGGATCAGGCACCACCAGGGCATTACCGGCAAAACCCTCAGCGTCGGCTTCCTTGAGCAGCAGTGCAGCTGCCTGAGAACCGGCCAGGTATTTGCGGTATTGGGGATTTGCCAGAAAGCTCAACTGAGCTGGGCCAGCCTCTTGCAAAGTGGCTAGCCCAGTAATTTGCCTCTCGGGGTCGCCACGCAGGGTGGCGCCGAGGTGCTCGGCCAACTGGCCGAGCCTGATAGTCACGGTCATGGGTTACTTCAGCTGATTCATGCGCTCGATAACCTGGCGCGTGATGTCGTACTGAGGTTTGACATCAATGACTGCGCCACGCTCGAACACCAGGTCAAAACCACCCTTCTTGATGACTTCTTCCACAGCGCTGTCCAGTTTCGGCTTCAGTTGCTTGAGCATTTCACGGTCGGCAACGGCTTTGGCTTCGTTCAGCTCCTTGGACTGGAACTGGAAGTCGCGGGCCTTTTGCTTGAATTCCAGCTCCAGACGCTCACGCTCGCCCTGCTGCATTTTGTCGCCACCGGCCATCAGACGGTCCTGAATGCCTTTGGCGCTGCTTTCCAGGGTTTTCAGCTTGGTCAGTTGCGGACCGAACTTCTTCTCGGCATCCACGGCGTACTTCTTCGCCGCGTCGGATTCCAGCAGAGCCATCTGATAGTTCAGCACGGCAATTTTCATGTCGGCGAACGCCGGGCCTGCCACCAGTACGGAGGCCAGGAGAACCAATTGAGTCAACTTACGCACGATGCACTCCTACAAAATCCATTGTCGTTATCTTGGGTCAGACGCTTAGAACGTCTGGCCGAGGGAGAATTGGAACACTTGAGTTTCAGCGTCATCCGGTTTCTTCACCGGCATCGCCAGCGCGAAGCTCAACGGTCCCAGTGCGGTGACCCAGGTCACGCCCACACCTACGGAGCTGGCCATGTTGCTCAGGCTGATGTCGTTGCACTTGGTGTTGGACGACGAACCATTGGCGTTCGTAGTGTCCTTGCACTGCGAGTCAAAGACGTTACCGACATCCCAGAAGACCGAAGTACGCAGGGAACGCTGATCCTTGACGAATGGCAACGGGAACAGGACTTCCACGCCACCCTGGATCAGGACGTTACCACCGAACGGCAGTGGATCCTGGTCCGGGTCTGCAATAGTGCCCGGGTTGTTACCACGGCTCGGCGTACTGCGCGGGCCCAGGGTGCTGTCCTTGAAGCCACGAACCGAGTTGAAACCACCTGCATAGTAGTTTTCATAGAACGGCAGACCATCGGTCGAACCGTAACCATCGCCATAACCGAGTTCGGAGTGCAGGCGCAGGGTGTAGTTTTCAGTGATCGGCTGGAACAACTGACCACGGTAGTCGAGTTTGAAGAACGACAGGTCGCTGCCAGGAATGGTGGTTTCCAGGGTCAGGCTCTGGGAACGACCACGGGTCGGCAACACGCCTTTGTTCAGGGTCGACTCGGACCAACCGGCCGAGGCCTTGAAGTTCAGGTAGTTGTCGCCTTCCTTCTCGACGAAATCGAAAATCTCGTCAACGGTATAGCGACCGGTGTTGATCTTGTCCTGCTGGGCAGACAGACCGAACGTCAGACGCGAAGTCTCACTGATCGGGTAGCCGACGTTCACGCCCGCACCGAGGCTGTCTACCGCATAGCTGGAAATATCGGCATCGAGCTCATCGTAGTCAGTGGTGCGATAGAACGCGTTGTAACCCAGGCTCACGCCATCAGCGGTCCAGTACGGGTCCACATAGCCAAAGTTGTAGCGGCTCTGGTATTCGCTGCGGGTCAGACCGATGCTGACGCGGTTACCGGTACCGAGGAAGTTGTTCTGGGTGATCGAGCCACCGAGGATCAGACCGGCGCTCTGGGCGAAACCGACGCTGGCGGTGATCGAACCGGAAGCCTGTTCTTCAACGGCGTAGTTCACATCAACCTGGTCGTCGACACCTGGCACGGCCGGGGTTTCAACGTTGACTTCCTTGAAGAAGCCCAGACGCTCCAGACGGGTCTTGGACTGGTCGATCAGGTAGGTCGAAGCCCAGCCACCTTCCATCTGACGCATTTCACGACGCAGCACTTCGTCTTCGGACTTGGTGTTGCCACGGAAGTTGATGCGGTTGACGTAGGCACGCTTGCCCGGATCGACAGCGAAGAGGATGTCTACAGTGTGGTCATCATCGTGCGGCTGAGGCACGCCGTTGACGTTGGCGAAGGTGTAACCCTCGTTACCCAGACGACGGGTGATCAGCTCGGAGGTGGTGGTCATCAGCTTGCGCGAGAACACCTGGCCCTTTTGCACAAGCAACAGCGACTTGATCTGCTCTTCAGGGACTTTCAGGTCGCCACTGAGCTTGACGTCACGAACGGTGTACTTCTCGCCTTCGGTGACGTTGACGGTGATGTACACGTGCTTCTTGTCCGGGGTAATCGATACCTGGGTCGAAGCGATGTCCATGTTGATATAGCCGCGGTCCAGGTAGTAGGAACGCAGACGCTCCAGGTCACCGGAGAGTTTTTCACGGGCATATTTGTCATCGTTCTTGAAGAACGACAGCCAGTTGGTGGTTTTCAGTTCGAACAGGTCAGTCAGGTCTTCCTCAGGGAAAACCGTATTGCCTACCACGTTGATGTGCTGGATGGCGGCAACGGTACCTTCGTTGATCTTCACCTTCAGACCCACGCGGTTACGCGGCTGCGAAACCACTTCGGTGTCGACGGTAGCGGAGTAACGACCCTGGGCAACGTACTGACGCTGCAGTTCGTTACGCACACCCTCGAGGGTGGCGCGCTGGAAGATTTCGCCTTCGGCCAGACCGGATTGCTTAAGGCCCTTCATCAGGTCTTCAGTGGAAATCGCCTTGTTGCCTTCGATTTCGATACTGGCGACCGAAGGACGCTCGACGACGGTGATGACCAGAACGTTGCCTTCGCGGCCCAGCTGGATATCTTGAAAGAAACCGGTTTTGAACAACGCACGAGTGGATTCCACCAGGCGACGATCATCCGCCTGCTCGCCGACGTTCAACGGCAAGGCACCAAAGACGCTACCCGCGGAGACCCGCTGGAGGCCATTGACGCGAATATCAGAGATAGTGAAGGACTCGGCGTGAACTTCGGCGATCATCAATACGGTGAGAACCGCAGTTAGCAGCAGACGTTTCATGAAGTCCTTTCTTATTCCAACTGGCAATAAACAAACTGCCGCAAAATGCGGCAGATTCGCAATTCAGCGAAGCGTTACAGTCGACCCAGATCGTTGACCAGAGCAAGCAACATCACCCCGACCACCAAACTGATACCGATCTGTATCCCCCAACCTTGCACCCGATCCGACAAGGGGCGACCACGCACCCACTCGATCAGATAAAACAACAAATGCCCCCCATCCAGTACAGGAATGGGCAGCAAATTCAGAACGCCCAGGCTAATACTCAGATAAGCAAGGAAATTCAGGAAATCAGCGACGCCCGACTGGGCAGAAGCGCCCGCCACTTTAGCAATGGTTATCGGTCCACTCAAGTTTTTTACCGAGAGCTCGCCGAACAGCATTTTCTTCAGTGAATCCAGCGTCAGAATGCTCATGGTCCAAGTGCGACGGGCACCCTCGCCAATCGCGGCCAGCGGGCCATAACTGACCTCGCGGATCATTTCCGGCGGCCAGTCGATGGCTTTGACGCCCGCGCCCAGATAACCGCTTGGCGCTTTGCTTTCACCGCGCGCCGCCAGGGTCACAGGGACGTCGATTTGAGCATTGTCGCGCTCGATGCGCAGCATGATTTTGGTATCAGGACGCGTACGAACGGTATCGACCACTTGCTGCCAGTCATCGAGCGGCTGGCCATCAAGCGCCAGCAATCGATCGCCGGTTTTCAGCCCCGCCGCCTGAGCCGGACCTTTCGGGTCCAGCTCGGCAAGCACCGGCGGCAAGGCCGGACGCCAAGGACGAATGCCCAGCGAGCGGATCGGATCCGGCTCGTCGGCACCTTTCAGCCAGTTATCCAGTGCCAGCGTACGGGGCGACTCAGCGGTCGAGCCCTGCTCGCGCACCAGCAATTGAATGGCACCGCTTTCACCGAGACGGCGCACCAGTTGCAGATTGACCGCAGCCCAACCTGACGTTGGCTCGCCATCGATCGAAACGATCTCCTGACCGGCATTCAGACCAGCCTTGGCGGCAATGCTGCCAGACTCGACCGCGCCAATGACCGGACGCACTTGCTCGCTGCCGAGCATCGCCAAGACCCAAAAGAAGACTAACGCCAGCAGGAAGTTAGCAATCGGGCCAGCGGCAACAATGGCGATACGCTGACGTACCGATTTGCGATTGAACGACTGATCGAGTTGATCGACCGGCACTTCGCCTTCGCGCTCGTCGAGCATCTTGACATAGCCGCCCAAGGGAATCGCGGCGACCACGAATTCAGTGCCTTGCTTGTCATGCCAGCGCAGCAACGGCATGCCAAAGCCCACGGAAAACCGCAGAACTTTGACGCCACAGCGACGCGCGACCCAGAAGTGGCCGAATTCGTGGAAGGTGACCAGCACACCCAAGGCGATCAGGGTGCCGGCAATCATATAGAGCGCGCTCATCTACTTTCTCCGCAATCCTGTTCAGTGTCGCGTGTCGCCGTTGCGTTACAAAAAACTATCGGCCGTGCCGACTCAACCATTGCTCGGCCAGCAGTCGCGCTTTCGCGTCCGCCGCAAATACGGCGTCGAGGTCGTGCAGCGCCACCACCGGCTCCAGATTCAAGACTTCCTCGATGATA
This sequence comes from Pseudomonas sp. CCNWLW23, assembly GCF_037095675.1. NCBI lineage: Bacteria > Pseudomonadati > Pseudomonadota > Gammaproteobacteria > Pseudomonadales > Pseudomonadaceae > Pseudomonas > Pseudomonas sp. CCNWLW23. Next base: position 60,891 of record NZ_JBAWKM010000009.1, on the reverse strand, counting down.
CTCGCGATTTCCAGGTAGCGAACCCGTCCGTCGAGAAACGCTGCCACGGCCACTTCATTGGCCGCGTTGAGCATCGCCGGCGCGCTGTTGCCAGCTTCGGCGGCCTGACGGGCCAAACGCAGACAGGGGAAGCGGCTTTCATCGGGCGCCTCAAAATCCAGTCGTGCAATGGCGAACAGATCCAGTGGCGGTACGCCGGAATCGATACGCTCCGGCCAGGCCAATGCGTTAGCGATCGGTGTGCGCATGTCGGGGTTGCCCAATTGCGCCAGGACCGAGCCATCGACGTAATCGACCAGAGAATGGATCACGCTTTGCGGATGAATCACAACTTCGACCTGAGACGGTTTGGCATCGAACAACCAGCAGGCTTCGATCAATTCCAGACCCTTGTTCATCATGCTTGCCGAATCCACGGAGATCTTGCGCCCCATGGACCAGTTCGGATGCGCACACGCTTGCTCCGGCGAAACATGCGCCAGCTCGGACATCGGCGTCTGCCGGAAAGGCCCGCCAGAGGCGGTCAGCAAGATCCGCCGCACCCCCACCGAGCTCAAGCCGCGCGCGAAATCCGCAGGCATGCACTGAAAAATCGCGTTGTGTTCACTGTCGATCGGCAGCAGCACCGAGCCACTTTTGCGCACGGCCTGCATGAACAGCGCGCCGGACATCACCAGCGCTTCCTTGTTGGCGAGCAGAATCTTCTTGCCCGCCTCGACCGCCGCCAGTGTCGGACGCAAACCCGCCGCACCGACAATGGCCGCCATGACCGCGTCGACTTCAGGCGCGGAGGCAACCTGACACAGGCCCTCCTCGCCTACCAGCACACGAGTCGGCAAACCGGCTGCACGCAAGTCATCCTGCAACCCACGCGCCGCAGCACCTTCAGGCACCACGGCAAATTGCGGTACATGACGAACGCACAGCGCGAGCAATTCGCTAAGACGGGTGAAACCACTCAATGCAAAAACCTGATAACGCTCAGGATGACGCGCAATCACATCCAGGGTGCTCAGACCGATCGAACCGGTCGCACCCAACACCGTAATCTGCTGGGGACGACTCACGGTGCGGCCATCCAGAGCAGTACGGCGAATACCGGAATGGCTGCGGTCAGGCTGTCGATGCGATCCAGCACGCCACCATGCCCGGGCAGCAGATTACTGCTGTCCTTGATGCCGGACTGGCGCTTGAACATGCTTTCGGTAAGGTCACCGACCACGGAAATGAAGACGATCACTGCCGCGCCGATCAGGCCTTTGAGCAGTTCGGCCACGGTCCAGTCGCGCACCAGCCCGACGATCGCGGTAATCACCAGACTCAGCGCCAGACCACCGTAAACACCCTCCCAGCTCTTGCCCGGACTGACCTGCGGCGCCAGCTTGCGCTTGCCGAACTTGCGTCCGGAGAAATAAGCGCCGATGTCCGCGCCCCAGACCAACACCATCACCGCCATGATCAACCAGTTACCCAGCGGGTACTGCTTGATCTGCACCAGACCCTGCCACGCAGGCAGCAGGATAAGCAGGCCGATCAGCAGCTTGGTTGCCGCCGTGGACCAGTGCGCGCTGGAGCGTGGATACGTCAGCACCAGATAAGTCGCAATCGCCCACCAGATCACCGATGCACCGAGCACCCAAGGCGCAAGGCCTGGCAGCACATACATGACAAACAGCATCAAGGCGACCACAGCGGCAAAGCCGACGCGGAACGACTGTGCGGTGAAGCCGGCCAGACGCGCCCATTCCCAGGCACCGAGGCTCACCACCAGGCCAATGAACAGCGCGAAGCCGGCACCTTTGAGCAGGAAAAACCCGCACAAGGCAATCGGCAGCAGGATCAGTGCAGTGATGATTCGTTGTTTAAGCATTAAACCCGGGCTCCAGCTTCGACCTGTTCGCTCGTTTTACCGAAGCGACGCTGGCGTGAAGCGAAATCGGCCAGCGCGGTGCGCATGGCGTCGTGTTTGAAGTCCGGCCAGAACAGGTCGGAGAAGTACAGCTCGGCGTAGGCCAGCTGCCACAGCAGGAAGTTGCTGATGCGATGCTCGCCACCGGTGCGAATGCACAGGTCAGGCAACGGCAGATCGCCGGTCGCCAGACACGTTTGCAGCAGATCCGGGGTGATGTCCTCCGGACGCAAATGCCCGGCCTGAACCTCACGCGCCAGACGTTGCGCAGCCTGAGCGATATCCCACTGACCGCCATAGTTGGCGGCGATCTGCAGGACAAAGCGGTTGGCACCGACGGTCATGGCCTCGGCCTCGCGCATCGCCGCCTGAAGCTCAGGGTGGAAGCGCGAGCGATCGCCAATGATGCGCAGGCTGATGTTGTTGTCGTTGAGACGCTTGGCCTCACGACGCAGCGCCTTGAAGAACAAATCCATCAAGGCACTGACCTCATCGGCCGGGCGCTGCCAGTTTTCACTGGAGAAGGCGAACAGGGTCAGGACTTCGACCTTGGCCTCGGCGCACACCTCGATCACCGCCCGCACAGCATCCACGCCCGCTTTATGCCCGGCGACACCCGGCATAAAGCGTTTTTTCGCCCAGCGATTATTGCCATCCATGATGATCGCGACATGGCGCGGCACCGCGGACGGCGCAGTCTGCTTGGTCTTGTCCATTTAAAGCTCGACCCTTATACGGCCATCAGGTCTTTTTCTTTCTCGTCCGTGGCCTTGGTGATCTGGGCCTCGGATTCTTTGGTCAGCTTATCGATATCGGCGATGGCACGACGCTCTTCGTCTTCGCTGATTTCCTTGTCCTTGACCAGTTTTTTCAGCTCGCCCAAGGCATCGCGACGGATGTTGCGCACGGCTACGCGCGCGTCTTCGGCTGCACTGCGGGCCTGCTTGGTGAAGCCTTTGCGCGTTTCTTCGGTAAGGGCAGGCATCGGGATCAACAGCAACTCGCCCAGATTGGTCGGGTTGAGGTTCAGACCGGCGCTCTGGATTGCCTTGTCGACGGCAGCGAGCATGTTGCGCTCGAAGGCCACGACCTGCAGGGTGCGCGAATCTTTCACGGTGACGTTGGCAACGCCGCTCAGCGGAGTGTCAGTGCCGTAGTAAGGCACCATGACGCTGCCAAGGATGCTCGGGTGAGCCTTGCCGGTACGAATCTGGCCGAACGCGTGGTTCAGAGATTCCAGGGATTTCTGCATACGCGCTTGGGCGTCTTTCTTGATTTCGTTGATCATTGTTGGCCTTCCTCGATCAAAGTCCCTTCAGCGCCGCCGTGCACGATGTTCAGCAGGGCGCCGGGCTTGTTCATGTTGAATACGCGCAGCGGCATCTTGTGATCGCGGCACAGGCAGATAGCAGTCAGATCCATTACGCCCAGCTTGCGATCCAGTACTTCATCATAAGTCAGATGATCGAACTTCTCGGCATGCGGGTCTTTGAACGGGTCTGCGGTGTACACGCCATCAACCTTGGTGGCCTTGAGCACAACGTCGGCGTCGATTTCGATTGCACGCAGGCAGGCTGCCGAATCCGTGGTGAAGAACGGATTGCCGGTACCGGCCGCGAAGATCACGACGTCCTTGGAGTTCAGGTGGCGCATGGCTTTGCGACGATCGTAGTGATCGGTCACACCGACCATGGAAATGGCCGACATGACGATGGCCGAGATATTGGCACGTTCCAGCGCATCGCGCATGGCCAGGGCGTTCATCACAGTGGCCAGCATGCCCATGTGGTCGCCCGTGACCCGATCCATACCGGCTTTGCTCAGGGCTTCGCCACGGAACAGGTTGCCACCGCCGATCACCAGACCGACCTGCACGCCGATGCCGACCAGCTGGCCGACTTCCAGCGCCATGCGATCCAGTACCTTCGGATCGATCCCGAACTCTTCCGAGCCCATCAGGGCCTCGCCGCTAAGCTTGAGTAGAATGCGTTTATAGCGAGCCTGATAACCACTGCCCTGCTGAGCCATTGCGAATCTCTCCTGCGGCGTATTTAAAATTCTTTGCGAGCTGTTTACAGCTGGCGTTCACTCTAGCTTGGCGCTGCTGCAGCGCCATCGGAACATGGCTTTGTAAGTCAGTTCCGGGTGGAAACCAAATAAAAAATTGGTACCCCATCTGAAAAGAGGCTGCGCGCGTTAGCGGGCAGCCTCTTTCGGGCGACAGTTGAAAACCGTCTTATTGCTTGGCGGCAGCCAGCTGGGCAGCAACTTCTTCAGCGAAGTTGTCGACCGGCTTCTCGATGCCTTCGCCTACTTTGAAGTAGGTGAAGGAAACGATTTCAGCACCGGCTTTCTTGGCCAGTTCGCCAACCTTGACTTCAGGGTTCTTGACGAACGCCTGCTCGACCAGGCTCGCTTCTGCCAGGAACTTGCTGATACGGCCCTTGACCATGTTCTCAACAATGTTTTCTGGCTTGCCTTTGATCTTTTCTTCGTTCAGCTGCAGGAACACAGCTTTCTCACGCTCGATCGCTTCGTCGGAGACTTGCGAAGGCAGGAGGAACTCAGGGTTGCTTGCAGCAACGTGCATAGCGATGTCTTTGGCCAGTTCGACGTCACCGCCTTTCAGGACAACAGCAACACCGATCTTGTTACCGTGCAGGTAAGTGCCGACAACGTCACCTTCTACGCGTACCAGACGACGGATGTTGACGTTCTCGCCGACTTTGGCAACCAGAGCTTCACGAGCCGATTCCTGAGCGGCGATCAGCGGAGCTGCGTCGGTCAGTTTTTCGTCGAAAGCTTTTTCTACGCTGGCAGCAACGAAGTTCTTGAAGTCGTCTTGCAGGGCCAGGAAGTCGGTCTGCGAGTTGACTTCCAGCAGCACGGCTGCCTTGTCATTCGATTTGATGGCGATTGCGCCTTCAGCGGCAACGTTGCCAGCTTTTTTCGCAGCCTTGATCGCGCCCGAAGCACGCATGTCATCAATGGCTTTTTCGATGTCGCCGTCAGCCTTTTCCAGGGCTTTCTTGCAATCCATCATGCCTTCGCCGGTACGCTCGCGCAGTTCTTTGACCAACGCTGCAGTAATTGCTGCCATTTTCAAATTCCTCTTGGATAGGTTTTCAACCATTCCACCCGATCGAACGGGCGTTCAATTCTTCCCGAACCACCCATGTTGGCTGCCGCACATGACAAATACAGACGTGGGCGCCGACAAATGGTTTTCGAGGTGGCAAAAAGGGGGCCAAGCCCCCTTTTTGCTTACTGAGTCAACGCCAGGGGCGTCGATTACTCAGCTGCAGCCTGAGTTTCTTCAGCTGCGAATTCTACAGTACCGCCAGCAACGTTGTTGCGGCCGCGGATAACTGCGTCAGCCATCGAACCCATGTACAGCTGGATAGCGCGGATGGCGTCATCGTTGCCTGGGATGATGTAGTCAACGCCTTCCGGGCTGCTGTTGGTATCGACAACGCCGATGACCGGGATGCCCAGCTTGTTGGCTTCGGTGATCGCGATGCGCTCGTGGTCAACGTCGATCACGAACAGTGCGTCTGGCAGACCGCCCATGTCCTTGATGCCGCCCAGCGAACGATCCAGCTTCTCAAGATCACGGGAGCGCATCAGCGCTTCTTTCTTGGTCAGCTTGGCGAAAGTACCGTCTTCGGCTTGAACTTCAAGGTCACGCAGACGCTTGATGGAAGCACGAATGGTCTTGAAGTTGGTCAGCATGCCGCCCAACCAGCGGTGATCGACGTACGGCGAGCCGCAACGTGCTGCTTCTTCAGCAACGATCTTGCCAGCGGAACGCTTGGTGCCGACGAACAGAATCTTGTTTTTGCCCTGGGCCAGACGCTCTACGAAAGTCAGAGCTTCGTTGAACATTGGCAGGGTTTTTTCAAGGTTGATGATGTGAATCTTGTTACGCGCGCCGAAAATGTACTTGCCCATTTTCGGATTCCAGTAACGGGTTTGGTGACCGAAGTGCACACCGGCCTTCAGCATATCGCGCATGTTGACTTGGGACATGATAGTTCCTTGATAAGTCGGGTTTGGCCTCCACGTATCCCAATGACCAACCAGAGGCATAAAGCCCAAGGCACCCAGGTCATCGTGTCGACACGTGTGTGGATTTAAGCTTTTCGGGGCATCCCCGGAAAGCGGCGCATTTTATACCACAGGGTGCGCAGAAACGGAACCCGGAATCTGTATTCGCACCAGGGACACGGGCGCAGCCCCCTTGGAATCGGCTCGATGGGCACCATTGTATAGATAGAAGCTGGACATGCAGGCGCGGATTTGCGCCTCCCGTCTGGTAGAATCGCGTTTTTCAGGGTCGCAAAATGTACGCTTGCCACCCAATTCGTATCCGTAAGCGCCGCCGAGCGCAGAGAGAGCCTGTATGACCGTCAACCTCAAAACCCCCGAGGACATCGCTGGCATGCGTGTCGCCGGCAAACTGGCCGCCGATGTGCTGGAAATGATTGCCGAACATGTCAAACCGGGCGTGACCACCGATCAGCTCAACCAGATCTGCCACGACTACATCGTCAATGTGCAGCAGGCCATCCCTGCCCCGCTCAACTACAAGGGCTACCCGAAGTCGATCTGCACTTCGATCAACCATGTGGTCTGCCACGGCATCCCTAACGACAAGCCGCTGAAAAACGGCGACACCCTGAACATCGACGTCACGGTGATCAAAGACGGCTACCACGGTGATACCAGCCGCATGTTCCACGTCGGCGAAGTGCCGGTCTGGGCCGAGCGTCTGTCGCAGGTCACCCAGGAATGCATGTACAAGGCGATCGAGATCGTCAAACCCGGCTGCCGCCTCGGCGACATCGGCGAAGTTATCCAGAAGCACGCGGAAAAGAACGGTTTCTCGGTGGTGCGCGAGTTCTGCGGTCACGGCATCGGCAAGGTCTTCCACGAAGAACCGCAGATCCTGCACTACGGTCGCGCCGGTACCGGTATGGAACTGAAGGCCGGCATGACCTTCACCATCGAGCCGATGATCAACCAGGGCAAGGCCGACACCAAGGTTCTGGGCGACGGCTGGACCGCGATCACCAAGGACCGCAAGCTCTCGGCCCAGTGGGAACACACCCTGCTGGTCACCGACACCGGCTACGAGATTTTCACTTTGCGCAGCGATGACACCATCCCGCGTATCTCGGCCTGACACCCAGAACGCTCCCAGCCTATAGAAGGAAAGCCAATCGATGCCGCAGGTGGATCCCGAACTCTTCGACCGCGGCCAGTTCCAGGCTGAACTGGCCCTCAAAGCGAGTCCTATCGCGGCGTTCAAGAAGGCGATCCGCCAGGCCCGCGAGGTCCTCGACACGCGTTTTCGCAATGGCCGCGACATCCGCCGGCTGATTGAGGACCGCGCCTGGTTTGTCGACAATATCCTGCAAAAGGCCTGGGAGCAGTTCAACTGGAGCGAAGACGCCGACATCGCTCTGGTGGCGGTGGGCGGCTACGGTCGCGGCGAACTGCACCCCTACTCCGATATCGATCTGCTGATTCTGCTCGACAGTGCCGACCACGAAGTTTTCCGCGATTCCATCGAGCGTTTTCTGACGCTGCTTTGGGACATCGGTCTGGAGGTCGGCCAGAGCGTGCGCTCGGTCGACGAATGCGCAGAAGAGGCCCGCGCCGACCTGACTGTGGTCACCAATCTGATGGAAAGCCGCACCATCTGCGGCCCCGAGCGCCTGCGCCAGCGCATGCTCGACGTCACCAGCACCGCGCACATGTGGCCGGCCAAGGAGTTCTTCCTGGCCAAGCGTGCCGAGCAGAAGGCTCGCCACCACAAATACAACGACACCGAGTACAACCTCGAACCGAACGTTAAAGGCTCGCCCGGTGGCCTGCGCGATATTCAGACGATCCTTTGGGTCGCCCGCCGTCAGTACGGCACCCTGAACCTGCGCGCCCTCGCTGGCGAAGGCTTTCTGGTCGAAAGCGAAAACGCCCTGCTCGCCTCCTCCCAGGAATTCCTCTGGAAAGTGCGCTACGCGCTGCACATGCTCGCCGGCCGTTCCGAAGACCGCTTGCTGTTCGATCATCAGCGCACCATTGCCGGCCTGCTCGGATTTGAAGGAGACGACGCCAAACAGGCGGTCGAAAACTTCATGCAGCAGTATTTCCGCACCGTGATGAGCATCGCCCAACTGAGCGATCTGATCATCCAGCACTTCGAGGAAGTCATCCTCGCTCCGGAAGACGAAGCACCGCCGCAACCGATCAATTCGCGCTTCCAGTTGCATGACGGTTACATCGAAGCGCGCAATGACAACGTGTTCCGCCGCACGCCGTTCGCCATGCTGGAAATTTTCGTGCTGATGGCCCAACAGCCGGAAATCAAAGGCGTGCGCGCCGACACCATTCGTCTGCTGCGAGAACATCGTCATCTGATCGATGACAACTTCCGTAACGATATCCGCAACACCAGCCTGTTCATCGAGCTGTTCAAGTGCAAGATCGGCATCCATCGCAATCTGCGGCGGATGAACCGTTACGGCATTCTCGGGCGCTACCTGCCCGAGTTCGGTTTTATCGTCGGGCAGATGCAGCACGACCTGTTCCACATTTATACGGTCGATGCGCACACGCTGAATCTGATCAAGCACCTGCGCAAACTGCAGTACACCCAGGTCTCGGAGAAATTTCCGCTGGCGGCCAAGCTCATGGCCAAGCTGCCCAAGCCTGAGCTGATCTACATGGCCGGTCTGTATCACGATATCGGCAAGGGCCGGCATGGTGATCACTCGGAGATCGGCGCGGTCGATGCCGAGGCGTTCTGCCAGCGTCACCAGTTGCCGGTGTGGGACAGCCGCCTGATCGTCTGGCTGGTGCAGAACCATTTGGTGATGTCCACCACTGCGCAGCGCAAGGATCTGTCCGACCCGCAGGTGATCCACGATTTCGCCCAGGCGGTCGGCGACGAAACCCGCCTCGACTACCTCTACGTGCTGACCGTGGCCGATATCAACGCGACCAACCCGACGCTGTGGAACTCATGGCGCGCCAGCCTGCTGCGCCAGCTTTATACCGAGACCAAGCGCGCCCTGCGCCGGGGTCTGGAAAACCCGGTGGATCGCGAAGAACAGATCCGCCAGACGCAAAGCGCGGCGCTGGACATTCTGGTGCGCGGCGGCACCGATCCGGACGACGTCGAGCAGCTGTGGGCGCAATTGGGCGATGACTATTTCCTGCGTCACACCGCCGGCGATGTAGCCTGGCACAGCGACGCGATCCTGCAGCAACCGGTGGATGGCGGGCCGCTGGTGCTGATCAAGGAAACCACCCAGCGCGAGTTCGAGGGCGGCACGCAGATCTTCATTTATGCACCGGACCAGCATGACTTCTTCGCCGTGACCGTGGCGGCGATGGACCAGCTCAACCTGAACATTCACGATGCCCGGGTCATCACCTCGAGCAGCCAGTTCACCCTCGACACCTACATCGTGCTCGACAACGAAGGCGAATCGATCGGCGACAATCCGGCGCGGATCAAGCAGATCCGCGAAGGCCTGACCGAAGCGCTGCGCAACCCGGACGACTACCCGACGATCATCCAGCGCCGGGTGCCGCGTCAGCTCAAACACTTCGCCTTCGCTCCGCAGGTCACCATTCACAACGACGCCCAGCGTCCAGTGACCGTGCTGGAGCTGACCGCGCCCGACCGGCCGGGCCTGCTGGCGCGGGTCGGGGGGATTTTCCTCGAGTTCGACCTGTCGCTGCAGAACGCCAAGATTGCGACCCTGGGCGAGCGCGTGGAAGACGTGTTCTTCATCACCGACGCGCACAACCAGCCGCTGTCCGATCCGCTGCTGTGCAGCCGTCTGCAGGATGCGATCGTCGAACAGTTGAGCGTCAATCAGGAACCGGATATCAAACTTTCGCGGATCAGTATCTGAATCACCCGTTTATCCGTGTGAATGCAGCCCATGCCTTCCTCCGGTACATACAATCCCCTGTGGCAAGGGGATTTATCCCCGTTCGGCTGCGAAGCAGTCGTAAAACCTGTGTATGCGGACATTCAGTTGAACCGCAGTGAATGGTTTTGGGGCCGCTGCGCAGCCCAACGGGGATAAATCCCCTCGCCACAGAAAGCTCTTGAGCATTTAAAAGAGGCCCCCATGAACAACGCTCTGAACCAGCTCCAGCCGTACCCGTTCGAAAAGCTCCGCGCCCTGCTCGGCAGCGTTACGCCGAACCCGGACAAACGCCCGATCGCCCTGTCGATCGGCGAGCCGAAACACCGTTCGCCGAGCTTTGTCGCCGAAGCGCTGGCGAACAGTCTGGATCAGATGGCGGTGTACCCGACCACCCTCGGCATCCCGGCCCTGCGCGAAGCCATCGCCGGCTGGTGCGAGCGTCGTTTTGGCGTGCCGAACGGCTGGATCGATCCGGCGCGCAATGTGCTACCGGTCAACGGCACCCGTGAAGCGCTGTTCGCCTTCACCCAGACCGTGGTCAACCGTGGCGACGATGCGCTGGTGGTCAGCCCGAACCCGTTCTATCAGATCTACGAAGGCGCCGCGTTCCTCGCCGGGGCCAAGCCGCATTACCTGCCATGCCTGGATGAAAACGGCTTCAACCCGGACTTCGACGCAGTAGCGCCGGAGATCTGGCAGCGCTGCCAGATTCTGTTCCTGTGCTCGCCGGGCAATCCGACCGGCGCGCTGATTCCGGTCGAGACTCTGAAGAAGTTGATCGCCCTGGCTGATCAGTACGACTTCGTCATTGCCGCCGACGAGTGCTACAGCGAACTGTACTTCGACGAGCAAACTCCACCGCCGGGCCTGCTCAGCGCCTGCGTCGAACTGGGCCGCAATGACTTCAAGCGCTGCGTGGTCTTCCACAGCCTGTCCAAGCGCTCCAACCTTCCGGGCTTGCGCTCAGGCTTTGTTGCCGGCGATGCCGACATCCTCAAGGGCTTCCTGCTCTATCGCACGTACCACGGCTGCGCGATGCCGGTACAGACTCAACTGGCCAGCGTTGCCGCGTGGAATGACGAAGTGCATGTGCGCGCCAACCGTGCGCTGTATCGCGAGAAGTTCGATGCGGTGCTGAACATCCTCAGCCCGGTCATGGACGTACAGCGCCCGGACGGCAGCTTCTATCTGTGGCCGAATGTGCAGGGCGATGATGCGGCGTTCTGCCGTGATTTGTTCGAGCAGGAGCATGTGACCGTGGTGCCGGGCTCGTACCTGTCTCGCGATGTCGATGGCGTCAATCCGGGGGCGGGCCGCGTGCGCATGGCGCTGGTTGCGCCGCTGGCGGAATGTGTCGAGGCCGCCGAAAGAATACGCGCATTCGTTACTCGCCAACAGTAACTTTCAAGTGTCCGCATCAGGCCACCTGATGCGGACTAAAAAAAAGAAACGCTACCTTACAACCCCCTCCTTTACTCCTCAATACACTAACTAATAACCTACCCCCCGCAACAACCAACTTACAAACTACAAGTTTTTAACCACTAACTTGCAGTCAACCCTGGATAAAAACCTCAAAGGAATTGACCATGTACAAAACCAGACCCTGTCTGAATCTTGAAATAGAAGATCCAGTTGCCAGCTTTCGAGCGGCCATCAATGAAAACTCGAAAAATATTTCGTACACCAACAACTCAGGCCTGACCTCCCGGACCATGGCACTCAATGCAAAGTGTTGGCACCCGAGCCGCCATCTGACCATTTCGTTTATGGACAACCCACCCGCCTCGCTGAAAGAAGCGATAAAGAGCCATATATGGGAATGGGCGGACTATGTCAGCCTCACCTTTAGCTTCATCGATAGTAAAGACGGCGTAATCCGAATTACAACCGACACTACTCAAAACGCTTCGCAAATTGGCACCGACGCACTAACAGTCGCGGCAGGAAAACCCACGATGTTCATATACGCGCGACCGGGAGATGCGGATTTTCGCACGGTAGTAATACATGAGTTCGGTCATGCGCTCGGTTTTCATCATGAGCATCTGCACCCTGATGCTAACATTCCCTGGAACAGACCGAAGGTCTATCAGGAATATGCGGAAAAATGGGGAATGGATAAGCAAAGCGTGGACCTGAACATTTTTACACCGATAGACGAGGCGATCACCGTCACCCCATACGATCCGACTTCAATCATGCATTATCCTGTCGAGAAGGAACTAACCGATGGGAAGTTTGAGATACCGATGAACACGGAAATAAGTTGGCAGGACAAACGCATCTGCGCACATTTTTATCCGATCGAAATTCCTGACGGCGGCTCTTGCGAATCCCCTTGAATCGCCATCAGGAATCATCTCGTGCTACGACTTGACCTGGCCCAGATTGGCCTCGCTCAAATCCAGTTCCCCGAGCACTTCTCGCAACACGTCATCACCGATCTGGTGCTGACGACTGAGGCTGTAGAGTTCCAGACGCTGCGCGCGCAGCGCTTTCAAGCGCAAACGCCGTTCAAGCAGATCCATCTGGAATGCCAGCGCCTGAGCCTCGGCGGAATCATTGAACACATCAAGTTGATGGCGATATTCGGACATGATCCGCGCCTTGAGCTCCGCTGCCAGCGCCGCTTGAGCGGCATCCTGCGGGACCACTTCTTCGCTTTCCAGCGAGTGAATCGCCGCTTCGGCTGTCTTGCGCCAAGCGTCGCGCACTTCCTGACGACGCTTGTCGTCAGGACTTTTGTCGATGCCGCGCAGCAGCAAGGGCAGCGCGATACAGGCCGAGACCAGCGACAGCAGAATCACCCCGGCAGCAATGAAGATCAGCAAGTCGCGCTCAGGAAAAGCCTCGGCGCCGATCAGCATCGGCACCGACATCACGCCTGCCAGCGTCACTGCCCCGCGCACACCGCCCACCGTCAGCAACCAGCATGAACGCGCCGTCGGCACTTGGGTCAGCTCGCCCTTGCCGCGCACTCGGCGCAGCAACACCGACAAGCGCCAGATGCTCTGCACCCAGATGAACCGCAGCAGCACCAGCGCGACGAAAATCGCCAGCACATCGAGGCAGCGATAGAACAGCGTTGGCCACAGCGTCGGCTCATGGCTGACCACCGCCTTGATGATGTCTGGCAATTGCAGGCCAAGCAGCAGGAAGATCAAGCCATTGAACGCAAATTCGAGCAGCGCCCAGACGCTGCGATTAAGCAATCGCGTGCTGGTCTGGCGCGGCAGCAGGTCGAGCCAGCTTTGCATCATCCCCGCCGCCACCGCCGAAAGAATGCCCGAAGCGCCCAGACGTTCAGCCAGTACGTAAGCGGCGAACGGCAGCAGCAACATGAACACCACGTGAGTGGCCGGATCGTCCCAGCCACGGGCGATCATCCACGCGCGCAGGCGCCCGACCAGCCAGCTCAACGCTACACCGACCGCCAGACCACCGAGCGCGACCGCGACGAAGGTCAGACTGGCGTTGGTCAACGAAAACACGCCCGTGACCGCTGCAGCGAGGGCGAACTTGAAGGTCACCAGGCCTGAGGCATCGTTCATCAGGGCCTCGCCCTGGAGGATATGCATCAGCGGCGTGGGGAGACGGTTCTGCGAAATCGCTGAAACCGCCACGGCGTCCGTCGGTGACAAAACCGCTGCAAGGGCGAAGGCCACCGGCAGCGGAATCGTCGGCAACAGCCAATGAATGAAATAACCGGCACCGACTACGGTGAACAGAACAAGGCCGACGGCCAGGGTCAGGATCGGTCCACGCAATTGCCAGAAGGCGCGTTTGGGCATGCGCCAGCCATCGGAAAACAGCAGCGGCGGCAGGAACAGAAACAGGAACAATTCGGGATCGAGGGCGACGTGCAGGCCAAGCGTCGGCCAGGCGAGCAAGGCACCGGCAGCAATTTGCACCAGCGGCAACGGCAGCGGGATGACCCGCCCGACCAGTCGCGAGACGCTGACCAGCATCAGTAGGATGAGGACGGTGTAAGCAGTTTGCATAAAACCAGAATCTCAGGCGATCGACAGCGTTGAACTGCCATATTAGCGCCTTAGGCTGTGGCTGACCGTTGCACCTATGTCGCAGGGCCGCAAGCGACACCCTTGTGGGAGCGAGCCTGCTCGCGAATGCGGTGTGTCATTCAGCACAGAAATTGACTGACAGGCCCCCTTCGCGAGCAAGCTCGCTCCCACAGGTTTCACAGCGTTACGACAACCGTGGCCGACGAAACCGTCCGGTCATGGCATAATCCGTCACCATTTTTTTCCAGCACCTGTAAAGGGGGCGATTCCTTGGCCGTTTCAAGTAAAACGTTGCACCTTTTCGGCATCAAAGCCTGCGACACCATGAAAAAGGCGCGCACCTGGCTCGATGAACACGCTGTCAGCTATGACTTTCACGATTACAAGACCGCCGGCATTGACCGTGAGCACCTGACCCAATGGTGCGACGAGCACGGCTGGCAAACCGTGTTGAACCGCGCCGGCACGACCTTTCGCAAACTCGACGACGAACGCAAAGCCGATCTCGACCAAGCGAAAGCCATCGAACTGATGCTCGCACAACCCTCGATGATCAAGCGCCCGGTGCTCGATCTCGGTGACCGAACCCTGATTGGCTTCAAGCCAGATATCTACGCGGCCGCTCTGAAGTAAGCAGCCCGTCACTCTTTGTAGAGGTATTCACATGTCCAATTCCCTGTTCAGCATCGCCTTTGGTGTCGGCACCCAGAACCGTCAAGGCGCATGGCTGGAAGTGTTCTACGCCCAGCCACTGCTCAACCCTTCGGCCGAACTGGTCGCGGCTGTTGCGCCGATCCTCGGTTACACCGAAGGCAACCAGGCCATCACCTTCACCACCGCCCAGGCTGCGCAACTGGCTGAAGCCGTGAAAGGCATCGACGCCGTGCAAGGCAAGCTGCTGACCCGCCTGGCCGAAAGCCACAAGCCGCTGGTCGCCACGCTGCTGGCCGAAGACGCGCAACTGACCTCCACGCCTGAGGCCTACCTCAAGCTGCATCTGCTCTCGCACCGTCTGGTCAAGCCGCACGGCGTGAGCCTGGCCGGTATCTTCCCGCTGCTGCCGAACGTGGCGTGGACCAGCCAGGGCGCGATCGACCTGAGCGAACTGGCGGAAATGCAACTCGAAGCACGCCTGCGCGGCGAGCTGCTGGAAGTGTTCTCGGTGGACAAGTTCCCGAAAATGACCGACTACGTGGTACCGGCCGGCGTGCGTATCGCTGATGCTGCACGTCTGCGTCTGGGCGCCTATGTCGGCGAAGGCACCACCGTGATGCACGAAGGTTTCATCAACTTCAACGCTGGCACCGAAGGCCCGGGCATGATCGAAGGCCGCGTTTCCGCTGGCGTCTTCGTCGGCAAGGGTTCGGACCTGGGCGGCGGTTGCTCGACCATGGGCACCCTGTCGGGCGGTGGCAACATCGTGATCAAGGTCGGCGAAGGCTGCCTGATCGGCGCCAACGCCGGTATCGGTATTCCGTTGGGCGACCGCAACACTGTGGAATCGGGCCTGTACGTGACCGCTGGCACCAAGGTTGCGCTGCTCGACGAAAACAACAATCTGGTCAAGGTTGTGAAAGCACGTGAGCTGGCCGGTCAGACTGATCTGCTGTTCCGTCGCAATTCGGAAACCGGTGCTGTGGAATGCAAGACCCACAAATCGGCGATCGAACTGAACGAAGCGCTGCACGCTCACAACTAAGCGCTGTAGGCCTGTGGGAGCGAGTCTGCTCGCGAAGCTTTTGGCGTCCTCAAGGACGCTTTCGCGTGCAGGTTCGCTCCCACAAGGTTTGGCGTACACCCCGCCCAATTTCACAGGGCTGAACCCATGATGATCCCCTCCCCCTGGCGCGCCGATTTCCCGGCCATCGCCGCGCTGCAACGGCAAGACCAGACCTATCTGGACAGCGCCGCCACCACGCAAAAACCCCAGGCCCTGCTCGACGCACTGACGCATTACTACGCCAACGGCGCGGCCAATGTGCATCGTGCGCAACACCTGCCCGGTGCCCACGCGACGCAAGCGTTCGAAGACAGTCGGCGCAAGGTTGGCCAATGGCTGAATGCCGGTGACAGCGGGCAAATCATCTTCACCCACGGCGCCACCAGCGCGCTGAATCTGCTGGCTTATGGTCTGGAGCCTCTGTTTCAGCCGGGCGATGAGATTGTCATCAGCGCCCTGGAGCATCACGCCAACCTGCTGCCGTGGCAGCAACTGGCGCAACGTCGCAACCTGAAACTGGTGATCCTGCCGCTGGATGCCGACGGCCTGATCGACCTCGGCGCTGCCGTACACCTGATCGGCCCGCGCACGCGTTTGTTGGCGGTCAGCCAGTTGTCCAATGTGCTCGGCGCCTGGCAGCCACTGACCGCTTTGCTGGGCATGGCCAAGGCGCAGAACGCGCTGACCGTGGTCGATGGTGCGCAAGGTGTGGTGCACGGTCGGCATGATGTACAGGCGCTGGGTTGCGACTTCTATGTATTTTCCAGCCACAAACTCTACGGCCCCGATGGCCTCGGCGTGCTGTTCGGGCGCAACGCTGCGCTGGAGCAATTGCAGCATTGGCAGTTCGGCGGCGAGATGGTGCTCGACGCCAACTACCAGGATTCGCGCTTCCGCCCGGCGCCGTTGGGGTTCGAGGCAGGCACACCGCCGATCGCCAGTGTCATCGGCCTCGGAGCGACCCTCGACTACTTGGCCGGTTTGGATCAGGACGCCGTATCTGCCCATGAAGCGGCACTGCACGACTATCTGCTGCGCGGCCTCGCCGCACGCAACGGCATTCGCCTGCTCGGCAAGCCGCAACTGGCGCTGGCCAGTTTTGTCGTCGAAGGCGTGCACAACGCTGATCTGGCGCACCTGCTCACCGAACAAGGCATTGCCGTGCGCGCGGGGCATCACTGCGCCATGCCATTGATGAAAAGCTTCGAACTGGCCGGCGCGATTCGCGTGTCGCTGGCGCTGTATAACGACTCGGAAGATCTGGAGCGCTTTTTCGAGGCGCTGGATCAGGCGCTGGAGATGTTGCGATGAGCCTGCCGGTTGAAGCGGCTGAGGCGCTGCAGATCTTTCAGAATGCGGCTGGCTGGGAACAGCGGGCGCGGTTGCTGATGCAGTTCGGCGATCGCTTGCCGGCGCTGGATGACGCGCAAAAGTGCGAGGCCAACCGGGTGCATGGCTGTGAGAGTCAGGTGTGGCTGGTCGGGGATTTGCGCGACGGACACTGGCAGTTCAAGGCAAGCAGCGATGCGCGGATGATTCGCGGGTTGGTGGCGTTGCTGCTGTTGCGGGTCAACGGCTTGTCGGCAGTGGAGCTGCAGCAGGTGGATTTGCCGGAGTGGTTCAATCAGCTGGGGTTGTCGCGGCAGTTGTCGCCTTCGCGCAGTAATGGCTTGAATGCGGTGCTCCAGCGGATGAATGAGTTGGCGCGCTAATCGCCTTCGCGAGCAGGCTCGCTCCCACAATTGGAGTACGTTTCCCTGTGGGAGCGAGCCTGCTCGCGAAGAAGCCAGCAGCCCCAACATCAAGCCTGAGGTTTTACTCGGTCTGAAGGGCGCCGCACCCCCGCCACAATCTTGTCCACAGCCTTGGTCGCCGCGACCATGCCAAATGTCGCGGTAACCATCATCACCGCGCCAAACCCGCCGGCGCAGTCGAGCTTCACGCCATCGCCGACAAAACTCTTCTGCAGACAAATGCTGCCATCCGGTTTCGGGTAGCGCAGCTGTTCGGTGGAAAATACGCACGGCACGCTGTAGTGGCGGGTCACGGTGCGGGAGAAGCCGTAGTCACGACGCAAGGTCGAGCGCACTTTCGAAGCCAGCGGATCGTTGAAGGTGCGGTTCAGATCGCAGACCTGAATCAACGTCGGATCGATCTGCCCGCCCGCCCCGCCGGTGGTGATGATTTGGATCTTGCGGCGTTTGCACCAGGCGATCAGCGCCGCTTTGGCGTTCACCGCATCGATGCAGTCGATCACGCAGTCGATGTCCGGCGTAATGTATTCAGCCATTGTGTCGCGGGTGACGAAATCGGCCACGGCGTGCACCGTGCAATCAGGATTGATCCCGCGCAGACGCTCGGCCATCACCTCGACCTTGGGTTTGCCGACGGTGCTGTCCAGCGCATGCAACTGGCGGTTGGCATTGCTGACGCAGACGTCGTCGAGGTCGAACAGCGATATCTCGCCAACCCCGCAACGGGCCATGGCTTCCGCCGCCCAGGAACCGACGCCACCAACGCCGACGATCGCCACATGGGCGGCGCGCAAGCGTTCCAGGCCCTCGATGCCATACAAACGGGCGATACCTGCAAACCGCGGATCTTCTGTACTCATGACCATTACCCCAAAAACCGGCGCGCATTATAGGGCTACGCAGCGACAAGTTTTAAGCTGCAAGCGACAAGTGTAAGAACTTAAGTCAGAGACGGCTGCCCAACGTCAGGCATTTTCCCGTCAGTTGTACGGCTGGTTAACCGCCGGTGTAGGATGCGCGCCCCTCGGGCGTCTATCCGACCGATCCTTCGTTCCACAGCCTTTGGAACCCGAAACAGCTATGTCATCGCGTAAATTTGGACTCAACCTGGTGGTGGTGCTGGCCATCGCTGCCTTGTTCACCGGTTTCTGGGCGCTGGTCAATCGCCCGGTCACGGCACCGAACTGGCCGCAGCAAATCTCCGGCTTCTCGTATTCGCCATTCCAGCAGGGGCAATTCCCACAGAAGGATCAGTATCCCTCTGACGACGAAATGCGCCGTGACCTGGAAATCATGAGCAAGCTGACCGACAACATCCGTATCTATTCGGTTGACGGCTCGCTTGGAGACATCCCGAAACTGGCTGAAGAATTCGGCCTGCGTGTCACCCTCGGCATTTGGATCAGCCCGGACCAGGAACGCAACGAACGGGAAATCACCAAAGCCATCGAGCTGGCCAACACCTCGCGCAGCGTCGTGCGCGTGGTGGTCGGCAACGAGGCGCTGTTTCGCGAGGAAATCACCCCGGAAGCGCTGATCGTTCTGCTGGATCGGGTGCGCGCTGCGGTAAAAGTACCGGTGACCACTTCCGAGCAATGGCACATCTGGGAGAAATACCCGCAACTGGCCAAGCACGTTGACCTGATCGCCGCCCACGTCTTGCCCTACTGGGAATTCATTCCGGTGGACAAGGCCGGCCAGTTCGTCTTCGACCGTGCCCGCGATCTGAAAAAACTCTTTCCGAAAAAACCGCTGCTGCTCTCCGAGGTCGGCTGGCCGAGCAATGGTCGCATGCGCGGTGGCGCCGATGCCTCGCCGGCAGATCAGGCGATTTACCTGCGCACACTGGTCAACAAGCTCAATCGCCAAGGCTTCAACTACTTCGTGATCGAAGCGTTCGATCAGCCGTGGAAGGCCAGCGATGAAGGTTCGGTCGGCGCCTACTGGGGCGTGTTCAACGCCGCGCGCCAGCAGAAATTCAATTTCGAAGGCCCGGTGGTGGCGATTCCGCAATGGCGCGTGCTGGCCATCGGCTCGGTGGTGCTGGCGTTGCTGTCGCTGACCCTGCTGATGATCGACGGCTCGGCCCTGCGCCAGCGTGGTCGCACGTTCCTGACGTTTATCGCGTTCCTCTGCGGTTCGGTGCTGGTGTACATCGGTTACGACTACAGCCAGCAATACAGCACGTGGTTCAGCCTCACGGTCGGATTCCTCTTGGCGCTCGGTGCGCTCGGGGTATTCATCGTCCTGCTCACAGAGGCCCATGAACTGGCCGAAGCGGTGTGGATTCACAAGCGCCGGCGGGAATTCCTGCCGGTGCTGGGCGATTCTGATTACCGGCCGAAAGTGTCGATCCACGTGCCGTGCTACAACGAGCCGCCAGAGATGGTCAAACAGACCCTCGACGCACTGGCCGCGCTCGATTATCCAGACTTCGAAGTCCTGATCATCGACAACAACACCAAGGACCCGGCGGTGTGGGAACCGGTGCGCGATTACTGCGCAACCCTCGGCCCGCGCTTCAAGTTCTTCCACGTTTCGCCGCTGGCCGGTTTCAAGGGCGGCGCGCTGAATTACCTGATTCCGCATACCGCCAAGGACGCCGAAGTCATTGCCGTGATCGACTCCGATTACTGCGTGCACCCGAACTGGCTCAAGCACATGGTGCCGCACTTCGCCGACCCGAAAATCGCCGTGGTGCAGTCGCCGCAGGATTATCGCGACCAGAACGAAAGCACCTTCAAGAAGCTGTGCTACGCCGAATACAAAGGCTTCTTCCACATCGGCATGGTCACTCGCAACGACCGTGACGCGATCATTCAGCACGGCACCATGACCATGACCCGCCGTTCCGTGCTGGAAGAATTGGGCTGGGCTGACTGGTGCATCTGTGAAGACGCCGAACTCGGCCTGCGCGTATTCGAGAAAGGCCTGTCGGCGGCGTATTACCACGACAGTTACGGCAAGGGCCTGATGCCGGATACCTTCATCGACTTCAAGAAACAGCGTTTCCGCTGGGCCTATGGCGCGATCCAGATCATCAAGCGCCACACCCGCAGCCTGCTGCGCGGCAAGGACACCGAACTGACTCGCGGTCAGCGTTATCACTTCCTCGCTGGCTGGCTGCCGTGGGTCGCCGATGGCATGAACATCTTCTTCACCGTCGGCGCCCTGCTATGGTCGGCGGCGATGATCATCGTGCCGCAACGGGTCGATCCGCCGTTGCTGATTTTCGCCATCCCGCCACTGGCGCTGTTCGTGTTCAAGGTCGGCAAGATCATCTTCCTTTATCGCCGCGCCGTCGGTGTGAATCTGAAAGATGCGTTCTGCGCGGCACTGGCGGGGCTGGCGTTGTCGCACACCATCGCCAAAGCGGTGCTGTACGGTTTCTTCACCAGCAGCATTCCGTTCTTCCGCACGCCGAAAAACGCTGACAACCACGGCTTCTGGGTGGCGATCAGCGAGGCTCGCGAAGAGTTGTTCATCATGCTGTTGCTGTGGGGCGCGGCGCTGGGGATCTTCCTGGTGCAGGGCATTCCGAGCAATGACATGCGCTTCTGGGTGACCATGCTGCTGGTGCAGTCGCTGCCGTATCTGGCTGCGCTGATCATGGCGTTCCTGTCGTCGCTGCCCAAACCTGTGGCCAAGGCTGAGCCGGCACCGGTCGTCTAAATCCGCAACGCAGCACTAAACGGCGGCCAATGGTCGCCGTTTTGCTTTAAGATAACCGCCATTTTGCGGGCGCTCTCCTATCCCTGTGGGAGCGAGCTTGCTCGCGAAGGCTTTGTAACATTCAACCCTTATGTTGCCTGATACACCGCTTTCGCGAGCAAGCTCGCTCCCACATTGGCCCTCGCTCAAATTCATGATCCGGAGTTTTCCATGACGGCCCACGCCGACCTATCGCCGACCCTTCAACTGGCCATCGACCTGATCCGCCGTCCTTCCGTGACCCCGGTCGATGCCGACTGCCAGAAGCAGATGATGCAGCGCCTGGGCGATGCCGGTTTCACCCTGGAGCCGATGCGCATCGAAGATGTGGATAACTTCTGGGCCACTCACGGCAACAACGACGGCCCGGTGCTGTGCTTCGCCGGCCACACCGACGTAGTGCCGACCGGTCCGGTTACCGCATGGCAGATCGATCCGTTCAATGCCGTGATCGACGAACACGGCATGCTCTGCGGCCGTGGCGCGGCAGACATGAAAGGCAGCCTGGCGTCGATGACCGTCGCCGCTGAACGTTTCGTCGCCGACTATCCGAACCATAAAGGCAAGGTCGCTTTCCTGATCACCAGCGATGAAGAAGGCCCGGCGCATCACGGCACCAAGGCAGTGGTCGAGCGTCTGGTCGCGCGCAACGAGCGTCTGGACTGGTGCATCGTTGGCGAGCCGTCGAGCACCACGCTGGTCGGCGATGTGGTGAAAAACGGCCGTCGCGGCTCCCTCGGCGCCAAGCTCACGGTCAAAGGCGTGCAGGGCCACGTGGCCTACCCGCATCTGGCGAAGAACCCGATCCACCTCGCCGCTCCGGCGCTGGCAGAGCTGGCCGCCGAGCACTGGGACCACGGCAACGATTTCTTCCCGCCGACCAGTTTCCAGATTTCCAACCTCAATTCCGGCACCGGCGCGACCAACGTGATTCCCGGTGATCTGGTGGCGGTGTTCAACTTCCGCTTCTCCACCGAATCGACCGTCGAAGGCCTGCAGAAACGCGTTGCCGATATTCTCGACAAGCATGGCCTGGACTGGCACATCGACTGGGCGCTGTCCGGCCTGCCATTCCTCACCGAACCGGGCGCGCTGCTCGATGCGGTGTCGTCGAGCATCAAGGACATCACCGGTCGCGAGACCAAGGCGTCGACCAGCGGCGGCACCTCCGATGGCCGCTTCATCGCGACCATGGGCACGCAAGTGGTTGAACTGGGCCCGGTCAACGCGACCATCCACCAGGTCAACGAGCGCGTGCTGGCAGCCGATCTCGACGTGCTGACGGAAATCTATTACCAGACCCTGATCAAGTTGCTCGCCTGATGCTCGCGTGCCCGATCTGCAGTGAGCCGCTCAATGCGGTAGAGAACGGCGTGGTCTGCCCCGCCGGGCATCGGTTTGACCGTGCGCGTCAGGGTTATCTGAACCTGTTGCCGGTGCAGCACAAGAACAGCCGCGACCCGGGCGACAATCAAGCGATGGTCGAGGCGCGGCGTGATTTCCTCAACGCCGGGCACTACGCGCCAGTCGCCAGGCGTCTGGCTGAATTGGCGGCGAGTTATGCGCCGGAGCGCTGGGTCGACATCGGTTGTGGCGAGGGTTACTACACCGCGCAAATCGCCGAAGCTTTGCCCAATGCTGACGGCTACGCGCTGGACATTTCCCGCGAAGCCGTCAAACGCGCCTGCAAGCGCAACCCGGCGATTACCTGGTTGATCGCCAGCATGGCCCGCGTACCATTGGCTTCAGGCAGTTGCCAGTTTCTCGCCAGCGTCTTCAGTCCGCTGGATTGGGAGGAAGCCAAGCGTCTGCTCAGCGTCGGCGGTGGGCTGATGAAAGTCGGCCCGACCCGTGGCCATCTGATGGAATTGCGCGAACGCCTGTACGACGAAGTGCGCGAGTACACCGACGACAAGCACCTGGCCCTGGTGCCGGCAGGCATGGCCCTGGCGCACAGCGAAACCCTGGAATTCAAGCTGACCCTGGACAAGCCCGAGGACCGCGCCAACCTGTTGGCGATGACGCCTCACGGCTGGCGTGCCAGTGCCGAGCGTCGTGCGGCGGTGATCGAGCAGGCCGAGCCGTTCGAGACCACCGTGTCGATGCGCTACGATTATTTCGTTCTTCAATAACTTTTGGTCTCGGGCACAGGCCCGGGGCCGGCTAAATCCGCGAATGGATTTTTCAGACCCGCAGTGAGGACATCCATGCGCCAACCGGACATCGAGATTTACCTGAAAGACGCCGACGTCGACCACAAGGCCATCGCCGCCTGGCTCGGCCAAGCGCTGGGCCCGTGCAGCGACTGGGTGCAGAAAGGCCAGACGTACAAGTGCAAGGCCGGCAACGTGCCGGTGACCTGGCTGCCGAAAGCCGTGGGCAAGTGGAACAGCCTGTTCCTGGAAAGCGACCAGACCCCCTGGGACGACGACATCGCCTGCGCCCGCGCAGCCTTTGCCGCGCTGAACGTGGAAGTGCGTTGTGCACCGGGGACGTGGGTCGAAGAAGAAGGTGAAGAAACCGCTGATCGCTGGATTCGCATCAGCGAAGACGGGGAAGAAGAAATCACCTGGAAGACCGCGTAACCAGGGCAACGTAGAGCCCACGTGGGAGCGAGCCTGCTCGCGAATGCGCAGTGTCAGTCGATATGAATGGTGACTGATACACCGCATTCGCGAGCAGGCTCGCTCCCACAGTGGTTTTTGGCGTTCTGGAGGTTTGTGTTACAGACCTACAACATCCTCAGCCTGCAACCCCTTCTCGCCGGTGATCACCGCATACTCAACCTGTTGACCTTCGGTCAGCGAGCGGTGCCCTTCGCCGCGTATCGCGCGGTAGTGCACAAACACGTCCACGCCGTCGTCGCGCTGGATAAAGCCGTAGCCTTTGGCGTCGTTGAACCACTTCACGTTGCCGGTTTCGCGTGTTGCCATCTGTTCATACTCCTTTTTTATTATTGAACGGGCTTTTCGCAGGAAAGCCTTCGAGGAACGTCAGCCTGCGTCCGACGTCCATGACAGGGCACCGGCAACAGAGCGCCGAGTATATGACAGGTGCGGAAACTCTCAACAGGAGATTACTTCGGCGCTTTTTTGCCGATTTTCGCCTAATACGGCAAACTGTCCGCCCCGAGCGCCTGCTCGGTTTTATTCACTCACGCAGAAGCCGTATGACCCGTTCCCCGTTCCGCCGTCTTGTGTTTGGCACCCTGCGCCGCCTGTTGTATCTCTGGGTTCGCTCCGAGACCATCAATCAGTCGTCGTTCACTCTTAACCTCGACCGCAGTCGTCCGGTGTTCTACGTCCTGCAAAACCCATCACTGACCGATCTGGCAGTGGTTGACACCGAGTGCACCAAGGCCGGTTTGCCACGCCCGGTGCTGGCGGTGTCGGTGGGTTCACTCATCGAACCAGCGGCGTTTTTCTATTTGACGCCGGACCCGGACTGGCTCGGTCGTCAGGACAAACGCGGCGCGCCGCCGACTCTCACCCGTCTGGTCAGCGCGCTGACTCAGAATGCTGCCGAAGACGCGCAGATCATTCCGGTCAGCGTGTTCTGGGGCCAGTCCCCGGACAGCGAAAACAGTCCGTGGAAACTGTTGTTCGCCGACAGCTGGGCAGTCACCGGACGCCTGCGCCGGCTGCTGAGCATCATCGTCCTCGGGCGTAAAACCCGCGTGCAATTTTCCGCGCCGATCCACCTGCGCGAACTGATCGATCACAACAAGGGCCACGAGCGCACCGTGCGCATGGCCCAGCGCATCCTGCGCGTGCACTTCCGCAACCTGAAAGCTGCGGTGATCGGCCCGGACATTTCCCACCGACGCAATCTGGTCAAAGGCCTGCTCAATCAGCCGTTGGTCAAACAGGCGATCCTCGACGAAGCCGAGCGCGAAAAAATCTCCCCGGAAAAAGCCAAGGCCCAGGCCCTGCGCTACGGCAACGAGATCGCCTCGGACTACACCTACACCGCGATCCGCTTTCTCGAAGTGGTGCTGAGCTGGTTCTGGAACAAGATCTACGACGGCATCAAGGTCAACCACATCGAGGGCGTGCAGAACGTCGCGCAAGGTCACGAAGTGATCTACGTGCCGTGCCACCGCAGCCACATCGATTACTTGCTGCTCTCGTATCTGCTGTTCCGCAACGGCCTGACCCCACCGCACATTGCCGCCGGGATCAACCTCAACATGCCGGTGATCGGCAGCCTGCTGCGTCGCGGCGGTGCGTTCTTCATGCGCCGCACCTTCAAGGGCAATCCGTTGTACACCTCGGTGTTCAACGAATACCTGCACACGCTGTTCACAAAAGGTTTCCCGGTCGAGTATTTCGTCGAGGGCGGTCGCTCGCGCACCGGGCGCATGCTGCAACCGAAAACCGGCATGCTTGCGATCACTCTGCGCAGTTTCCTGCGTTCATCGCG
This sequence comes from Pseudomonas sp. CCNWLW23, assembly GCF_037095675.1. Lineage (NCBI taxonomy): Bacteria > Pseudomonadati > Pseudomonadota > Gammaproteobacteria > Pseudomonadales > Pseudomonadaceae > Pseudomonas > Pseudomonas sp. CCNWLW23. Next base: position 35,401 of record NZ_JBAWKM010000009.1, on the reverse strand, counting down.
GATGCCGATAGTCTTCGTGCCGGTGTACATTGGTTACGAGCGCGTGCTCGAAGGCCGCACCTACCTCGGCGAACTGCGTGGGGCGAGCAAGAAAAAAGAATCGATCTTCGATATTTTCAAAGTGATCGGCGCGCTCAAGCAGCGCTTCGGTCAGGTCGCGGTCAACTTCGGCGAGCCAATCAAACTGGCGGAATTTCTCGACGCCGAGCAACCGGACTGGCGCCAGCAGGAGCTCGGCCCGCAGTTCAAACCGGCGTGGCTCAACGAAACCACCAACCGCCTCGGCGAGAAAGTCGCCCGGCATCTGAACGAAGCGGCGGCGATCAATCCGGTGAATCTGGTGGCGTTGGCTCTGCTGTCGACCACGCGTCTGGCCCTGGATGATCGCGCCATGGCGCGGGTGCTGGACCTGTATCTGGCGCTGCTGCGCAAGGTCCCGTATTCGCCACACACCACCTTGCCGGAAGGCGATGGCCGGGCGCTGATCGAGCATGTGAAAGACATGGATCTGCTCGCCGAGCAGAACGATGCGCTGGGCAAGATTCTGTATCTGGACGAGCAGAACGCGGTCCTGATGACTTACTACCGCAACAACGTCCTGCACATTTTCGCTCTACCGTCGTTGCTGGCGAGTTTCTTCCAGAGCACCTCGCGCATGAGCCGCGAGCAGATCCTGCGCTACACCCGCGCGCTGTATCCGTACCTGCAATCGGAGCTGTTCATCCGCTGGAGCCTGGACGAACTCGACGCGGTGATCGATCAGTGGCTGGAAGCGTTCGTCGAGCAGGGCCTGCTGCGTTTCGAGAAAGACCTGTACCTGCGTCCGGCGCCGAGTTCGCGGCATTTCGTGCTGCTGACGCTGCTGTCGAAAAGCATCGCGCAGACCTTGCAGCGTTTCTACATGACCGTGTCCCTGCTGCTCAACAGCGGCCAGAACAGCATCAGCGCCGAAGAGCTGGAAGACCTCTGCACGGTCATGGCCCAGCGTCTGTCGATCCTCCATGGCCTGAACGCCCCAGAGTTTTTCGACAAGAGTCTGTTCCGCCACTTCATCCAGACCCTGCTCGACCTCGACGTCCTGCGCCGCGACGAAGCCGGCAAGCTCAGCTACCACGAACTGCTCGGCGAGCTGGCCGAAGGCGCGGCCAAGCGCGTGCTGCCGGCGGAGATTCGCCTGTCGATCCGCCAGGTCGCGCTGCACCGCAGTGAAGATGCGGCGGATCAGATCACGCCACAGCCTGAGGCTTGAAGCCTCAGACCTGTGGGAGCGAGCCTGCTCGCGAAGACGGAATGTCAGTCGACATTTAGTTTGACTGACCCAGCGCTTTCGCGAGCAGGCTCGCTCCCACATTGAAAGGAGTTCCACCCATGAAAAAACTGCTGACCTTCGCTGCCGCCACCCTGCTCAGCGCCTGCCAATCAACCACACCCGCCGGCAAGGCCAGCCTCGACGGCGAAGTCTTCTACCTGCAACGCATCGCCCTGCCCCCGAGCGCGACCCTGAGCGTGAGCCTGCAAGATGTGTCGCTGGCCGATGCACCGGCCATCGTCCTCGCCGAACAGAACAGCCCGATCAAAGGCCAAGTGCCGCTGCCATTCCATTTGAGCTACGATCCGGCGCAGGTCAAATCCGGCCACCGTTACTCGGTCAGCGCGCGCATTGAAGTCAGCGGCGAGCTGATGTTCATCACCACCGAAAACCACGCCGTGCAACTCGACGGCAACGACCCGCAGCCGCTGAAAATCCGCGTCGACGCCGTTCGTTAATCCATTTTTCGCCACAAGGAAGCCGCCATGCGCCGCCCTACCCTTCGCTTCGCCGCCGCCTGCGCCGGTCTGCTGATCTCCGCCAACGCCTTGGCCTTGTCGCTCAACGACCTGTCGCAACAAGACGCCACCGGCGGCCTCAAGGACGCCCTGACCCAAGGCGCACAGATCGCCGTGAAACAACTCGGCACCCCGGGTGGCTTCAGCAATAACCCCGAAGTGAAAATCGAACTGCCGGGCAAACTCGGCAAAGCCGCGAGCAAGATGAAAGCCTTCGGCATGGGCGCCCAGGTCGAAGAACTGGAAACCGCGATGAACAAAGCCGCCGAATCCGCCGTGACCCAGGCCCAGCCAATCCTCGTCGATGCAGTGAAGAAAATGAGCGTGGCCGACGCCAAAGGCATCCTCAGCGGCGGCAACGATTCGGCGACCCAATACCTGAACAAATCCAGCCGCGAACAGATCCGCTCGAAATTCCTGCCCATCGTCAAGCAAGCCACCGACAAGGTCGGCGTCGCGCAGAAGTACAACGCCTTTGCAGGTCAAGCTGCGGCTTTCGGTGTCGTCGACGCCAAGAGCGCCAACGTTGAAAGCTACGTCACCGAACAGGCACTCAATGGTTTGTTCGAGATGATCGGCAAGCAGGAAGAAACAATTCGTCAGAACCCGGCCGCTGCGGCGACGAGTCTGGCGAAGAAGGTGTTTGGTACGTTGTAATTTCCGAACCACAAAAAAAAGCCCGCCGACCGTCATAGGTTCAGCGGGCTTTTTTGCGCATCCGCTTTGTGAATCGACCTGACCGAGGACACGATTCACCGCAGCTCAGCAAGGGAAATCCTCTGCCGATGCGCAGTCATAGCGGGAAGTCGAGCTGATTACCAGAGCAACGTCGGCTTGAGATACCGAGTCAGTATCCGCAAAAGAAACAGATCAAAAGCCCCTCACCCTAGCCCTCTCCCGGAGGGAGAGGGGACTGACCGAGGTGTTCAGGCGAAATACGCCGACTTGCGATACCGAGTCGAATGCAGATTTTGGAACGCCCAAAATCGGCTCCCTCTCCCTCGGGAGAGGGCTGGGGTGAGGGGCAGCAACAACACAAATCAAAAGCCGAACACCCACGCTTTTCACCACTCAATAGGCCGAGTGTCAGCTCGCCTGCTCTTGATCTTGATCCACCGGCGACGTCGGAAGGCTGAGTGGAGGGATTGATCTGGGCGTGGGAGCGCAGCGACCGTCTGGCGCAGCCAGCCACAGCGCAAGGAGGTACAGCGAAGCAAACCGTAGCCGCTGCGCCCGGATCGATCCCGCAGCGAAGGAACCCGAGCCTGCGAGGGCCGAACGTAGGAGCAAGCGTTTTGGGTTACCTTTTTGCTGGGCCGGCACTCCGGCGTTTGAAAAAGGTGACCCGCCGTAAGGGCGGAACCGTAATCAGCAACACCCACAGCAACGGATATACACCCAAAACCTCACGTCATGGTCGGCCCGAAGGCCGCCACGACACAAAAACCTCAAGCCTCCTTACGCACCCGAAACCAGGCCGCATACAACGCCGGCAAAAACAACAGCGTCAGCGCCGTAGCCACAATCAGCCCGCCCATGATCGCCACCGCCATCGGCCCGAAAAACACACTGCGCGACAGCGGAATCATCGCCAGCACAGCCGCCAGCGCCGTCAACACAATCGGCCTGAAGCGCCGAACCGTCGCCTCGATGATCGCCTGCCAAGGCTTAAGCCCGGACGCGATATCCTGCTCGATCTGATCGACTAGAATCACCGAATTGCGCATGATCATCCCGGACAACGCGATCGTCCCGAGCATCGCCACAAACCCGAACGGCTGGCGGAACACCATCAGAAACAACGTCACCCCGATCAGGCCCAGTGGCGCGGTGAGAAACACCATCGCCGTCCGCGAGAAACTGCGCAACTGCACCATCAGCAAGGTCAGCACCACGACAATGAACATCGGCACCCCGGCATTCACCGACTTCTGCCCGCGCTCGGAATCCTCCACCGTGCCGCCGACATCCAGCAGATAACCATCGGGCAACTCAGCGCGAATCGGGTCCAGCGTCGGCATGATCTGCTTCACCAGCGTCGCCGGTTGCTCCTTGCCATAAATGTCCGCGCGTACGGTCACGTTCGGCAGGCGGTTGCGGTGCCAGATGATGCCTTCCTCGAAGCCATATTCCAGCGTGGCAATCTGCGACAACGCCACACTGCGACCGTTATCGGTCGGCACCGCGAGACTCGGCAATAACGACAATTCAGTGCGCTCGTGCACGGTACCGCGCAGCAGAATCTCGATCAATTCGTTGTCTTCGCGGTACTGGCTAACGGTCGAGCCGACCAGCGAACTCTGCAGGAATTTCGCCAGATTGGCGGTGCTCACACCGAGGGCGCGGGCGCGATCCTGATCAATGTTCAGATAAACAACTTTGCTCGGTTCTTCCCAGTCCAGATGCACGTTGACCACATGCGGATTCTCGCGAACCTTTGCTGCCACCTTGCGCGCCAACGCACGGACTTCTTCGATGTGCTCGCCAGTGACGCGGAACTGCACCGGATAGCCAACCGGCGGGCCGTTTTCCAAACGGGTGACCCGCGAACGCAGGGCCGGGAACTGTTCGTTGAGGGTTTCGATCAACCAGCTGCGCAGCGCTTCACGCTCTTCGATGGTTTTTGCCAACACCACGAACTGGGCAAAACTCGCCGCCGGCAGTTGCTGATCCAGCGGCAGGTAGAAACGCGGCGAGCCGGTGCCGACGTAGGCCACATAATTGTCGATGCCGGCGTGCTCCTTGAGCAGCGCTTCGAGGCGTTTGACTTCACTGGTGGTATTGGCCAGCGAAACACCTTCGGCCAGTTTCAGATCGACCATCAACTCCAGCCGGTTCGAAGCCGGGAAGAACTGCTGCGGGACGAAACGGAACAGCATCACCGAGGCGATAAACAGGCCCACGGTGAGCACGATCACCGTCTTGCGATGGGCCACGCACCACTCCACCAGACGCCGGACGCGCTGATAGAACGGCGTCGCATACGGATCCGGTTGACCATCGCCAGTGCCGTGTTTTGCCGCGTGAATTTTCGCCAGATCCGGCAGGAGTTTTTCCCCCAGATACGGCACGAACATCACCGCCGCGACCCATGAGGCGAGCAAGGCAATGGTCACTACCTGGAAAATCGAACGGGTGTATTCGCCGGTGCCGGACTGGGCAGTGGCAATCGGCAGGAAGCCGGCGGCGGTGATCAGCGTGCCGGTGAGCATCGGGAATGCGGTGCTGGTCCAGGCATAACTCGCCGCGCGAATCCGGTCGAAGCCCTGTTCCATTTTGATCGCCATCATTTCCACAGCAATGATCGCGTCATCCACCAACAAGCCCAGCGCCAGCACCAGCGCACCGAGGGAAATCTTGTGCAGACCGATGCCGAGGTAATACATGCAGGCGAAGGTCATCGCCAGCACCAGCGGAATGGTCAGCGCGACGACCATGCCGGTGCGCACACCGAGGGAAAAGAAGCTCACCAGCAAGACGATCGCCAGTGCCTCGACCAGTACCTGAACGAACTCGCCGACGCCGGTTTTTACCGCTGCCGGCTGATCGGACACCTTGCGCAGCTGCATGCCGGCCGGGAGGTTTTTCTGGATCCGCGAGAACTCGCCCTCCAGCGCCTTGCCCAGGACGAGAATGTCGCCGCCGTCCTTCATCGCCACGGCCAGACCGATCGCGTCGTCGCCCATGAAACGCATGCGCGGCGCCGGTGGGTCGCTGAAACCGCGACGCACATCGGCGATATCGGAGATGCGGAACGTACGATCGGCGACGCGGATCGGAAAGTTCTTTATCTCATCGACTGTCTGAAAATTCCCCGAGACGCGTAGCTGCAAGCGCTCGCTGCCGGTTTCGAAGAACCCCGCCGTGGATACCGCGTTCTGTTCCTCCAGCGCCTGCTGCACCGCCGCCAGCGGCAAGCCGAGGGTGGCGAGCTTGACGTTGGACAGCTCGACCCAGATTTTCTCGTCCTGCAGGCCGAGCAGTTCGACCTTGCCGACGTCCTTGACCCGCTGCAGCTGAATCTGGATGCGGTCGGCGTAATCCTTGAGCACGGCGTAGTCAAAACCGTCGCCGGTCAACGCATAGATATTGCCGAAGGTAGTGCCGAACTCATCGTTGAAGAACGGCCCCTGAATTCCCGGCGGCAAAGTCTGGCGGATATCGCCGACCTTCTTGCGCAATTGGTACCAGAGGTCGGGAATGTCCTTGGAGTGCATCGAATCGCGAGCAATGAAAGTGACCTGGGATTCACCGGGGCGTGAGAACGACATGATGCGTTCGTACTCGCCGGTTTCCATCAGCTTCTTTTCGATACGTTCAGTGACTTGGCGCGAGACCTCCTGCGCGGTCGCACCGGGCCAGCGGGTCTGAATGACCATCGCCTTGAAGGTGAACGGCGGGTCTTCACTCTGGCCGAGTTTGGTGTAGGACAACGCGCCGACAACGGCGAGCAAAAGCATCAGGAACAGTACGATCTGGCGATTACGCAACGCCCATTCGGAGAGGTTGAAGCGCATCGGGGCTTACTCCTTGTTCGCCAGATTGACCACACGATTGGAGCGATCCACTGGTCGCACCTGCTGGCCGTCGAGCAATACGTGAACGCCGGCAGCCACCACCCAATCGCTGGCATTCAAGCCTTCGAGCACCGCTACGCTCTTCTCGCCGAACGGACCGACCCGTACCGGAGTTTTCTTCAACGTGTTGTTGCCGTTGACCACCCAGACGTAGGTCGCGCCGTTTTCAGCGGTCAGCGCGGAAAGCGGTATCGACAACGAGACACTGTCGGCCGCTTGCACAAACACCCGTGCGCTCTGCCCCAGTTGAGCCGGGACTTTGCCGCTGGTGAACGAGATACGCGCAGCAAAAGTGCGCGAACGCGGATCGGCGGACGGCGACAACTCGCGGATCTGCCCGGCGAAGCGTTGATTCTGCTGTGCCCACAATTCCACGGTAACCGGCTGACCGACCTTGAAGCGGCCGAAGCTTTGCTCCGGCAGGCTGATCAATACTTCGCGCTCACCATCGGTGGCGAGGGTGAACACGGTTTGCCCGGCAGCGACCACCTGACCGACTTCCACCGAACGCTTGGCCACCACACCATCCTGCGGCGCACGCAGCACCGCGTAACTGGCTTGGTTGGTCGAAACGTTGAATTCGGCTTTGATTTGTTTAAGGCGGGCTTCGCCGGAGCGATATAGATTTTCGGCGTTGTCGTAGGCCGAGCGGCTGACCATCTGCCGATCCATCAGGGTTTTATAGCGATCGCGCTCGGCGCGCACCAGATTCAGATTGGCCTCGGCGGCGGCGACCTGCGCGCGGGTGGCTTCCAGTTGCAGGCGCACATCCTGCGGATCGAGTTCGGCCAAGGGCTGATCGGCTTTGACGCGCTGGCCTTCGTCGACCAGTCGTCGGCTGACTTTGCCGCCAATGCGGAATGCCAGATCAGGCTCATAACGGGCACGCACTTCGCCCGGATAACTCTCCATCGCCTGCGCCGAAGGCTCGGGCTGTACCACCATGGCCGGGCGTACGGTGACCTTGGTCACCTCTTCCTGACCGCACGCCGATAACAGGAACGCCAGACTGACTGGCACGGCAAAGGACAACGCATGGCGGAACATGGTGACGGACCTTTCGCGAATGAGGCTTGGAATATTTATACTGGCGGGTATGGTATTAATAGCAAACTCACCAGTCCAGTATTAAAAGCGAAGAATGTCGAACAATCTTTCAGCTCCAAACGGCCCGGGCCGCCCCAAGGATCTGGCCAAGCGCCAGGCGATCCTCGATGCGGCGAAAACCCTGTTTCTCTGCCATGGCTACGCCAACACCAGCATGGACGCGGTTGCCAGCGAGGCCGGCGTGTCGAAGCTGACGGTCTACAGCCATTTCAACGACAAGGAGACGCTGTTCTCTGCCGCCGTCGTCGCGAAATGCGAAGAACAATTGCCACCGCTGTTCTTCGAATTGCCGGACGGCATCGCGGTGGAAAATGTATTGCTGAACATTGCCCGGGGCTTCCACCAACTGATCAATAGCGATGAATCGGTAAACCTGCATCGTTTGATCATGGCGCTGGGCAGTCAGGACCCGAAGCTGTCGCTGATCTTCTTCGAGGCCGGCCCAGAGCGCGTGGTCAACGGCATGGAAGGTCTCCTGGCGAAAATCCATGCAACCGGCGCGCTGAGCATCGATCAGCCACGCAACGCCGCCGAGCACTTCTTCTGCCTGATCAAAGGGGCGGGAAATTTTCGTTTGTTGTACGGTTGCGGCGAGCCGCTGACTGGAGAAGCAGCGGAACGGCATGTGCGGGAGGTGGTGGGGTTGTTTATGAGGGCGTACAAACCCTGACAGTTTTGCGGTGCTTGTGCAGACCGCTTCGCGAGCAGGCTCGCTCCCACACTGGAATGCATTTCAATTGTGGGAGCGAGCCTGCTCGCGAATGGGGCGACGCGCTCTCAGGGTTTGAGCGCTTTCTTCGGATAAATGTCATACCGGCTCGATTTGCCATCCAGCGCATGGCTCGGTTTCGGCCCTTCGATGCACGGTGCCTTGCGCGGGCGCTTCACCACCACCCGGTGCGTGGCCAGTGCCAGTGCGGCTTCAAGCAGGGCCGGGGCATCCGGGTCATCGCCCACCAGCGGGCGGAACAGGCGCATCTCTTTTTTCACCAGCGCGGTTTTCTCGCGATGCGGGAACATCGGGTCGAGATAGATCACCTGCGGCGCTTCCCCTTCCCAACTGCGCATCACTTCGATGGAGTTGCCCTTGAGCAATTTCATCCGCGCCACGATCGGCGCTACATCGAAATCTTCTGCCGCCCGGGCCAAGCCGTCCTCAAGCAGTGCGCCGATCAGCGGCTGGCGCTCGATCAGGCTCATTTCACAACCGAGACTGGCCAACACAAACGCGTCCTTGCCCAGCCCCGCCGTGGCATCGAGGACGCGCGGGCGCACGCCTTGGGCGATGCCGACAGCCTTGGCAATCATCTGCCCGCTGCCGCCGCCATACAAACGACGATGCGCCGCGCCGCCTTCGACGAAATCGACCCGCACCGGTCCAGGCGCATCCGGGCCGAGCTGCTGCAACTGCAAACCCTGCTCGCCGACCTGCAAGGCGAACTCACCGTCGGCCTCGCCGAGCGGCAGGCCGAGACGTTCGGCCCAGTGTGCGGCTTGCGTTTGAAACGCTGGGGCGAGGGCCTGGACATGGATGCGGCAGGCCGCGGGTGACTCGATCATGAAAAAACGCTCAAAAAAGTTAAGGATCGACAAAAACCGCCGATAAACCATTCAACGCGCATTTTGCCAGAGCTGAGCGTCAACCGAAAAAAATGTCAGGCATTCTTCCCACATCGATTGGCTACGTTTCGCCCCATGGCGACTTCAGCCGTCATAACACTCAAGCACTGAGCGGCGTCAGTCACCTGTGGCAGGATTTCTTTGCCCAAGCCCTGGCCGAACAGACGAGTGAAGTGGTGCCTGCCTGTGGCACGTTTCCACCGGTTGACCTGAACAGCCCGGAAGAACCAACCGTTGGCAGCGAGCTGCACGCGCACATCGTCAGCCAGCGTGAGTGCGATGTGGTCGAAACCCAGGTTCGCCCGCCAGAGCCACTGTTCCTGCCGATCGCCGAGTTCGAAATGGAGCTGCTGGACAAGCCGTTCCCACCGTTCCCGCCAGAAGAACTCAAAGCCCAGCAAGAGCAACAGGATTTCGACAGCAGTTGGGTACGCCCGATTGTGATCAACAATGGCCAGCCACTGCCGGAGCCAGGCCCTGCTCCGCAGAAACGTCCGCTGTACCTGCCGATTGCCGAGTTCGACCTGGACTTGCTGCAGAAGCCTTACCCGCCGTTCCCGCCGGAAGAAATCGTCGAGCAACAGAAAGCCCTGGACTTCGATAATGGCTGGGCGCGCCCGATCGTTCTGCAGAACCTGCGCCTCGCCGCCTGATTCTCAGCGACACACGCTCCAGCGCCCGACATCGACATGAAAGTGATTGCGATGAGCGGCGTTATAGTCCGGACTCAACACCACACTGAATGACTCACAGGCGCCGTCACGCAGTTGGCGCAGAAACTCTGCGTCCTGATTCTGCTTGGGCCAATCCCTGAGCACGCTGATCGTGCGCCCGTCAGCCAGGCGGAAACCGGCGATGTCCAGCGCGTCGGCACTCGCATGTCGGCTGAGAGCGCCGTTCTCACGGTTGTAGACATTGCGGCAGGCGAAGCTGCCGAGGTGATCGACCCGCGCGATTTTCTGGCCGTAAACCGATTGCGCCGCCGGTTGCAGGGTGTGGTGTTCAAACATTGCGTAGGCCACCGCCAGCGGGCAACTGGCGATGAAACTGCTGCTCAGCGCCACTTCACCGCCCTGCACCCGCAGAGCACCGATCAGCGGACACTTGGCGCCCGGGCTGTCGGCCTGGGGGCTGACGCGCAGATCCGAGCTGCTCAATGCCTGTGCGCAAAGCTCGGGATCACTGCGCAGGCGCATGAGTTTGTAACCGGTCAGCCAGTTGGGCGCGGCTTTTATGTCCAATGGCGCCCACGGGTTCCACTGCGGCGGCACCTCCAGCCAGCCGCGCCAGACACTCACCGCTGCGCCACCCATCGCGAGCAACACCCCCCAGAACAGCCAACGTCCCATGCTCAGTCCTTGAAGAATTGATTGGCCTTGGCGTACGGCATCGACTGTGACGTGAAACCAAAGGTGCCGGATTGCTGGATTTCTTCAGCAGCGCGGAAGAGCTCGCCGAACGCCGCCAGCGCCAGTGCCGAGCCGGTGCTGATGCGGCGTACGCCCAGTTCCTCGAGCTGTTGCACGGTCAGTTTCAAACCGCCAGACATCAAAACGTTGATCGGCTTCGGCGCCACGGCTCGCACCACTGCCAGCACTTCTTCGGCGCTGCGCAAACCCGGCGCATAGAGCACGTTGGCACCCGCCGCGGCAAATGCCTGCAAACGGCGAATGGTGTCGTCGAGATCGGGATTACCGTGCAGGTAATTTTCCGCGCGAGCCGTGAGAATGAAGGGAAACGGCAGGGTGCGCACCGCCGCGACGGCGGCTTCAATCCGCGCCACGGCGTGTTCGAAGCAATAGATCGGCGCGTCCGGACGGCCCGTAGCGTCCTCGATCGACCCGCCCACCGCGCCCGCCTCGGCGGCACGCAGAAGGCTCTGCGCAGACTCCAGCGGATCATCGGCAAAGCCGTTTTCCAGGTCCACCGCCACCGGCAGATCCGTCGCCGCGACAATCGCGCGGACATTGGCCAGGGTCTCGTCGAGACTCAACGCGCCATCAACCTTGCCTTGGGAAAACGCGTAACCGGCGCTGGTAGTGGCCAAGGCCTGATAGCCGAGACTGGCGAGCATCTTCGCCGAGCCGGCATCCCACGGATTGGGGATGACGAAGATCCCCTGGCGATCATGCAGGGCCTTGAAGGCTTGGGCTTTGAGGAGTTGCTGTTGACTGACTTGGACGTTCATCGACGGGCTCCCGGGCAGAAAAACCCGCCTCAGAGCAAGCCAAGCTGCTCGGCGGCGGGTTCTCTGTATAGCTCAGGCAGCGCGGGCAAGCCAGGCAAACGTTGCATCAGTTGTGCGTGAAAACGTTGCGCCAGTTTCGCTGCCAATAGGTTATCGGCGGTATGCAGAAAGACGTAGGGCGTGCGGCCCTCTTCGATCCATTCAGCGACTTTCGCCAACCACGGCACAAGAAACGCATCGTTGGCCTCAAGCTCGGGATGGCCGATGAAGCGCACCTGCGGAAACTGCGTGAACGCCGCCGGACGGGTCGGTACACGCGGCTTTTTCGACTGCGCGTGGATCACCGAGGACTCGGTCGACAAGCAACTGAACAGCGCGCGCGGGTCGAGACAGATGCGCTCGACACCGCGATCCAGCAACAGACGATTGAGCAGACGTTCGCTCTCGCCCTTGGCGAAGAACTGTTCATTGCGCACCTCGACCGCGAGCGGGCAATCCAGCGCATCGATAAACGCCGCGAGCTCCGGCAGACGCTGCGGCGTGAAGCTTTTCGACAGTTGCAGCCACAGCGGCGAAACACGTTCGCCTAACGGCTTGAGTAATTGCAGGAAGGTTTCGGCAGCGGTCAGTTGCTCACGCAAGTCGCCGCTGTGGCTGATGTCGCCGGGGAATTTGGCAGTGAAGCGAAAGTGTGCCGGCATGATCTCGGCCCAGCGCTGGACGGTAGCCGGCGATGGACTGGCGTAGAAGGTGGTGTTGCCTTCGACGGCGTTGAACACCTGGCAGTAGAGAGCGAGAAAGTCGGAGGTTTTTGCGTCTACCGGATACAGATACTCGCGCCAGGCATTTTCGCTCCAGGACGGGCAACCGAGGTAGTAAGGCAGATCCATCAGATATACAGATCGAGGCCCAGCACGTCTGCGTCCCAATCGACAAAACCGGCGGTGCTCAGGTAGCTGGCCAGAGCCATGGCAACGCTTTTCTTCATCGCGCGGTGGTAAATCATGTCCTGTTGACGGGCAGGCAGGTTGCTGAGGCGTTGCGCGGTGGCTTGAGCGGCACGAGCGGCCATCTGCTCTTCGCTCGGGAATTCCAGCTCGCCGTCGATGATGTCGACGGATTCATCCAGCGCCGCATTGCCTTTACGCGGCTTGCGCTTGATGGGGTAGGACTGAGTGGAAACGCCGTCTATACGCATAATGTCATGCTCGGTATCAATGATGGCAATTTAGCGGCACTTGACCGACTTAGCAAACCGCCGAGTGATAACTAGAACACATAAAGCGCAAAAGGTTTTAAGCGAGGGGGCAGAAACTGACGATTGGCGACATTTGTATGTGACCAGCGAACCTGTGGGAGCGCGCCTGCTCGCGAAGGGTCCAGCACATTCAACACATGCATTGACTGACCAGAAGCCTTCGCGAGCAGGCTCGCTCCCACAGGAGAAAGTGTCGAATCAGCGGGCTTTCGGGGTGGCAACTTTATCGCGCAGGTAGACCGGCTGGGCGTCATCTGCCGGGATCGCTTCACCGCGCTCCCAGGCGAAACGCGCCAAGGTCAACAGGTCTTCGGCGTGGGGGAGCATGCCGGCGTCAGAGCCGCTCAGATTGACCGCGATGCGCTCACCATAACTCCAACCGGTACCGGCACCGAACCAATCGCCATTGGCGTCAGCCGGCAGCGCGGCGACTTCCGGTGGTAGAACGGCTTCGGCACCAACCAGACGCATCTCCCCCGCCGTCTCGCGGTAGCAGCCCCAATACACCTCATCCATCCGCGCATCGATGGCGGCTGCCACTTGGCTTACGCCATGTTCACGAAAGGCACGCTGGGCGAGCACGGCAAGGTTGGATACCGGCAATACCGGACGATCCAGAGCAAAGGCCAAACCCTGCACCACACCGATGGCAATGCGCACACCCGTGAACGCGCCCGGGCCACGGCCGAAGGCAATCGCGTCGACCGCTTGCAACGTGGTGCCCGCATCGGCAAGCAATTGCTGGATCATCGGCAGCAGCTTCTGCGCGTGCAGGCGCGGGATCACCTCGTAATGGCTCGTGACCTTGCCGTCATGCAGCAAGGCAACGGAGCAAGCTTCAGTCGCGGTGTCCAGGGCCAGCAAGGTGCTCATCGATGTTTCCAAAACAGGGGTGGGGAAAAAAGTGCGTCAGTATAAACAACTACGGCCCGCAAGCGGGCCGTGGATGATGCAGCCGATCAGACTTTTCAGCTCAGCGCGGCCAACACCTTGGCGGTGATTGCATCGACCGAACCCACGCCTTCGATGTGGCTGTACTTTGGCTTGCCGCCGTTGTTGGCGGAAAGGTTCTTATAGAAATCCACCAGCGGTTTGGTCTGCGAATGGTAGACCGACAGGCGATGACGCACGGTTTCTTCGGTGTCGTCCTTGCGCTGCACCAGCTCTTCGCCGGTGATGTCGTCCTTGCCAGCCAGTTTCGGCGGGTTGTAGACGATGTGGTAAACGCGGCCGCTGGCTTCGTGAACACGGCGACCGGCGATGCGCTGGACGATTTCTTCGTCTTCTACAGCGATCTCGACCACGGCATCCAGCTCGACGCCGGCAGTGACCAGCGCTTCAGCCTGCGGAATGGTGCGCGGGAAGCCGTCGAACAGGAAACCGTTCGCGCAATCAGGTTGAGCGATGCGGTCCTTGACCAGCGCGATGATCAGGTCATCCGACACCAGGCCGCCGGCATCCATGATGCTCTTGGCTTGCACGCCCAGTGGAGTGCCAGCCTTGACCGCAGCACGCAGCATGTCGCCGGTGGAGATTTGCGGAATGCCGAATTTCTCGGTGATGAACTTTGCCTGAGTACCTTTACCGGCCCCGGGAGCTCCCAGCAGAATGACGCGCATCGATGTGCTCCTCAATTTTTTATATAAAAGCTTTACAAAACAAAGGATTCGCTCGTAACCGGCGGATCCTGAAAATACGGGTCGTGGCCGCACAAACGGCCAAAGGCTGATCAAGATACACAGCAGGCTGCGCCCACACAAGACGCCAAAAGTCGGAGAAACCGACGCCCGCCGTGACCTCGCGACGCGGTAACCCAAGTCGCAACCCCATCAATAACTGTCGCTTCGCGGCACTTTCCTACGCCAGGAGAAGCGGCATCCGACCCTTGTCGCGAATGCCGCCTGAGGTGATCAGCAACCTTAGCCGGTATTGCGCAATCCGGCGGCAATCCCCGCTACAGACACCAGCAGCGCCTGTTCCACCGGGCTGCCCTGCTCGACATCCTGCTGCCGCGAACGCGCCAACAGCTCGGCCTGCAATAGATGCAGCGGGTCGAGGTAGGTGTTGCGCAAGCGGATGAATTCAAGGGTGTCCGGGCTGTGCGCCAGCAGTTGGGACTGCCCGGTCAGACCGAGCACGACGGTGCATGCCTGCGACAATAGGTCGCGTAACTGCGCGCCCAACGGCAGCAGATCGGCTTCGACCAAACGTTCGTCATAGGACTGCGCGATATCCGCGTCGGCCTTGGCCAAGACCATTTCCAGCATGTCAATACGAGTGCGGAAGAACGGCCACTGTTCGCGCATCTGCCCGAGCAACTCGCCCTCGCCGCGCTCCAGCGCCTTGCTCAGCGCCGTCTCCCAGCCCAGCCAGGCCGGCAGCATCAATCGGGTTTGGGTCCAGCCGAAAATCCACGGGATCGCCCGCAGGCTTTCGATACCGCCCGCACGGCGTTTGGCCGGGCGACTGCCGAGCGGCAAACGTCCGAGTTCCTGCTCCGGGGTCGACTGACGGAAGTACTCAACGAATTGCGGATTTTCCCGCACCACCTGGCGGTAAGCGCTGACACCGTCCGCCGCC
Organism: Pseudomonas sp. CCNWLW23; assembly: GCF_037095675.1. Lineage (NCBI taxonomy): Bacteria > Pseudomonadati > Pseudomonadota > Gammaproteobacteria > Pseudomonadales > Pseudomonadaceae > Pseudomonas > Pseudomonas sp. CCNWLW23. The sequence goes on along the minus strand of NZ_JBAWKM010000009.1, from coordinate 20,244 downwards.
AATTCGTCCATCAGATGGCGCCATTCAGGCGTCGGCGGCGGCGGTGGCAGCAAGGTCGCTTCGAGCACGGCGGCTAGATACAGATTGAGGTTTTGCTCGGCGATGTCCGGCAGGCCGAATTTGAAACGAATCATTTCGCCCTGTTCGGTCGTACGGAAACGCCCGGCCACCGAACCCGGTGGTTGCGACAGAATCGCCGCGTGCGCCGGACCGCCGCCACGGCCAACGGTGCCGCCGCGACCGTGGAACAGCAGCAGTTCGACTTGCTGCCCACGGCAGATTTCCACCAGTCGTTCCTGCGCGCGATATTGCGCCCACGCCGCAGCGGTGGTGCCGGCGTCCTTGGCCGAGTCGGAATAGCCGATCATCACTTCCTGCGGGCCATGCAAACGCGCGCGATAGCCCGGCAACAGCAGCAGACGCTCCATCACCGGCCCGGCGTTGTCGAGGTCGGCGAGGGTTTCGAACAGCGGCACCACGCGCATGGGCCGCAGAACGCCGGATTCCTTGAGCAGCAGTTGCACCGCGAGCACGTCGGAAGCGGCGCCGGCCATGGAGATCACGTAGGAGCCCAGCGACGCAGCGGGCGCGGCGGCGATTTCCTTGCAGGTGTTGAGCACTTCGGCGGTATCCGCCGATGGTTTGAAATTCGCGGGCAGCAACGGTCGACGGTTGCTCAGCTCCTCGGTGAGGAAGTTGATGCGCTGTTCTTCATCCCAATCTTCGTAGCGGCCGAGGCCGAGGTAATCGGTGATTTCGGTCATTGCCGAGCTGTGCCGCGTCGAATCCTGACGCACATCGAGGCGCACCAGGAACAGGCCGAACGTCACCGCCCGACGCAGGCAGTCGAGCAACGGCCCGTCGGCGATGACGCCCATGCCGCACTCGTGCAGCGAGTTGAAACACAACTGCAAAGGCTCGAGCAGGTCGCGATTGTCGTGCAGCACATCGGCGGTGGCCGGGGTCGGCGCGGTCAATGCAGCGTGCGCCCAGTTGCGTGTGGCGCGCAGGCGTTCGCGCAATTGTTTGAGCACTGCGCGATAAGGTTCGGCGCTGTCGCCGGCCTTGGCCTTCAGCGCATTGCTGGCCTGCTGCATCGACAGTTCGGCAGCCAGATGATCGACGTCGCGCAGGTACAAGTCAGCGGCCATCCAGCGCGCCAGCAGCAAGACTTCACGAGTGACGGCGGCGGTGACATTGGGATTGCCGTCACGGTCGCCGCCCATCCATGAGGCGAAGCGGATCGGCGCGGCTTCCAGCGGCAAGCGCAGGCCCGTGGCGGCGAACAGCGCCTGATCCGCCTTGCGCATATGGTTGGGGATCGCCTGCCACAACGAATGCTCGATCACCGCAAAGCCCCATTTGGCTTCATCGACCGGCGTCGGGCGGGTGCGGCGGATTTCTTCGGTGTGCCAGGCTTCGGCGATCAGCCGCTGCAGTTTGCTCTGGATCTGCTCGCGCTCGGCGCTGGTCAGGTCGCGATGGTCCTGCGCGGCGAGTTGCGCGGCGATGGCGTCGTACTTCTGGATCAACGTGCGTCGCGCCACTTCGGTCGGGTGCGCGGTCAGCACCAGTTCGATTTCCAGCCGCGCCAGTTGCCGGGCCAGAGATTCGGCGCTGTGCCCTTCGCTGCGCAGGCGCGCGAGCAGTTCCGGCAACACCCGCGACTCGAACGGCGCCGGTTGCGACTCCTCGCGGCGATGGATCAGCTGATACTGCTCGGCAATGTTGGCCAGGTTGAGAAACTGATTGAACGCCCGCGCGACCGGGAGCAATTCGTCTTCGCTCAATTGATTGAGGCTGGCGCTCAGTTCAGCGTCCATCGAGCCGCGCCGGTCGGCTTTGGCGCCTTTGCGAATCTGCTCGATCTTGTCGAGGAACGCCTCGCCGTACTGGTCTCGAATGGTGTCGCCCAACAGTTCTCCGAGCAGGTGAACATCTTCGCGCAAGCGTGCATCAATATCGGTCATCAGCAGTTCTCCAGCGGTAATCGGGGACAGCGCAGAAACGAATGCTTTGCCAGAGAGTGCCGCTCTGCGCCGCTTCTTACAAGCAGGCGACGAATTGACTTTAAACCTTGCCGGCGAAAGCTAGTCTCAACAGTAAGCCGTACGACGGCCCGCCGCCGGCGCTGCCGGACACTCACCCAGGCCTGCCATCAGCAGGCGCTAAATGAGGTCATCATGAAAATTCGTGAACTCGCCCAGCATTGGGAAGAAAACGCCAAAGGTCGCCTGACCGACACCGGCTACACGATTCATCTGGACGTCGAGGCCGCCGCGCGCCTGGCGGCAATTGCCGAGATGTATCCCAAACGTCATCCCGAGGAACTGCTCGGCGAACTGATCGGCGCCGCGCTTGAGGAGTTCGAAGCGAGCCTGCCGTATGTGAAGGGTTCGACGGTGGTGGCGACTGATGAGGAAGGTGATCCGTTGTATGAGGATGTCGGCCCGACGCCGCGTTTTCTGGCGTTGTCGCGGCGGCATCTGCATGATTTGTCCTCGGCTGAGAACAAGCAAAAGCACTGATTCCTGACACCGAGAAAAATGTGGGAGCGGGCTTGCCCGCGATGGCGGCAGTTCAGTCAAAAATGTGCTGAGCATGATGGCCTCATCGCTGGCAAGCCAGCTCCCACAGGGTAATGATCACCCCCTGATATCACCTTAAAACTCACCCGCGCGTACCGCTCCAAAGGCCCAAAGTTCCCGTCCCAGAGCCTTGTCCAAACGGTCAATTTAATTTTTGGCGATAGGCCATCTTTTCTGAACTTTTCAAAAATGCCGCCGGTCGGAACAGGTAACCACGCCTGGAACGAGCGTTTCAATTCGCGTCTACAAGCGATGCTTTCGCCTCCTCTGCCAGGATGGATTCAGTTGTATTTTCAGGAGATGCCTAATGGAGTTGAAGACCATGAAAACCCAAACCTCGTTTTCCCACCTGCGCGGTCTGAAACTGGCCGCTCTGGCCATCGGCACCAGCTTCGTATTGGCCGGTTGCGCCGGTAATCCTCCGACCGAGCAGTACGCCGTGACCCAATCGGCCGTCAACAGCGCCGTCAGCGCTGGCGGTACCGAGTTCGCTGCGGTGGAAATGAAGCAGGCTCAGGACAAGCTGAAACAAGCTGAAATCGCCATGCACGACAAGAAGTATGACGAGGCCCGTCGCCTGTCCGAACAGGCTGAATGGGACGCTCGCGTCGCTGAACGCAAGGCTCAGGCCGCCAAGGCCGAACAGGCTGTGAAGGATTCCCAGAAAGGTGTTCAGGAACTGCGTCAGGAAAGCCAGCGCACTGTGCAGTAAGCGCGCATCCCGACCGCAAAGCTGAAACTCTTACCGATAGAAAGGACGACAAATTATGCGTAAGCAACTGATGATTCCCGCTCTTCTGGCCGCAAGCGTTGCACTGGCTGCCTGCTCCACCCCGCCTAACCCGAACCTGGAACAGGCGCGCACCAACTACGCCGGCCTGCAGGCCAACCCACAGGCGAGCAAAGTCGCGGCACTGGAAACCAAAGACGCCAGCGATTACCTGGACAAGGCCGACAAGGCTTATCTGGACAAGGAAGACGCCGCCAAGGTTGACCAACTGGCTTACCTGACCAACCAGCGCGTCGAAGTGGCCAAGCAGACAATCGCTCTGCGCACCGCTGAAAACAACCTGAAAAACGCCGCAGCCCAACGTGCCCAGGCCCGTCTGGATGCCCGTGACCAGCAGATCAAACAGCTGCAGGACAGCCTCAACGCCAAGCAGACCGATCGCGGCACGCTGGTGACTTTCGGTGACGTGCTGTTCGCCACCAACAAGGCTGATCTGAAATCCAGCGGCCTGGTGAACATCAACAAACTGGCGCAATTCCTTCAGGAAAACCCGGATCGCAAAGTGATCGTCGAGGGTTACACCGACAGCACCGGCACCGCGAGCTACAACCAGTCGCTGTCCGAGCGCCGCGCAACTTCCGTGCAGATGGCTCTGATCAAGATGGGCGTCGATCCTTCGCGCATCGTCGCTCAGGGTTATGGCAAGGAGTACCCGGTAGCGGATAACGGCAGCGTCTCGGGCCGTGCGATGAACCGTCGTGTGGAAGTGACCATTTCCAACGACAACCAGCCAGTAGCACCGCGTTCTTCGGTGAGCTCGAACTAAGCTTCACCCGGTAACGCAAAAGCCCCGCCTGACTTGATCAGGCGGGGCTTTTTTTGTGGGATCAGACATCGTAGCCCCTCACCCCAGCCCTCTCCCGAGGGAGAGGGAGCCGATTTGTGCCGCTTTCAAAACTTGTGTTCGGCGCAATGGATCAGGTCGACGTAGCTTAAACAAACACCTCGGTCAGTCCCCTCTCCCTCTGGGAGAGGGTTAGGGTGAGGGCTGAACCTGCAGAATCACTTCTCGAGTTTCTGCGGAGTATCTTCGCCCATACACCGCACAGCTTTTTTCTGCGCGTTGATCAACACCCCGGTCAGGCCTTTCTGTTCGGTATCGAACAGCACCAGCACGCCATCAATGCACTGCGCCACTTGCGGCGCAGGTGTCAGCGAGACTTTGTAGTCCTCGCCCGGCACGGTCTTGAGCATGGTGAATTCGCTGAGCAGCAACGCATCCTCCGGCTTGGCGAAGTGCAGGTAGCCGTAGTACCACAGCGCCCCGACGGTGCCGAGGATGCTGCAGATACCGGTGATGATCAGCGGGATGGCATTACGTTCTTCACTCATTGCGGGGTCTCATCTTCGGAATTCGGGGGCGGCGGATAATTGGGGATTTCGCCGAGGCGGCGCAGGCCGTCGAAGTGTTCGGGGTCGTCGAGATAGCGCAGCATGACCTGACGCCACACCGGGTCGCCGAAGGTCTGCACATGACCACCACGGGTCAGTTGCAACACACGCGGCGGCGGCGCTGCCTGATACAGGCGAATGCCGTTGGCCATCGGCACCAGCGGATCGTCGATGCTATGGAAGATCAGCTTCGGCACGCCGGTCAGCTGCGCCATCGAGTTGATTGCGCTGTCGCCGTCCGGCACCAGCCACGACAGCGGCACTTGCAATGGCCAGGTCAGCCACGAAGTGCTGAGGGCGAATTGGCCGACGCTGCGATAACTGGCCGGCACGCCATCCAGCACCAGGGCCTTGAGTTGTTTTTGCCGCTCCGGGTGCTGCGCCAGCCAATGCACCGACATCGCGCCGCCCAGACTCTGCCCGAGCAGCACCAGCGGTTTGCCTTTGACCTCGGGCGCGTTGTCGAGCCAGGCGAACGCGGCGTCGATGTCCTGGTAGATCGCCGGCAGGCTCGGCTTGCCTTCGGACAAACCGTAGCCGCGATAGTCGACCAACAAGACCTGATAGCCGTTCTTCGGCAACCACCAGCTGCCGCCCAGATGCATCGGCAGATTGCCGCCGTTGCCGTGCAGATGCAGGACCGTGCCTTTGACCTCGACGCCAGGTTTGGCCGGCAGCCACCAGGCGTTGAGTTTCAAGCCATCAGCGGTGAGCAGGGTGACGGTGCGGTATTCGAGTTTGGCTTTGTCCGGGGTGAAGATCTGGCCCGGTTCCGGGTAGAACAGTAGCGAACTGCAACCACCGAGGGTCAAGAGCAGGCAAAGGATGCCGAGGATTCTCATCCGGTGAAACCTCGCAAAGAAGAGAACTGAACACAAATCAAACCTGTGGGAGCGAGCCTGCTCGCGAAAGCGGTGTATCAGCCGACATCAATGTTGAAGGTGAAATCGCATTCGCGAGCAGGCTCGCTCCCACAAGGGGTTCGGTGCTGGGTCTAGAGGATATTGGAGTAATCCGCCTCAATCCGGTCCAGGCTCAAATGGTTGAGGAAGTTGGAGAAACACATCCACGCCGACAACGCATTCAAGTCACGGAACTGATCCGGCAGATACTTCGGCGGCACCACCAGGCCTTCATCCACCAGTTGGCGCAAGGTCCGCATGTCTTCCAGTGTGGTCTTGCCACAGAACAACAACGGAATCTGCTCGAGCTTGCCCTTGCGCACGGCCAACTGAATGTAGTTGTAAACCATGATGAAGCCCTTGAGGTAGGACAAGTCTTTGGTGAATGGCAGACCGGTCGGCGTCGAGCCACGGAAAACCCGGCTGGCGTTGCCGTAGCTTTCGGCCATCTCGAAACCCTGCTCGCGGAAGAATTCGTAGATCTGCAAAAAGTCGGCGCCCTCTTCCACCATATGAATCGCACGGGTGCGGTTGGTCAGTTTGCGCAGGCGACTCGGGTAAGAGGCGAAGGTGATGATTTCCATCAGGATCGCCAGGCCTTCCTGGGTCACCGTCGACGAGGGCGGGCCTTTCGACAGGAACGTGCAGATCGGCTGATTCAAGCCATTGAGTGTGGTGCCGACGTGCACCAGGCCTTCGTGGACTTCCAATGCACGGACGTCGCGGTCGTTGAACAGCGCGTCGGTGCGGATCTTGATGTAGTCAGCGCCTGCGGCGGCGTCGGCGACGATGCCGTCGGACTCGAACACGCGAATGGTTTCTTCGGCCTCACCGAATACCTTGTTCAGTCGGGTCTGCAGCAGGTGCACTGCGTCTTTGGCGGTGAGGATTTTCGGCTCGTCCTTCAGATCGCCGCGTCCGTCGATGTTGTTCAGGTAGTCGGACATCATCAGGCCGAGGTCGGCCAATGTCGGGTCACCGGCGTGGAAGGCATCGGACGCCGCGCCGTACAGCTCCTGCGAGATCAGGCCGAAGTCCTCGGTGCCGCGCGCTTCGAGCATGCGCACCACCATGCGGTATTCCTTGCACATGCGCCGCATGATCTGCCCGACCGGGTTGAACTGGCCGAGCTGGCGGGTGATGTCGCGCTCGATGTTCTGGAATTCCAGTTTGACCTGGCTCGAATCGAACGACAGCGGGCGGTTGAGGTAGTAGTCGCGATCCACCGCCGGCATTTCCTTGCCCTTGGCCTTGAGGAAGCCCTTGCGCACGTTGTCGTCCCACTTGACCGCATCGAGCACGCGGATCGGCGTCTGCGCCAGCACAATGCGATCGGACAACATGCGTATCGTCTGCTGGTAATCGTCCACCCGAAACTCCTGTAGAAAACGTGACGTGCTGAAACTCAGACTTTTGATCGTTCCCACGCTCTGCGTGGGAATGTCGCCCGGGACGCGCCGCGTCCCTTTTTGCTGCGTGACGCAGAGCGTCACAGGATGCATTCCCACGCGGAGCGAGGGAACGATCATCAACGGCTCGTTCCCACAGGGTGTAGCGTGAAACGCTAGACCGACGCCAGCACCAGGTGCATATACCGCGTCAGAATCCCGAGCATGTCCTCTTCGGCCAGAGGCTCGGCGTCGTTGAGCAGGCCCTGATATTCCATCCGGCCGATAATCGCCGTCAACACCTTGGCATCCTGCTGCGGTTCGCGCGAGCCCAGTACCTGGAACAACTGGCAGGTGCCCTGCAGCAGAATCTGCTGATGCGAGCGCACCAGAATGGCCAGACGCGGGTTGAGCAGCGCTTCCTGGCGGAACGCCTGCTCGGCCATCAGATGCTCGCGCCGATTGATCAATTGCCGGTGCACGTAATCGGCCATCAGCCGCGCGATGTCATCGGCCAGTTGCGAGCGCGACTCCGGGCTGCCGTCGGCGCTGACCACCATTTCGCGCAACAGACCCTCGTTATTGATCCACAACTTGGCCATGTACGCCGCGCTGCGTTCAACGTATTGGGCGAAGGTATCGGTGAGCAGGTCATCGATGTCCTTGAAGTAATACGTGGTCGCCGACAGCGGCACGCCGGCCTCCGCCGCGACCGCACGATGGCGCACGGCACGCACGCCGTCGCGCACGACAATGCGCATCGCGGCGTCGAGAATGTCCTGGCGACGCTGCTCACTGCCCTGTCGGCTGGCCTTGCGGCCCTGGTACTGAACACTTTCAGCGACCGCAGTGGCGATACCCGCTGCACCTTCTTGAGCTAATGCACCCATCACGACAGCACTTCCTCTACTAATGCCAAATTAACCAATTGATACATTTGTACCAGACAGGCAATAAAAAGCCGCCTGTTTTAGGCGGCTTTTTAACTGAAACGTTTACGCTTGCGGTCGCATGTGCGGGAACAGGATCACATCGCGGATCGACGGCGAGTTGGTCAGCAACATCACCAGACGATCGATGCCGATACCTTCGCCGGCGGTTGGCGGCATGCCGTACTCCAGCGCACGGACGAAGTCGGCGTCGTAGTGCATGGCTTCATCGTCGCCGGCGTCCTTGTCGGCCACCTGCGCCATGAAGCGCTCGGCCTGGTCTTCGGCGTCGTTCAACTCGGAGTAGGCGTTGGCGATTTCACGACCACCAATGAACAGCTCGAAGCGGTCGGTGACGTTCGGGTTCTCGTCGTTACGACGGGCCAGCGGCGACACTTCGAACGGGTACTGAGTGATGAAGTGCGGCTGCTCCAGCTTGTGCTCGACCAGTTCTTCGAAAATCATCACCTGCAATTTGCCCAGACCTTCGAAGCCCAGCACCTTGGCGCCGGCCTTCTTGGCGATGGCGCGAGCCTTGTCGATGTCGTTCAGATCATCGGCAGTCAGCTCAGGGTTGTACTTGAGGATCGAGTCGAACACCGACAGACGCACGAACGGCTCGCCGAAGTGGAACACTTTGTCGCCGTACGGCACGTCGGTGCTGCCCAGCACCAGCTGCGCCAGCTCGCGGAACAGTTCTTCGGTCAGGTCCATGTTGTCTTCGTAATCGGCGTACGCCTGATAGAACTCCAACATGGTGAATTCAGGATTGTGACGAGTCGAAACGCCTTCGTTACGGAAGTTGCGGTTGATCTCGAAGACTTTCTCGAAACCACCGACCACCAGACGCTTCAGATACAGCTCAGGGGCGATACGCAGGAACATTTCCATGTCCAGCGCGTTGTGGTGGGTTTCGAACGGCTTGGCTGCAGCGCCGCCGGGAATGGTCTGCAGCATCGGCGTTTCGACTTCGAGGAAGTCGCGCTTCATCAGGAAGCTGCGGATGTGCGCGATCACTTGCGAACGCACGCGGAAGGTCTGGCGCACGTCTTCGTTGACGATCAGGTCGACGTAGCGCTGGCGGTAGCGCTGTTCGGTGTCGGTCAGGCCGTGGTGCTTGTCCGGCAGCGGGCGCAGCGACTTGGTCAGCAGGCGCACGTTGGTCATTTCAACGTACAGGTCGCCTTTGCCGGAACGCGCCAGGGTGCCTTCGGCGGCAATGATGTCGCCCATGTCCCAGGTTTTCACCGCGGCCAGGGTTTCTTCGGACAGTGTCTTGCGGTTGACGTAGACCTGAATGCGCCCGGTCATGTCCTGGATCACCATGAACGAGCCACGGTTGAGCATGATGCGACCGGCAACCTTGACCGGGATTGCAGCCTCTGCCAGCTCTTCCTTGGTCTTGTCCGCGTACTGTTTCTGCAAGGCATCGCAGTAGTTGTCGCGGCGGAAGTCGTTCGGGAAGGCATTGCCCTTGGCGCGCTCGGCAGCAAGCTTTTCCTTGCGCAGGGCGATCAGGGAGTTTTCTTCCTGTTGCAGGGCTTGCGGGTCGAGTTGTAGGTCGCTCATGTCTTTAAGTATTCCATCAGGTTCGTTGCCCCCAGCCTTCGGCTGGGGATCGCGGGCGAGCCCGCTCCCACAGAGGGTGTTACAGGCCGGATTTCAGGCTGGCTTCCAGGTACTCGTCGATGTCGCCGTCGAGCACCTTGTCGCAATCGCTGCGTTCGATGTTGGTCCGCAGATCCTTGATCCGCGAGGCATCGAGCACGTAAGAGCGGATCTGGTGACCCCAGCCGATATCGGACTTGGTGTCTTCCAGCGCCTGCGAGGCCGCATTGCGCTTCTGCATTTCCTGCTCGTACAACTTGGCCCGCAGCATTTTCATGGCGGTGTCCTTGTTGGCGTGCTGGGAACGTTCGTTCTGGCAGCTGACCACGGTGTTGGTCGGTACGTGGGTGATACGTACGGCCGAGTCGGTGGTGTTTACGTGCTGACCACCGGCACCGGAGGAACGATAGGTGTCGATCCGCAGGTCTGCCGGGTTGATTTCGATTTCCACCTTGTCATCGATCTCTGGCGAGACGAAAACCGCGGAGAACGAGGTATGGCGACGGTTGCCGGAGTCGAACGGGCTCTTGCGCACCAGACGGTGCACGCCGATCTCGGTACGCAGCCAGCCAAAGGCGTATTCGCCCTTGATGTGCACGGTCGCGCCCTTGATCCCGGCGACTTCACCGGCGGACAGTTCCATGATGGTCGCATCGAAACCGCGTTTGTCGGCCCAGCGCAGGTACATGCGCAGCAGGATGTTGGCCCAGTCCTGCGCTTCGGTACCGCCGGAACCGGCCTGGATGTCCAGGTAGGCGTTGTTCGGGTCCATTTCATGGCTGAACATGCGGCGGAATTCCAGCTTGGCCAGATTTTCCTCGAGACGGGCCAGCTCGGCGACGACATCGCCCACTGCGCCTTCGTCATTCTCTTCGACGGCCATGTCCAGCAGGTCGCGGCAATCGGCCAGACCGCCGTTCAGTTCGTCGAGGGTGTCGACGATCTGCGCCAGCGCAGCACGCTCGCGGCCCAGCTCCTGGGCGTATTCAGGTTTGTTCCAGACACTCGGATCTTCAAGCTCGCGGTTGACCTCGGTCAGACGCTCATGCTTTTGATCGTAGTCAAAGATACCCCCGAATAGTTTCGGAGCGCTCGGACAGGTCCTTGATGGTGTTCAGGATCGGGTTGATTTCCATGACGGGCAGCACTCGTTGGCGAACTTTTGAAAGCCGGCGAGTATAACGTAAACAGGCTGTCGCGGCAGCCCGTCTGGCGGTGAATGGGCCGAGATTGCTGCCCTCACCCTAGCCCTCTCCCGGAGGGAGAGGGGACCGATCGGGGGATATTTGAAACATACGCAGAATAGAATGGCTTCACCGAATCCGTGATCGCCAAGCCTGAAGATCCACAATCGCTGCGATCTCTCAGGTCGATGTCTGGCCCGAGACACCTCGGTCGGCCCCCTCTCCCTCCGGGAGAGGGCTGGGGTGAGGGCATCGGCCGTTACTCGATCCCGACCTGATTGCGCCCATTGTTCTTGGCCAGATACAACCCGCGATCCGCCGCCGAGATCAGCAGCCGGCAATCACTCCCCGCCTGGGGCACCATGGTCGCCAGACCGATGCTGATGGTCAGACTGGAACCCTCGGCCGGCGTGTTGTGCGGAATTTTCAGCGCCGCCACAGTCTGGCGCAGTTTTTCGGCCAACAGCCGCGCGCCGCCCGGCGAAGTGTTTGGCAGGACCAGCACAAACTCCTCGCCGCCATAACGCGCCGGCAGGTCCGATGGCCGCGAGCTGGCGTCACGGATGGCTGTGGCGACCTTGCGCAACGCTTCGTCGCCTTCAACGTGGCCGAAACTGTCGTTGTACGACTTGAAGTAATCGACGTCGATCATCAGCAGTGAAAGCTGCGTCTGATCGCGCAACGAACGGCGCCACTCCAGTTCCAGGTACTCGTCAAAGTGACGACGGTTGGACAGCCCGGTCAGGCCATCGGAGTTCATCAGCCGTTGCAGCACCAGATTGGTGTCGAGCAACTGCTGCTGGCTGACCCGCAACGCACGGTACGCGGCGTCGCGTTGCAGCAATGTCATGTAGGAACGCGAGTGGTAGCGGATCCGCGCGACCAGTTCGATGGTGTCCGGCAGTTTCACCAGATAATCGTTGGCGCCAGCGGAAAACGCCGCGCTCTTGATCAGCGGGTCTTCCTTGGTCGAGAGGACGATGATCGGGATGTCCTTGGTCGCCGGATGATTGCGGTATTCGCGCACCAGGCTCAGGCCATCAAGGCCGGGCATCACCAGATCCTGGAGGATCACCGTCGGTTTGATCCGCACCGCCTGGGCGATGGCCTGCTGCGGGTCGGAGCAGAAGTGGAAGTCGATGTTTTCCTGATTCGACAGCCCACGGCGCACCGCTTCGCCGATCATCGCCTGATCATCCACCAACAACACCATGGCGGCGTTCTCGTCGGTTTTAATGTCGTCGATCTGTAAATCATTCATGAGCGGTCACCTGAGTACTGCGGGGGCCTGGATTGCGGAACAACCTGTTCATTTGGGGAAAATCTCCAGCAATCGTGGCGCTATCTTTTCCAGCGGGCGGATTTCCACCGCGGCATCGATCGCCGCGGCAGCCTTGGGCATGCCGTACACCGCACTGCTGTGCTGATCCTGCGCAATGGTCAAATAACCCTGCTGGCGCATGAGCTTAAGCCCTTGCGCGCCATCGCGCCCCATCCCGGTCAATAAAACCCCGACGGCGTCACCGTTCCAGTAACTGGCGACGCTCTCGAAAAACACGTCGATCGAGGGCCGATAGATCTCGTTGACCGGTTCGGCGGTGTAGGCCAGCGTGCCGTTTTTCAACAGGCGAATATGGTGATTGGTCCCGGCGAGCAGCACCGCACCACTTTGCGGCGGCTCGCCTTCGCGGGCCAGACGCACATCGAGGCCGCTGGCACTGGCCAGCCATTCGGCCATGCCGGCGGCGAACACCTGATCGACATGCTGCACCAGCACGATCGCGGCGGAAAAATCCTTCGGCAGGCCTTTGAGCAGCACTTCCAGCGCCGCCGGCCCACCGGCAGACGAACCGATCGCCACCAGCCGCTGACGTGACGGCGAACTGCGCGGCGAACTCGGCGCCGGGCGCGCGCGTGGCGCCTTGTCGCCGATCAGCCAGCCGATGTTGAGGATCTTGCGCAACAACGGCGCCGCCGCTTCCTGGGCATTGCCGGCGCCGATCGCCGGGGTGTCGACCACATCCAGCGCGCCGTGGCCCATGGCCTCGAACACGCGGTGCACGTTCTGTTGACGATCCACGGTGACGATGACAATCGCGCACGGCGTTTCGGCCATGATCCGCCGCGTGGCCTCGACGCCGTCCATGATCGGCATGATCAGATCCATCAAAATCAGGTCTGGCGTGCACTCGGCGCAGCGTTGCACCGCCTCGGCGCCGTTGCTGGCGACCCAGATCACCTGATGCGCCGGCTCGAAGGCCAGCGCCCGGCGCAGAGCCTCCACCGCCAAGGGCATGTCGTTGACGATTGCGATCCTCATGTCCGCGCTCCTCCGATGAGCTCGACCACTGCATCGAGCAGGGCGTCGTCATGAAAACTGGCTTTGGCTAGATAATAGTCGGCGCCGGCATCCAGTCCACGGCGGCGGTCTTCTTCGCGATCCTTGTACGACACGACCATCACCGGCAGCGATTGCAGGCGGTTGTCGCGGCGCAGCAGCGTGACCAGCTCGATGCCGTCCATGCGCGGCATGTCGATGTCGGTGATCAGCAGATCGAAGTTCTCCGAACGCAGCGCGTTCCAGCCATCCATGCCGTCCACCGCCACCGCGACGTCGTAGCCACGATTGAGCAGCAGTTTGCGTTGCAGCTCGCGCACGGTCAGCGAATCGTCGACCACCAAGACTCGTTTGCGCGCCGCTTCGGCAGCTTGATTGCCGTGGCGGGCAATGCGCTCCAGGCGCCCGGTGTTGAGCAGTTTGTCCACCGAACGCAGCATGTCTTCGACATCGACGATCAGCACCACCGAGCCATCATCGAGCAAGGCCCCGGCGGAGATGTCCTGAACCTTGCCCAGACGCTCGTCCAGCGGCAACACCACGAGCGTGCGCTCACCCACGAAGCGCTCGACCGCCACCCCATAAATCGCCTCGCGCTCGCGGATCACCACGACTTTCAGGGTAGCGCCATCGTTCTGACTGGCCGGGCGATTGAGCAACTGGCTGGCCGCAACCAGCCCGACATGCTGGCCTTCGTGCCAGAAATGCTGACGTCCTTCGACCTGCACGATGTCTTCCGGGGCCAGATCGCACATGCGTTCGATGTGCGCCAGCGGGAACGCGTAAGCCTCTTCACCGACTTCCACCACCAGACTGCGCACCACCGAAAGCGTCAACGGCACCTCCAAATGGAAACGACTGCCCTCGCCCGCCGTCTGCTCCAGCACCACGGCCCCACGCAACTGGCGAACCATGTGCTGAACAGCGTCGAGACCGACGCCGCGCCCGGACACTTCGGTAACCTTGTCGCGCAGGCTGAAGCCCGGCAGAAACAGGAAGGTCAGCAGTTCCTCTTCGCTCAATTGCGCTGCGGTTTCGGCTGGGGATAACTGCCGTTCGACGATGCTGCGGCGGACTTTTTCCAGATCGACGCCACCGCCGTCGTCGCTCAATTCCAGCACCAGCAAACCGGCCTGATGGGAAGCGCGCAGGCGAATCAGGCCCTCTTCCGGCTTGCCCTTGAGCAGGCGTTGCTCCGGGGTTTCGATGCCGTGATCGACAGCGTTGCGCAGCAAGTGAGTCAGCGGCGCTTCGAGCTTTTCCAGCACATCGCGATCGACCTGGGTTTTCTCGCCTTCGATCTCCAGGCGCACCTGCTTGCCGAGGCTGCGACCGAGGTCGCGAACCATGCGCGCCTGCCCGCTCAACACGTCGGCGAACGGGCGCATGCGACAGGCCAGCGCGGTGTCATAGAGCACTTGCGCGCGCTGACTGGCCTGCCAGGCGAATTCGTCGAGTTCGGCGTTTTTCTCGCTGAGCAGTTGCTGCGACTCGGCGAGCAAACGTCGCGCATCTTCCAGCGACTCGAGCGCTTCCAGGCTCAGTGCATGCTCCTTCAGGTGCACATTGAGATTTTCCAGCGCGCGCAGGCCGTTGTTCTGCATGCGTTTGAGGCGCTGCATGGTCGCCAGATGCGGCTTGAGACGCTGGGTTTCCACCAGCGATTTGCTCGACAGATCGAGCAGGCTGTTCAGGCGCTCGGCGGTGACGCGCAAGACGCGCTCGCCGCCCTCGGTGGTGCGTTTGTTTTTACGCGGGGTCGGCTCGGCGGGCTCGTCCATGATCGGCGCTGTCGCTGTTGGCGCGGGCTCGACCTGCAACTCGGCCATCGTCGGCGTGGCAACCACAGCGGCTGGCGCCGACGGATCGAGCAAATGCCCCATCAGCGCCACGTAGGCTTCAATGTCCGCAGGTTGCGGCGCATTGGCCGGCGTGGCGATGCGCATCAGCAGGTCGGTGCCCTGCAACAACGCGTCGATGTGTTCGGGACGCAGCAACAAACGCCCTTCCTGGGCGCTGACCAGGCAATCTTCCATGACGTGGGCGACGCTGACGCCGCTGTCGATACCAACAATCCGCGCTGCGCCTTTGAGGGAGTGCGCCGCGCGCATGCACGACTCCAACTGATCGGCCTGGGTCGGATTGCGCTCCAGCGCCAGCAGCCCGGCGCTGAGCACTTGGGTCTGGGCCTCGGCTTCGAGGCTGAACAGCTCGAGCAGGGAGGCGTCGCGCATTTGCTCGGGGGTCATGTCAGGCTCCGGGTCACGGCGGTCAACAGCTGTTCTTCATCCAGCCAGCGCAGGCTGCGACCGCGATATTGCAGAACGCCACGGGTGTACTTGGCACTGGCCTGCGCACCGGACTGTGACGCAGCATCGAGGATGCGTTCGTCGATGGCATGAATGCCGTCGACCTCGTCCACCGGCACCACCACCGGCCCGCCATGGGCAGCGATGATCAGCATGCGCGGCATGACTCGCCCGCCGCTGGCCGGCGCAACGCTGCCGTCGAGGTCGAGCAATTCCACCAGCGACAGGCACGCGACCAAGGCGCCACGGACATTGGCCACGCCGAGCAAGGCCCGCGAGCGCTGGTGCGGCAGCGAATGTATCGCCTGCAACGGCGCGACTTCGACAAGCGTGCACGTGGCCAGTCCGAGCCATTCCTCGCCGAGGCGAAACATCAGCAGCGAGCGGGTCTTGACGTCGATTTCGACTTTGCTGACCACTGCTTCGCGCTGGTCCTGCTGCAACGAATAACGGTCGAGCAGGCGTGTGGCGGCGGCGGAATACACCGAGCAGTTGCGGCAATGAATGTGCTCTTCCAGCAACGGGCAGGACTTGTCGCCATGAATGCCGATGCGGTTCCAGCAATCGTCGATGGCGCGGGCGTCTTCGTGGGTAACGTTCAAGTTGTCGGACGCGCTCATCGTTTACGCTCACTGTCGGCGGTGCGCCCGCTGCGGGCGGCGCGCTCCTGCAATCGTCGGGCACCCGCCGTGTCGCCCTGAGCCTGTAGCAACGCGGCCAGGTGCATCAACGCTTCGGGATGTTGCGGTTCAAGGTACAAGGCCTTGCGGTAATAACCCTGGGCTTCGAGGCTCGAGCCGGCAACATCGCTGAGCAGCCCGAGCCAGTAGAACACCTGCGCCACCGGCTCATGGCTGCGCAGATAGTGTTCGCACGCGGCACGGGCCTCGGCGCTTTTGCCTTCGTTGGCCAGTGCAGCGATTTGCGCCAGCAGCGTCGCGGCGTCGGGGTTGGCAGTTTTTTTCGTCACCGGCAAAGCCGTCACGGCAGCGAACGGCCGATTGCGCACTGGCGCTGGCGGCGCGCTGCGCAATGGCTGGCTGACCGGCACGGCGACCGCTTTCGGCGTCGGCAGCGGTTCGGGGTGCGGCTCGCTGTGACGGCTGAAAGCGAACGACTGCGGGATGCCGATCGAGCGCATGCCCAAGCGCCCGAGCAGACTGCCCTCCGCCGGGCCGATAAACAGCACGCCGTCAACATGGGTCAGGCGCTTGAGCACTTCGAACACCTGCTTTTGCGTCGGCTGGTCGAAGTAGATCAGTAGGTTGCGGCAGAACACGAAATCGAAGGCTGGCTCGCTCGCCAACAGTGTCGGATCGAGGACATTGCCGACTTGCCAGCGCACCTGTTCGCGAACGTATTCGTTGACCCGGTGGCCGTCCTGCTCAGGCATGAAATGCCGATCGCGAAATTGCAGATCCTGCCCGCGAAACGAGTTCTTGCCGTAAACAGCACGGCGCGCCTTGTCCACCGACAACGGGCTGATGTCCATGCCATCGACCTTGAACTGATGCGGCTTGAGCCCGGCATCAAGCAGGGCCATGGCGATCGAATAGGGTTCTTCGCCGGTCGAGCACGGCAGGCTGAGGATGCGCAACGCGCGCATGTTGTTCAGCTCGGCGAGACGCTGACGGGCCAGTTTGCCCAAGGTGGCGAAGGATTCCGGGTAACGGAAAAACCATGTTTCCGGAACGATCACCGCTTCGATCAGTGCCTGCTGTTCATCCCGCGAGCCTTGCAACAGCTGCCAGTATTCGTCGGCGTGGGCGGCCTGGGACAGCGTGGTGCGCTGGCGCACGGCACGCTCGATGATCGCCGCGCCCACCGAAGCGACATCGAGGCCGATGCGTTCCTTGAGGAAATCGAAAAAGCGCTGATCACCACTCATGGCTGCGCCTCTAACTGCGCCGGATCACGCGGCGGATCGGGGAACAGCAAACCGCGCACGGCGTCATCGAGCAAGTCATTGACCCGCACCCATTGCAGCAATCCCTGCGCATCTTCGCGCACCGGGCCGAGGTATGGCGCCTCGCGGTTATCGAGGCCGTAGGGCTGGAAATCTTGCGGATGACAGCGCAGCGTGTCGGTGGCCTGCTCGAGAATCAGCCCGAGCCATTGCGCTGCTTGCGCTTGATCCGGCTGATAATTGACCAGCACCAGCCGCGTGCTGGTGCGCGCCTCGGCGGGCCGGCCAAAAGTCAGCGCACTGAGGTCGATCACCGGCACCACCGCCCCGCGATAGGCGAACACCCCGGCCACCCAGTGCGGCGCCCGGGCAATCGGCTTCAACGGCAGGCGCGGCAGCACTTCGGCCACTTCGGTGGCGCGCAGGGCGTAGCGTTCGCTGCCGATGCGAAACAGCAGAAACAGCGCCTGCTTCGCCACTGGCGCACTGCCCCGTTTGGCGATGATTTCGCTCATCAGACTTTGAATCGCGAAACGCCGCTGCGCAGGCCGACGGCCACCTGGCTCAGTTCGTCGATGGCGAAACTGGCCTGACGCAGCGATTCGACGGTCTGGCTGCTGGCATCGCCCAACTGCACCAGCGCATGGTTGATCTGTTCGGCGCCAGTGGCCTGGGCCTGCATGCCTTCGTTGACCATCAGCACGCGCGGCGCCAGTGCCTGCACCTGATGGATGATCTGCGACAGCTGCTCGCCGACCTGCTGCACTTCCGACATGCCGCGGCGCACTTCTTCGGAAAACTTGTCCATGCCCATCACCCCGGCCGACACCGCCGACTGGATCTCGCGAACCATCTGTTCGATGTCGTAGGTGGCCACGGCGGTCTGATCGGCCAGACGCCGGACTTCGGTGGCGACTACGGCAAACCCGCGACCGTACTCGCCGGCCTTCTCGGCTTCGATCGCTGCGTTGAGCGACAGCAGGTTGGTTTGGTCAGCCACTTTGACGATGGTCACCACCACCTGATTGATGTTGCCGGCCTTCTCGTTGAGGATCGCCAGTTTGGCGTTGACCAGATCCGCCGCGCCCATGACCGAGTGCATGGTGTCTTCCATGCGCGCCAGGCCTTGCTGGCCGGAGCCGGCGAGCACCGAGGCCTGATCGGCAGCGGTGGACACTTCGGTCATGGTGCGCACCAGATCCCGCGAGGTCGCGGCGATCTCACGGGAGGTTGCGCCGATTTCGGTGGTAGTCGCTGCGGTTTCGGTGGCGGTGGCTTGTTGCTGCTTGGACGTGGCAGCGATTTCGGTCACCGAGGTGGTCACCTGCACCGAGGAGCGCTGGGCTTGGGATACCAGCGACGTCAGCTCGGTCATCATGTCGTTGAAGCCGGTTTCGACTGCGCCGAACTCGTCCTTGCGATCAAGGTTCAGGCGCGAACTCAGATCACCGGTGCGCATGATGTCGAGGATGGTCACGATGCGGTTCATCGGCGCCATGATCGCGCGCATCAGCAGCAGACCACATAGGCCGGCGGCCAGCACCGCGACCAGCAGGGAAATGACCATGCTGACTTTGGCCGTTGCCACCGCGTCGTCGATGTTGGCCATGGCGGTATCGGCAACAACTTTGTTCTCGCCAATGATGTCGTTGAGCTTCATGCGTCCGGTGTACCACGCCGGGGTCAGCTTCTCGTTGAACAGCTTGATGGCATCGGCTTCCAGATTGCGCTTGTGCAGGTCCAGCACGGCATCCTGAATCTGCATGTAGGTATCGTGGTACTTCTCGAACAGGGCGAATTCGGAACGGTCTTCATCGGTGGCCATGGTCTTGCGATAGCTGGCCATATGTTCTTGCAGACGCGCCTCGAACGCCTTGTAGTCGGCAGCGTCTTCACTGGAAACGCCCTGGCCTTCCTTGAGGCCGAGCAGTTTTTGGGTCTGCAAATAACTGTCGACCCAAGCGCCGCGAATCATCGAGCTGTAATAGACGCCGGGGATGGCATCGTCGCGCACGCTGTTTTCACTGGCCTCGATCTTCAGCAACCGCGAGTAGGACAGCACCACCATCAACAGCATGATGGCGATAATCACCGCAAAGCTCGCCAAAATGCGTTGGCGCAACGTCCAGTTCTTCACAGTGAATCCTCGTGCCTGATCGAAATGCGGGGAGTATAGCCGAGGGCGGTGTTTCATTTATAAGACGCTTTCGCTGGCAGTACTGTCCTTGTGGGAGCGAGCCTGCTCGCGAAGGCAACACCGCGGTCCCGGCAAATCGCCAACTGCGCAAGAAGTTGCGCAGTTGCCCGTAATATTTCAGGGCCTGAATCCCCTGCAGCCCAAGCATTTCAAGGCCTGCAGCCAAGTGCGCAAGAAGTTGCGCAGTACTGCGCAACTTCTTGCGCACTTTCTCCCGACTTTCCCGCTGAAAATCGCCCCGAATGATGACCAACCAGCGTGGCGTCCCCGCCATCCGGGCACCGCGCAAAACCTGGCACGCTCCTTGATAACCCTCAGCCACCCACCGGGCGATTTCGCCTCCGGGCACCCTAACTTTATCCGCAAGGAGAGCACCCCATGGCAACACCAGCGTACATGTCGGTTACCGGCGAAAAACAAGGCCTGATCACTGCCGGCGCTTTCACCGCCGACTCCGTTGGCAACACCTACCAGGAAGGCCACGAAGACCAGGTTATGGTTCAGGCTTTCACCCACGACGTGATCATCCCGCGTGACCCGCAATCCGGTCAGCCAACCGGTCAGCGCGTACACAAGCCAGTTGTGATCACCAAGGTCTACGACAAGGCTTCGCCACTGCTGCAAGCAGCTCTGACTTCCGGCGAGCGCATGAGCGAAATCGTTATCCAGTGGTACCGCACTTCGGCTCAAGGCACCCAAGAGCACTACTACAC
>NZ_JBAWKM010000008.1:0-225599 GCF_037095675.1 Pseudomonas sp. CCNWLW23 | reverse complement strand
CCCCAGCCCTCTCCCAGAGGGAGAGGGAGCCGACCGAGTTGTCTTGCGGGATACATCGACCTGAAAGACCGAGTCGATTATGGATTCGGTAAACCAAATTCAGGTCGGTGAAATTCTGCAATATTCCCCATTCAGTCCCCTCTCCCTCCGGGAGAGGGCTAGGGTGAGGGGCTTTTGCTTTTAGAGGTCGCCAAGGCCGTCGATCAACGCCTGATTCTGCTCCGGCGTACCCACCGATATCCGCAGGAACTGCGCAATCCGCTCCTGCTTGAAGTGCCGCACGATCACGCCCTGCTCGCGCAGCTTGGCCGCCAGGCCCGCCGCATCATGCTGCGGGTGGCGAGCGAAGATGAAGTTGGCCGCCGACGGCAGCACTTCAAAGCCTTTAGCCTGCAACTGCGCCACCACCCATTCGCGGCTCTCGATCACCTGACGACAGGTCTTGTCGAAATACTCGCGATCTGCAAACGCCGCCGCCGCGCCGACAATCGCCAGACGATCCAGTGGATAAGAGTTGAAGCTGTTCTTGATCCGCTCCAGCGCTTCGATCAGGTCCGGATGCCCTACCGCCAGACCGACACGCAGGCCGGCCAGCGAGCGTGACTTGGACAGCGTCTGCGTCACCAGCAGATTCGGATAGCGATCCACCAGACTGATCGCCGTCTCGCCGCCGAAGTCGATGTACGCCTCATCCACGACCACGACCGAATCAGGACTGGCCTTGAGGATTTGCTCGACCGCGTCCAGCGCCAGCAGGCAGCCGGTCGGGGCGTTCGGGTTGGGAAAAATGATCCCGCCATTCGGTTTGGCGTAGTCGGCCGGATTGATCTGGAACTGCGCATCCAGCGGCACCGCATCGAATTCAATGCCGTACAGACCGCAGTAGACCGGATAGAAGCTGTAGCTGATGTCCGGGAACAGCAGCGGCTGATCGTGTTGCAGCAAGCCGTGGAAGATGTGCGCAAGCACTTCGTCCGAACCGTTGCCGAGGAACACCTGACTGGTTTGCACGCCGTAGTATTCGGCCACGGCGTTTTTCAGCAGATCACTGTTCGGGTCCGGGTACAGGCGCAGGTTGTCGTTGAGCTCGGCTTGCATCGCCGCCAGTGCTTTTGGCGACGGGCCATACGGATTTTCGTTGGTATTGAGCTTGACCAGTTTGGTCAGCTTCGGCTGTTCGCCCGGCACGTAGGGCACCAGATCCTTGACGAACGGGCTCCAGAATTTACTCATCGCTCAGTTCCCCTGCCCTTTCAGAAAGTCTTGGTCTTTGATGCGGTACTCGGCGCTGCGTGCGTGGGCGCTCAGCGATTCACCACGGGCCAGTACCGATGCTGTTTTGCCCAGCTCGGAAGCGCCGGCCTCGGAGCAGAAGATGATCGACGAGCGCTTCTGGAAGTCGTAGACACCCAGCGGCGAGGAGAACCGCGCGGTGCCGGAAGTCGGCAACACGTGGTTCGGGCCGGCGCAGTAATCGCCCAACGCTTCGGAAGTGTGGCGGCCCATGAAGATCGCACCGGCGTGGCGGATCTGCGGCAGCCAGGCTTGTGGATCAGCGACCGACAATTCCAGGTGTTCCGGGGCGATGCGGTTGGCGACTTCGATGGCTTGGGCCATGTCGCTCACCTGAATCAGCGCACCACGGCCATTGATTGAAGTTTCGATGATGGTCGCGCGGTCCATGGTCGGCAGCAGTTTGTCGATGCTCGCGGCCACCTTGTCGAGGAACTCGGCGTCCGGGCTGACCAGAATCGCTTGCGCGTCTTCGTCGTGCTCGGCCTGAGAGAACAGGTCCATGGCAATCCAGTCCGGATCGGTCTGGCCGTCGCAGACCACGAGGATTTCCGAAGGGCCGGCGATCATGTCGATGCCGACCTGGCCGAACACATGGCGCTTGGCCGTGGCTACATAGATATTGCCCGGGCCGACAACCTTGTCGACACGCGGCACGCTTTCGGTGCCATAAGCCAGTGCGGCAACCGCTTGCGCGCCGCCGATGGTGAACACGCGGTCGACACCGGCGATGCAGGCAGCGGCCAGCACCAGCTCGTTGATTTCACCGCGCGGGGTCGGCACGACCATGACCACTTCGGTCACGCCGGCCACCTTGGCCGGAATCGCGTTCATCAATACCGACGACGGATACGAGGCCTTGCCGCCCGGCACGTACAGGCCGGCACGATCCAGCGGCGTGACTTTCTGGCCGAGCACCGTGCCGTCAGCCTCGGTGTAGCTCCAGGAATCCTGCTTCTGTTTTTCGTGATAGCTGCGCACGCGGGCGGCGGCTTTTTCCAAGGCCTCGCGTTGCGGCACAGTGATGCGGGTCAAAGCCAGTTCAAGGCGCTCGCGCGGCAGGATCAGGTCGGCCATCGAGGCGACTTCAAGACCGTCGAACTTCTGGGTGAATTCGACCAGCGCCGCGTCACCGCGCTCGCGCACAGCCTTGATGATGTCGAGCACGCGCTGATTGACCGAGTCGTCAGACACACTTTCCCAGCTCAGCAGATGATCCAGATGATGCGCGAAATCCGGGTCAGCAGCGTTGAGTCGGCGAATTGCAGTGGTTGCGGTCATAGCGAGAGCCTCATAGGAATGGCAAATAACTCAGGCGCCCGAAACTAGCATTCGATCCGCTTGGGCACCTGAGAATTCTGGCTATGAGGCGGATAGACGGCGCGGCCTCGGGCCGCGCAGGTAGATCAGCCGCGGTGTCGCGATTCCACTGCGTTGCGCAGGGTGTCGATCAACGCCTGGATTCGGGCGTGCTGCATTTTCATTGAAGCCTTGTTGACCACCAGACGCGAGCTGATCGTGGCGATCAGTTCCTGGGGTTCCAGGCCGTTGGCGCGCAGGGTGTTACCGGTGTCGACCACGTCGATGATCTTGTCGGCCAGCCCGATCAGCGGCGCCAGCTCCATCGAGCCGTACAGCTTGATGATGTCGACCTGACGGCCCTGCTCGGCATAATAACGCTTGGCAACGTTGACGAACTTGGTCGCCACGCGCAGACGGCCCTTGGGCTCGGCCGCGCCGATCTTGCCGGCGGTCATCAGCTTGCACTGGGCGATCTGCAGGTCCAGCGGCTCGTACAGGCCCTGGCCGCTGTATTCCATCAGCACGTCCTTACCGGCGACGCCGAGGTCGGCCGCGCCATGCTCGACATAGGTCGGCACGTCGGTGGCACGCACGATCAGCAGACGCACGTCGTCCTGGGTCGTGGGAATGATCAGCTTGCGGCTCTTGTCCGGATTCTCGGTCGGCACGATGCCCGCTTCAGCGAGAAGCGGCAGGGTGTCGTCAAGGATGCGGCCCTTGGACAGTGCGATGGTCAACATGGGAAACGTCAGTCCTTATCAAGGTACTCATGCCCGGTCGCAATCGGCGCCGGACATACATCGAGGGTGCGTACACCCTCGACTCGAAACGAATTCAGTGGACACGTCCCTGTGTCCCGATGCAGCGATCAGCCCGGAACGCGGCGGATCTTGGCACCCAGCATTTGCAGTTTTTCTTCGATGCACTCGTAACCACGGTCGATGTGGTAGATGCGGTCGATCAGCGTGTCGCCTTCGGCAACCAGCGCCGAGATCACCAGGCTGGCCGACGCGCGCAGGTCGGTAGCCATGACTGGCGCGCCCTTGAGCTTCTCGATACCGGTGACGATCGCGGTGTTGCCTTCAACCTGGATGTGCGCGCCCATGCGGTGCAGCTCGTACACGTGCATGAAACGGTTTTCGAAGATCGTCTCGATCACCGCACCAGTACCTTCGGCAATGGCGTTGAGCGAGATGAACTGCGCCTGCATGTCGGTCGGGAACGCCGGGTACGGCGCAGTGCGCACGTTGACCGCTTTCGGGCGCTTGCCGTGCATGTTCAGCTCGATCCAGTCTTCACCGCAGGTGATTTCCGCACCGGCCTCACGCAGCTTTTCCAGCACCGCTTCGAGGATGGTCGGATCGGTGTCCTTGACCTTGACGCGACCACCGGTCACGGCAGCGGCGACCAGGTAGGTGCCGGTTTCGATACGGTCAGGCATGACTTTGTAGAAAGCCGAACCCAGCCGCTCGACGCCATCGATGGTGATGGTGTCGGTGCCGGCTCCGGAAACCTTGGCGCCCATGGCATTGAGGAAGTTCGCCAGGTCGACTACTTCAGGCTCGCGCGCGGCGTTCTGCAACACGCTGCGGCCCTTGGCCAGAGCAGCGGCCATCATGATGTTTTCGGTACCGGTCACGCTGACGGTGTCGAAGAAGAAGTGCGCGCCGCGCAGGCCGCCTTCAGGCGCCTTGGCCTTGATGTAGCCGCCTTCGACGTCGATGACCGCGCCCATGGCTTCCAGACCGCGAATGTGCAGGTCGACCGGACGCGAACCGATGGCGCAACCACCAGGCAGTGCGACTTCGGCTTCACCGAAACGCGCGACCATAGGACCCAGTACCAGGATCGACGCACGCATGGTTTTCACCAGTTCGTACGGGGCGATCAGGGTCTTGATGGTGCGCGGGTCGATTTCGACGCTGAGCTTCTCGTCGATCACCGGCTCGATGCCCATGCGCCCGAACAGCTCGATCATGGTGGTGATGTCGTGCAGGTGCGGCAGGTTGCCGACGGTGACCGGGCCATCGCACAGCAAGGTCGCAGCCAGAATCGGCAGGGCGGAGTTCTTCGCGCCGGAAATGCGGATCTCGCCATCAAGACGAGCGCCACCGGTAATAATCAATTTATCCATTAGTATCTCGACGCCCTAGGGCTCAGGTGCGCTCGGCCCAGGCCGCGCGGCTGAAAAATTTCATAGTGACCGCATGGATGCTGCCATCGGTGATCCATGGGTTCAAATGGGCATAGACCTGCTGCTGACGCTTCACCGGGCTCAACGCCGCCAGTTCATCGCTAATCACGTTCAGCTGGAAGTTGCAGCCTTCGCCTTCAACTTCTACCAGCGTTCCTGGCAGCTTTCCTTCAAGGAAGCTCTTCACTTCTACGGCCTGCATGCTCAACCTCAATCGGCGCCCTGTGCGCACGGGTCGGACATCATACAAAAAAGCCCCGCGCCTGCGAACCCCGCAACGCAGGACTCTGACGGGGGGCTTCTTTATAGATGATGGTTCAGGGTTGCGCCAACAACTCGGTCAATTCACTGACCTGAGCGATTTCAAGCATGTCGTCAGGCATCGCGCGAATGCTGACGGCCTTGCCGGCCGCCTGCGCATCACGCATGAAGCACAGTAGCAACGACAGGCCGACGCTGCTGGACTTCTGCACCGCCGAACAATCGATGACCAGCGCCGATGCCTTGCTCGACTTGATCAGCGCCTGCCCTTCCTTGCGCAGGTCGGACCCGGTGCGGTAATCCAGCACGCCGCTGAGCACCAGCTCGTCGACATCACTCATACGAACTGCCGCCTCACTCATTGCGCTGGCTTCGCGGCGGCTTTGTCGGTTTCCTGCTTGGCCTTGGCCACTTCACCGGCCCAGCCATCGATGGTCTTGTCCAGATCGTTGCCATTGCGTTGCATGGCGTCGGCGAACTGGTCACGGAACAGCTTGCCGATATTGATGCCGTTGATGATCACGTTGCGCAGTTTCCACTCGCCGCTGATCTTCTCAAGCGTGTATTGCACCGGATAGATCGCGCCGTTGCTGCCCTTGACGGTCATGTTGACGCTGGTGCGCTCGCCCGATTCGTCTTTGGCCGGGTCAACGGTAATACCCTGGTTGTTGTATTCCAGCAAAGCGTTGCCGTAGAACTGGAACAGACCGCGCTTGAAGTTTTCCTGAAAGCGCTGCATCTGCTCAGGCGTGGCCTTGCGCGAATACTTCACGGTCATGATGCTTTTGGAGATGCCCTCGGCATCCACCACTGGCCCCACAATGTTGTTGAGCGCCGCATAGAAATCCTGCGGATCCTGCTTGTACTTCTCTTTGTTTGCCTGCAAGTCGGCAAGCATCCGGTTCGTGGTGTCCTGAATCAGGTCATGAGCCGATTGCCCCGGTGCAGCATTAGCCATCAACGGCAGGGCCGCGAGCAACACCAACAGGCCACGTCGCAAGATAGAGATCATTCAAAAGCTCCTCATTTGGCGTCTTTGCTAACGGTATTGAGCAGGAATTTACCGATCAGGTCTTCCAGTACCAGTGACGACTGCGTGTCGTGGATGGTTCCACCGTCTTTCAACTGGGTGTCTTCACCGCCGACGCTGATACCGATGTATTTCTCGCCCAGCAGACCCGCGGTCAGGATAGACGCTGTGGAATCGACCGGCAGGTTGTCGACCTTTTTATCCACTTGCAGCGTGACCCGACCAGTGAAGCTGTCGCGATCCAGATCGATAGCGGTGACCTTGCCGATGGTCACCCCGGCCATGGTCACTTTGGCTCTGACCGTCAGACCGGCGATATTGTCGAAATATGCATACAACTTGTAAGTGTCGGTGGACGAAGTCGGAGACAGGCCGCTGACGCGCAAGGCGAGCAGCAGCAAAGCCAGGATCCCTGCCAGCAGGAACAGGCCGACACCGATTTCCAGGGTGCGGTTTTGCATCAGAAATCTCCAAACATCAAAGCGGTCAGAATAAAGTCCAGACCGAGCACTGCCAGCGAGGCAAACACCACGGTCTTGGTGGTGGCACGACTGATCCCCTCGGAAGTGGGTTCACAGTCATAGCCTTGGAATACGGCGATCCAGGTCACGACGAAGGCGAAAACGACACTTTTGATCACGCCATTGAGCACGTCACTGGTGAAGTTCACGCTGTTCTGCATGTTCGCCCAGTACGAGCCTTCATAAACGCCCAGCCAGTCGACTGCCACCCACGAACCGCCCCAGATGCCGACGACGCTGAAGATCATCGCCAGCACCGGCAGGGAAATGAAGCCGGCCCACAGGCGCGGGGCAATGATGTACTTGAGCGGATCGACACCGATCATTTCCAGGCTGGACAACTGCTCGGTGGATTTCATGTTGCCGATCTCGGCGGTCAACGCCGAACCGGCCCGCCCGGCAAACAGCAACGCCGTGACCACCGGCCCCAGTTCACGCAGCAGCGTCAGGGCGACCATCTGCCCCACCGCCTGCTCTGAACCATAGCTGGAAAGAATGCTGAAGCCCTGCAACGCCAGGACCATGCCGATGAAAATGCCGGAGACCACGATGATCACCAGCGACATGACGCCGACCGAATGCAGCTGCTTGACCAGCAGGCCGAAACCACCGCTGATACCGCCACGGCCCAGCAGGGCGTGAAACAGGAACAGGGTCGCCCGACCAAACACCGCGACCGCGTCGATCGCCGATTCGCCGAACCGACGCACGCGTTCCATCAATGAAATTCTGCGCATCAACGCTTCCCCAGAAGATCTGCGCGGTAATCCGTCGCTGGAAAGTGATACGGCACCGGGCCATCGGGATCACCGGTCATGAACTGGCGGATACGCGGATCATCGGAATTCATCAGCTCATCCGGTGTGCCTTGGCCCAGCACCTGACCATCGCCCACGACATAGATGTAGTCGGCAATGCTCGCGGTTTCCGCCAGATCGTGCGAAACCACGATGCTGGTGATTCCCAGAGCATCGTTGAGCAGGCGGATCAGGCGCACTAACACGCCCATGGCGATCGGGTCCTGGCCCACGAAGGGCTCGTCGTACATGAGAATCTGCGGGTCGAGGGCAATCGCCCGGGCCAATGCTACACGGCGCTTCATGCCGCCGGACAGTTCGTCCGGCATCAGATCGATGGCGCCACGCAGGCCCACGGCCTGCAATTTCAGCAGGACGATGTCGCGGATCATGTCTTCCGGCAGTTGCGTGTGCACCCGCAACGGAAAGGCCACGTTCTCGAACACATCGAGATCGGTAAACAGCGCACCGCTCTGAAACAGCACGCCCATGTGCTTGCGCGCATCGAACAGATCGCTGCGCGACAGCGTCGGCAGGTTCTGCCCGTTGACCCAGACTTCGCCGCCGGACGGCCGCAACTGCGCGCCCATCAGGCGCAGCAGCGTGGTCTTGCCGCAGCCGGAAGGCCCCATGATGCCGGTGACCTTGCCGCGCGGGATGCGGATATCGACGTTATTGAAAATGCTCCGCGCACCGCGCTTGAAGGAGACTCCCTTCAGCTCGACCGCGTAGGCGTTATCGGCACTCATCTAAACTCCTTGCGATGCAGCCTCTCACTGGGATGCCAGACTTTCCTCGGAAACACCTGCATCCCGGGCAGGCCGAACTGGCGGCGAACTATATCACTGCAAAGGCTGAGCGCCCAAGCGAGAACCCGGCCAAGATCGCCGACTGAAGAGGGCCCGAGCGAGTTTCAGAGGGTTTTGGTAACCAGTAATGACAAAGCACGTCGAACTTGCGTGAGGCTTTGCCACATAACCGCTATAATCGCCGCCTTTTCATCGGCCCATACGATTCTGACATGAGCAAAACCCGCGACCTGATTCAATCGGCACAACGCACCATCCGCCTCGAAGTGGAAGCCGTCCAAGGCTTGATGGCCCATATCGACGCCGATTTCGTACGCGCTTGCGAGATGATTCTGGCCAGCAAGGGCCGCGTGGTCGTGGTCGGCATGGGCAAATCCGGGCACATCGGCAACAAGATCGCCGCCACCCTGGCCAGCACCGGCACCCCGGCGTTTTTCGTGCATCCGGCCGAAGCCAGCCATGGCGACATGGGCATGATCACCCGCGACGATGTGATTCTGGCCCTGTCGAACTCCGGCTCGACCAACGAAATCGTGACGCTGCTGCCATTGATCAAACGCCTCGGCATCCAGCTGATCAGCGTCACCGGTAATCCGCAGTCGCCATTGGCGAAGGCTGCCGAGGTCAATCTCAATGTGCATGTCGAGCACGAAGCCTGTCCGTTGAATCTGGCGCCGACCTCTTCTACTACTGCAGCGCTGGTCATGGGCGATGCCCTCGCCGTGGCCTTGCTGGAAGCGCGTGGTTTCACCGCTGAAGATTTTGCCTTCTCGCATCCCGGCGGCGCCCTTGGCCGTCGCCTGTTGCTGAAAGTGGAAAACGTCATGCACGCCGGGCAGGAGCTGCCGCAAGTACAACGCGGCACCCTGCTCAAAGACGCGCTGATGGAAATGACGCGCAAGGGTCTGGGCATGACCGCTATTATTGAAGCCGATGGCAAGCTCGCCGGGATCTTCACTGACGGTGATTTGCGCCGCACCCTGGATCGCGCCATCGACATCCGCAGCGCCACCATCGATCAGGTGATGACCGCACACGGCAAGACCGCCCGGCCCGACATGCTCGCCGCCGAAGCCCTGAAAATCATGGAAGACCATCGAATCAACGCTCTGGTAGTCGTCGACGAGGAGGATCGCCCGATCGGCGCCTTCAACCTCTCCGATCTGCTGCGCGCAGGAGTCATGTAATGAGCAACGATCTGCTGCAACGCGGCAAAGCGATCAAACTGGCAGTATTCGACGTCGACGGTGTGCTCACCGACGGGCGCCTGTACTTCCTCGAAGACGGCAGCGAGTTCAAGACCTTCAACACCCTCGACGGCCAGGGCATCAAGATGCTGATGAATGCCGGCGTACAAACCGCGATCATCAGCGGTCGCAAGACCCCGGTGGTCGAGCGCCGCGCGAAGAACCTCGGCATCCCGCACCTGTTTCAGGGGCGTGAAGACAAACTGGTGGTGCTCGACGGCCTGCTCGCGCAACTGGGCCTAAGCTATGAAGAAGTCGCTTATCTGGGTGACGATCTGCCAGACTTGCCGGTGATCCGCCGTGTAGGGCTGGGCATGGCGGTGGCCAACGCTGCCGATTTCGTCCGGGAACACGCCCACGGCGTTACCCGCGCCCGTGGCGGCGAAGGTGCCGCCCGCGAATTCTGCGAATTGATCCTGCGCGCCCAGGGCCGCCTCGAAGCGGCCAACGCCGCGTACCTGTGAGCCTGACCATGTTTAGCAAAAAGTTTCGCAACTTCCTGCTGTTCGGCTGCATCGCGGCGATTTTCGCTGCGGTCGGCTATTGGAACATCAGCCCGGAACGCTTCCTCGACAAGCCACCGGTTTCGGCTGCCGAGAATCCGATCGACTGGTACGCGACCAACACGCATACCATTCAGTACCTGCCCGACGGCAAGGTGCAGTACGAGATGACTTCCGACAAGGCCGAGCACGTCAAGGCAACCGACATCACCCTGGTGACCAAGCCTGATTTGAACATGTACCGCGGCACCGACTTCCCGTGGCACGTGACCAGTGAGCGCGGCGAGGTGAATTCCGGCGGTACCGAAGTGGAATTGATCGACTCGGTACGCGTACAGCGCACCGACGAGAAACAGCGCGGCACCCTGATCACCAGCACCCGCATGACCGTGTTCCCGCAGCAGGAATATGCGCAGACTGCGCAACCCGTTAGAATCGAGGGCGCTGGCGGTGTATCGACTGGCGTCGGAATGAAAGCGTACTTGAAGGACAGCAGGATACACCTGCAATCGAACGTAAGAGGACAGTATGAGGCTCGTTAAAACCCTCCCTATTTTGCTCAGTCTGGGCGCAGCACTGGGAAGCGCGAGCGCCTGGTCCCTGCCGAACGATCAGGAGCAGCCTATCCGCATTCAGGCCGACGACGCCCAACTGGACGACAAGAATGGCATCGCCACTTATAAAGGTGACGTGGTCATTACCCAGGGTTCGATGATCGTCAAAGGCAACACCGTGACCATGACTCGCGCGCCCAATGGCGACATCGATGTGGTGACCTCGGTGGGCAACCTGGCCTACTTCGAGCAGTTGCAGACCCAGGGCGACGCCAACCCGGTCAAGGGCTACGGCGTGACGATTCAATACCACGCCCAACAGAACCGTGTGGTGCTGATCGACAAGGCCAAGGTTATCGACAAGGATAACAACGTCACCCAGGGCGAAAAAATCGTCTACGACACCGTGAAGAAACTGGCCAGCGCCGGTCGCGCCACGGGCAGCAAGGTCACCGAATCGCGTCCGCGCATCGACATGGTGATCCAGCCGAAGAAGAAAACCGAAGAGAAATCCCAGTAATGGCAACTCTGAAAGCTCAGCACCTGGCCAAGGCCTATAAAAGCCGCCAGGTCGTGCGTGACGTCAGCCTGTCGATCGACAGCGGGCAGATCGTCGGCTTGCTCGGCCCGAACGGCGCTGGCAAGACGACCTGTTTCTACATGATCGTCGGCCTGGTGCAGGCGGATCAGGGCCGCGTGCTGATCGATGATCTGGACGTCAGCCATCAGCCGATGCACGGCCGCGCCAAGGCCGGTATCGGCTATCTGCCGCAAGAAGCGTCGATCTTCCGCAAACTGTCGGTCGCCGACAACATCATGGCGATCCTCGAGACCCGCCCGGAACTCGACAAGGCCGGTCGTCGCAAGGAGCTGGAAAGCCTGCTGCAGGAATTCCACATCAGCCACATCCGCGACAACCTCGGCATGAGCCTGTCCGGTGGTGAACGCCGCCGAGTGGAAATTGCTCGCGCGTTGGCCACTGCGCCGAAGTTCATCCTGCTCGACGAACCGTTCGCCGGTGTCGACCCGATCTCGGTCGGCGACATCAAGCAGATCATCCATCACCTCAAGGCCAAGGGCATCGGTGTGCTGATCACCGACCACAACGTCCGTGAGACGCTGGACATCTGCGAAACCGCTTACATCGTCAACGACGGTCAACTGATCGCTGAAGGCGATGCCGAAACCATCCTGGCCAACGATCTGGTCAAGGAAGTGTATCTGGGTCACGAGTTCCGCCTGTAAGCGCGACAGCGCTGTATCGATTCAAGGCGCATTTATCCGCTTTAATTGTTACAGCGCTCTAGGCAAACACTTCAGTTTCAGGCATATAATTTGCTTAAGTTTGGCGCTTCGGCGCCCTGTAGTGGATGGCGCAAAGCGCCGGCGAATAAGGTGTTAAGCCCCTGCCATGAAACCATCGCTAGTCTTGAGAATGGGCCAGCAGCTGACGATGACACCGCAGCTGCAACAGGCCATCCGCCTGCTCCAATTGTCGACCCTGGACCTGCAACAGGAGATCCAGGAGGCTCTGGAATCCAATCCGATGCTCGAGCGCCAGGAAGAAGGCGACGACTTCGACAACGCCGATCCTCTGGCCGACAACGCCGAACAGAAGCCCGCCGAAATCCAGGAACCCTCCTACCAGGAAACCGCCCCGACGGTGGACAACCTTGAGGATGGCGAATGGAACGAGCGCATCCCCAACGAACTGCCAGTGGATACCGCCTGGGAAGACGTCTACCAGACCAGCGCCAGCAGCCTGCCCAGCAGCGATGACGACGAGTGGGATTTCACCACCCGCACCTCGGCCGGCGAGAGCCTGCAAAGCCATCTGCTCTGGCAACTGAACCTGGCGCCGATGTCCGACACCGATCGCCTGATCGCCGTGACCCTGATCGACTGCATCAACAATCAGGGCTATCTGGACGAAACACTCGAAGAAATTCTTGAGGCGTTCGATCCTGAACTGGACATCGAGCTCGACGAGATCGAAGCCGTCCTGCATCGCATCCAGCAATTCGAGCCCGCCGGTATCGGCGCCCGCAACCTCAGCGAATGCCTGCTCCTGCAACTGCGCCAGTTGCCGGCCAAAACACCTTGGCTGGCCGAAGCCAAGCGGCTGGTCGCCGATTACATCGACCTGCTGGGCAGCCGCGATTACAGCCAGCTAATGCGCCGGATGAAGCTCAAGGAAGACGAGCTGCGCCAGGTCATCGAGCTGGTACAGAGCCTCAATCCGCGTCCGGGCTCGCAGATCGAATCAACCGAAGCCGAATACGTCATTCCCGATGTGATCGTGCGCAAGGACAACGAGCGCTGGCTGGTCGAGCTGAACCAGGAATCGGTGCCACGCCTGCGCGTCAATGCCCAGTACGCCGGGTTTGTTAAGCGTGCCGACACCAGCGCCGACAACACCTTCATGCGTAACCAGTTGCAGGAAGCCCGCTGGTTCATCAAGAGCCTGCAGAGCCGCAACGAAACCCTGATGAAAGTGGCCACGCAGATCGTCGAACATCAGCGCGGCTTCCTCGAATACGGCGACGAAGCGATGAAGCCGTTGGTATTGCATGACATCGCCGAAGCGGTCGGCATGCACGAATCGACGATTTCCCGGGTGACCACACAGAAATTCATGCATACCCCGCGCGGTATTTATGAGCTGAAATACTTTTTCTCCAGCCACGTCAGCACCTCCGAAGGCGGCGAATGCTCGTCCACGGCGATCCGCGCGATCATCAAGAAACTGGTCGCAGCGGAAAATCAGAAAAAGCCGTTGAGTGACAGCAAGATCGCTGGTTTACTGGAGGCACAAGGCATTCAGGTGGCTCGCCGCACCGTCGCCAAGTACCGCGAATCCCTCGGAATCGCGCCTTCGAGCGAACGCAAGCGGTTGATGTAAGCCACGTTACAGCGTTCCAGTGGCAGGCTTTTCGGCCTGCCGCTTTATGCACTGGCAACGAAGGAGAAGCTGTATGCAAGTCAACATCAGTGGACACCAACTGGAAGTGACCCAACCTCTGCGTTCCTACATCGAGGAAAAACTCCAGCGACTGGAGCGACATTTCGACAAGATCACCAACGTGCAGGTCACGATGTGCGTCGAAAAGCTGAAGCAGAAGATAGAAGCCACCTTGCATATCCCCGGCAGCGAAGTGGTCGCCAACGCAGAAGACACCGACATGTACGCTGCGATCGACTCACTCACCGACAAGCTGGATCGCCAACTCAAAAAGCATAAGGAAAAGACCCAGAGCCTCCTCCAGGGCGCGACCGGTCGTTAACACCCCTATCCCATGATCCGACTTGAAACCATCCTGACCCCCGGCCGTTCCCAAGTGAACGCGCCGGGCGGCAGCAAGAAAAAAGCCCTCGAACAGATTGCCAACCTGATCCACCGCGAAGTGCCGGATCTGGCGATGCAGGACGTCTTCGAGGCGCTGATCGCCCGTGAAAAACTCGGCTCCACCGGTTTTGGCAACGGCATCGCCATTCCCCACTGCCGCCTCAAGAGCTGCACGGCACCGGTCAGCGCCCTGCTGCACCTCGAAGCTCCGATTGATTTCGATGCCATCGACGGCGCCCCGGTGGACTTGTTGTTCGTGCTGCTGGTCCCGGAAGCCGCAACCGACGCGCATCTGGAGTTGTTGCGCCAGATCGCCAGCATGCTCGACCGCAAGGAAGTGCGTGACAAGCTACGCAGCGCTCCGAGCAATGAAGCCTTGTACCAGGTTGTACTGGACGAGCAGAACGGGCACTAATCATGCGTTTGATCATTGTCAGTGGCCGTTCGGGCTCGGGTAAAAGTACCGCCCTGAATGTCCTTGAGGACAACGGCTACTACTGCATCGACAATCTGCCGGCCGGTTTGCTGCCAGAACTGGCCGAGCGTGCGCTGATTCACACGGAGCTGGCGCAGCCGCTGGTCGCCGTGTCGATCGATGCACGCAACCTGCCCAGCCATCTGTCACGCTTTCCCGAGTTGCTCGAAGACGTGCGTGCCAAACACATCAAGTGCGATGTGCTGTACCTGGACGCCGACGAAGAAACCCTGCTCAAGCGTTTTTCCGAAACCCGGCGACGTCACCCGCTGAGCAATGCCAATCGCTCACTGGCCGAGGCGATTCACGATGAAACCGCCCTGCTCGGCCCGATCGCCGATCTGGCTGACCTGAAAATCAACACCACCAACCTCAATCTGTATCAACTGCGCGATACCCTGAAGTTGCGCCTGTTGAATCAGCCTGAGCCCGGCACGGCGTTTCTGGTTGAATCATTTGGCTTCAAGCGCGGCATGCCGGTCGACGCCGACCTCGTGTTCGATGTGCGCTGCCTGCCCAATCCGTACTGGAAACCGGAGCTGCGCGCTCAGTCCGGCCTCGATGCCCCTGTGGCCGAATATCTGGCGCAGCAGCCGGATGTCGAAGAAATGTATCAGGACATCTACGCCTACCTGAACAAGTGGCTACCACGCTTCGCCGCCAGCAACCGCGCCTACGTGACCATTGCCATTGGCTGCACCGGCGGGCACCACCGCTCCGTCTACCTGACCGAACGTCTGGGTCAGGCCCTGCAGAAAACCCTGAAGAACGTCCAGGTTCGCCACCGCGACCTCACCTAAAGGATCCACACCGCGATGCCTGCTCGTGAAATCGAAATCATCAATAAACTGGGTCTGCATGCCCGGGCATCGGCCAAATTCGTCGGCGTGGCCGGTCAGTATCCAGACTGCACGATTCGGGTGGGACGCACCCCTGAAACGACTGTCGACGGCAAGAGCATCATGGCAATGATGATGCTCGCGGCGGGTAAAGGCACCAAAATCCATTTGAGCACCGAAGGCGAACAGGCTCAGGAAGCCATGGACGCATTGGTCGATCTGATCGAAAGGTATTTCGACGAAGGTGAATAATCCGCGAGGCGGGGACACTGTTCCTCGCCTCCATTCACCCCAACGCCGTATCCATCACCATCATCAAACAAAACCCGACCAACAGGCCCAGACTGGCCAGCTTGTCATGCCCATGACGGCGCGATTCCGGGATCACTTCGTGGGTCACCACCAGCAACATCGCCCCGGCCGCCAACGCCAGTCCCAGCGGCAACAGCACTTGAGCCAGACTCACCAGCCACGCGCATAAGAGTGCAAATACCGGTTCGACCAGCCCAGACGCCGCGCCGATGAGAAACGCCCTGAACCGTGACATCCCCGCCCCGGCCAGCACCAACGCAATCACCAGCCCTTCCGGCACATCCTGCAACGCAATGCCCATCGCCAGACTGTCGGCGTCCGCCATCCCGCCGCCGGCAGACACGCCGACCGCCATGCCTTCTGGAATGTTGTGCGCGATGATGGCGAACACGAACAGCCAGATTCGTGGTGGAATCACCGGATGCTCCAGCGTGCCGACGAGCATCTGCGGCGAGGCACCGGAAACGCGCCGATCCACCAGATACAGACCGAACGCGCCGAGCAGGATGCCGAAGCAGATCAGGCCACTGGCGGCCCACGGCGTAAGACCAAGACTCTCCGCCGCAGCAATGCCCGGCACGATCAGCGAAAACGCCGTCGCCGCCAGCATCACCCCGGCACCAAATCCCAGCAAGGTGTCGCTGAGTGCCTGCGGCATGCGCCGGATCACCAGCACCGGCACCGCGCCAAGCGCCGTGCCCAAGGCGCAGATGGCACCGCCCTGCAAGGCGCGCAACAGCCGCGGTTCCAGATTCAGCCACTGCAAACCGTGGGCGACCAGCAAAGTCATCCCCGCCAGCAGCAACAGCGAGCCCACCGCGTAACGAAACATGCGCCCGCTGCCAATCGCCAGTGTTTCCGTGCCCATAGTCAGCCCTGATTGTTTTTATGGAAGGCTCAGACCAGTGCGGCCTGATAGCGCGCAGCAACTTCCGGCCAGTTGATCACGTTGTAGAACGCGTTGATGTATTCCGGGCGACGGTTCTGGTAGCGCAGGTAGTAGGCGTGCTCCCAGACGTCGAGACCGAGGATTGGGGTATTGCCGTTCATCAACGGGCTGTCCTGATTGCCGCTGCTTTCTACGATCAGTTTTTTCTCCGGGGTGACGCTCAGCCACGCCCAGCCGCTGCCAAAACGGGTCAGTGCGGCTTTGGTGAAGGCTTCCTTGAAGCTGTCGAGTCCGCCCAGTTGCTCATCAATAGCCGTGGCCAGCGCGCCGTCGGGCTTGCCGCCGCCGTTGGGCACCATCACTTCCCAGAACAGCGAGTGATTGGCGTGACCGCCGCCCTGATTGATCACCGCTGCGCGAAGCTTTTCCGGCAGTTGCTGGACGCTGGCGACGAGTTTTTCCACCGGCCAATCGGCGAATTCGGTGCCTTCCACGGCGGCGTTGAGGTTGTTGATGTAGGTCTGGTGATGCTTGGTGTAATGGATTTCCATGGTCTGCGCATCGATGTGCGGCTCAAGGGCATCGTAGGCATAAGGCAAGGCAGGCAAGGTAAAAGCCATTTCAGTGGACTCCATACTGATGGGGATTTGAGGCGCGGCGGGCATTGCCGGTGTCCGGATGCAGCAGGCGCTGGGTGCGCGGGTACTCGCCGTGCTCGCTGATGAAATTCAACAGTTCGACGTAGGTCTTGCTGCTCTGGCGCAACGCCGCCTCACGCAGGGCCGGGCGCAGGCGTTCGTCCTGCATGGTCTGCAACAAGCGCTGATGGATAGCGCACAGGTATTCGGCGCTCTCCTCCGGTTGATTCAGGCGCAAATGCAGGTCGGCGAGGTTGTGATGAGAGACGACGCAGGCCGCCACCGCTTCGTCGGCATCCGCCCAGCGTTCGAACAACACTTGCGCCAGGGCCAGGGCTTGCAGATAAGCCTCACGGGCGTCGATCAGTTCGCCCAGCATGAAGCAGCGATTGGCCCGTTCGATCGTGCGTTTCCAGTGCTCCATGGTGAGCCTCCAAAGCGGTTGCGGGGTTTACACGCCGCCGGCGGTGAGCTTCTCGGGGTTGAGCAACTCTTCCAGCTGGCTGCGCGACAGGTCGGTGTGTTCCAGAGCGACGTCGATCACCGCGCGGCCTTCCTTGTAGGCCTGCTTGGCGATTTCGGCGGCTTTCTGGTAACCGATGATGGGGTTGAGTGCGGTGACCAGAATCGGATTGCGCGACAACGCTTCTTGCAAGCGCGATTCGTTGACCTTGAAAGTAGCGATTGCCTTGTCACCGAGCAGGCGACTGGAATTGGCCAGCAGTTCGATGCTGCTCAGCAGGTTGTGCGCGATGATCGGCAACATCACGTTCAGTTCGAAATTGCCGGATTGGCCGGCCACGGTGATCACCGAGTCGTTGCCGATCACTTGCGCAGCGACCATCGCAGTGGCTTCCGGGATCACCGGGTTGACCTTGCCGGGCATGATCGATGAACCCGGTTGCAGCGCTTGCAGTTCAATTTCGCCGAGGCCGGCCAGGGGACCTGAGTTCATCCAGCGCAGGTCGTTGGCGATTTTCATCAGCGACACCGCAGTAGCTTTGAGCTGGCCGGAGACAGAGACTGCCGTGTCCTGCGAGCCAATCAGCGCGAACAGATCCTTGCCCGGGGTGAACTGCACGTCGGTCAGTTGGCTCAGATGCCGACTGAATCGCGCGGCGAACTCCGGATGCGCATTGATCCCGGTACCGACCGCAGTGCCGCCCTGCGCCAGCGCTTGCAGGCTTGGCAGCAAATCCTGCAGATGGCCGATATTGGCCTTGAGCTGCTGCGCCCAACCGTTGAGCACCTGGCTCATGCGCACCGGCATCGCGTCCATCAGGTGGGTGCGCCCGGTCTTCACATGGTGATGCACTTGCTCGGCCTTGCGCTCGATCACCTGGACCAGATGCAACAGCGCCGGCAGCAATTGTTCATGCAGCGCCAGCGCGGCGCTGACGTGGATGGTGGTCGGGATGATGTCGTTGCTGCTTTGCCCGCAGTTGACATGATCGTTGGCGTTGACCGGCTCGCCGAGCATGCGACTGGCCAGCGTCGCGATCACTTCGTTGGCGTTCATGTTCGAGCTGGTGCCGGACCCGGTCTGGAAGATATCCACCGGGAAATGCTGCATGAAATTGCCTTCGAGCAGACCTTGCGCGGCATCACTGATGGCTTTGCCCTGGGCCGCGCTGATCTGGTTCAGCTCAACGTTGGCCCGGGCAGCGGCGGCTTTGGCGAGGATCAGCGCGCGGATGAACTGCGTCGGCATCGGCTTGCCGCTGATCGGGAAGTTGTCCACGGCGCGCTGGGTCTGCGCGCCATAGAGCGCATCGACCGGCACCTGCAGTTCGCCCATGCTGTCGCGCTCAATACGTGTCTTGGTCATGCGAATGTCCTTGCAGCAAATCAATGAGAGGAATCGACGGTTGCAACTCGCAAGTGGCGAGCTGCCAGGTGTAGCGTTGCCAGCGCCGCAAGCGGCATTGGCATAGCGACAGGCGCTCCATTTCACGCAAGGGACGCCAGGCTTGATCGAGACAGACGCTGCGCCAGTGCCACGGCAACGCGATGTCGGTGGCGGTATCGAGCAGCAGACGGAAAGACGTTTCGGCGACAGTCCAGGGCGAAGTGGCTGTGCAACAGGACAGATAGCGCCCTTCGGCGAGGTAGTGTTCGATCAGGCGCGGTTCGTCAGGATCCAGCGCGCAACGGATCTGGCGGCTCATCCAGCGCCAGCTTTCGAGGTAGGGCTGCTCGTGCAAGGCAGAACTCATGATCCGGGACTCGTTCGGAGATGAGATTTATTATTAGATGATAATGATAACCAACACAAGCACTCGAGTTTGCGCTGCTCACTTGTGGGAGTTAGCCTGCTCGCGAATGCGCTGTGTCAGTCAGCACATTTACAACTGATCCATCGTTTTCGCGAGCAGGCTCGCTCCCACAGGGGATTTGTGCGAAGCGAATAAAAAGGCGCGCCATCCAGAACGGATGGCGCGCCTTTTTTTGTTGGCGGATTCGCGGCTTAGCTGCCGGCGACAGTCATCCGCTCGATCAACACCGAGCCGGTGCGGATGTTGCTGCGCAGCTCCAGATCATTACCCACTGCGACAATCTGCTTGAACATGTCGCGCATGTTGCCGGCGATGGTCACTTCCTGTACGGCGAACTGGATCTCGCCGTTTTCCACCCAGAAGCCTGCCGCACCGCGCGAATAGTCGCCGGTGACCATGTTCAGGCCATGGCCCATCAACTCGGTGACCAGCAATCCCCGGCCCATGCGCTTCAACAGCGCTGCCTGATCTTCATCGCCATGGGTGACGAACAGGTTGTGCACGCCGCCCGCGTTGGCGGTGCTCGGCATGCCCAGTTTGCGCCCGGAGTAGGTACCGAGAATGTACGAGACCAACTCGCCCTTTTCGACGAATGGTTTCGCGTAAGTGGCCAGGCCATCACCGTCGTAGGAAGCACTGCCCATGGCACGCATCAGATGCGGACGCTCATCGATGGTCAGCCATTCCGGGAACAGCTTCTGCCCGAGGGTGCCTTCGAGAAACGACGATTTGCGATACAGGCTGCCGCCCGACACGGCCGAGAGGAAACTGCCGAACAGACCACCCGCCAGTTCGGCGGAAAACAGCACCGGCACCTCGCATGTCGGCACCGGCCGCGCGCCCAGACGGCTCGCCGCCCGTTGCGCGGCACGCTGGCCGATGCTCACCGGATCGGCGAGCAGACTGCCCTGGCGATTGACGTCATACCAGTAATCGCGCTGCATCTGGCCGTCGGCTTCAGCAATCATCACGCAACTCAGGCTGTGCCGGGTCGACGCGTAGCCGCCGATGAAACCGTGGCTGTTGCCGTAAACCCGGCAGCCCTGATGGGTGCTGAGGGTGGTGCCGTCGGCGTTCTTGATCCGCGCATCGGCATCGAACGCCGCGGCCTCGCAGAGCAAAGCCTTCTCGATGGCCTGCTCCGGGGTGATGTCCCATTCGTGGAACAGGTCGAAATCCTGCACATCCCTGGCCATCAGCGCCGCATCGGCCAGACCCGAGGCTTCGTCCTCGGAGGTGTGTTTGGCGATCGCGAGTGCTGCAGCGACGGTTTCACGAATCGCCTCCGGCCCGGTGGCCGAGGTGCTGGCCGAGCCTTTGCGCTGGCCGACGTACAAGGTAATGCCAAATCCCTGATCACGATTGAATTCAACGGTTTCGACCTCGCGCTGACGCACCGAAGTCGACAGGCCTTGCTCCAGCGACACCGCGACTTCACAGGCGCTGGCGCCCTGGCGCTTGGCTTCGGCGATGATCTGCTCGACCTGTTCTTGCAGTGCCGGCAATGCCTGCGGGCCGACGCTTTGAACTGCACTCATGCTCATCTCCACTCAAATTCTGCTTTCGGCTGGGGTCATCGAGCGACCGGGCCGGACAAGCGGCCCCCGACTGGTTATCATGGCGGCGTTTCTTTGCGGACTGCCACCATGGTTGATTCTTACGACGACTCCCTCGATACGGGAGAAAAAAGCAAATCTCAGGTCAAACGCGAGTTGCATGCGCTGGTTGACCTCGGCGAGCGCCTGACCACACTCAAGCCTGATCTGGTCGCCAAACTGCCGTTGACCGACGCTTTGCGCCGGGCATTGGCCGATGCGCCCAAGCACACCGCGAACATCGCGCGTAAACGGCATTTGCAGTTCATCGGCAAACTGATGCGCGACCAGGACACTGACGCGATTCTGACTCTGCTCGATCAACTCGATGCCTCCACTCGCCAGTACAACGAGCGTTTCCATAATCTGGAACGCTGGCGTGACCGCCTTATCGCGGGCGATGACGCCGTGCTGGAGAAATTCGTCATCGAATACCCGGACGCCGATCGCCAGCAATTGCGTTCCCTGATCCGTCAGGCCCAGCATGAGGTTGCGCAAAACAAACCACCTGCTTCGAGCCGCAAGATCTTCAAATACATTCGGGAGCTGGACGAGACTCAACGCGGCCTGCGTTGATAATCGCCACCGGGTGGCCGTCCTGCGCGCCACCCGAAAGCCCCGCCTCTCTTATGCGCCCGTGCCACCCACGGTAATCGCATCGATTTTCAGCGTTGGCTGGCCGACACCCACCGGCACCGACTGCCCATCCTTGCCGCACG
This sequence comes from Pseudomonas sp. CCNWLW23, assembly GCF_037095675.1. Taxonomy (NCBI): domain Bacteria; kingdom Pseudomonadati; phylum Pseudomonadota; class Gammaproteobacteria; order Pseudomonadales; family Pseudomonadaceae; genus Pseudomonas; species Pseudomonas sp. CCNWLW23. The sequence goes on along the minus strand of NZ_JBAWKM010000008.1, from coordinate 203,999 downwards.
TACCCACACCGCTGTCCAGCGCCAGATCGTTACCGACCATCGACACCCGGCTCATCGCCTCGGGACCGTTGCCGATCAATGTCGCGCCTTTGACCGGTGCGGTGATCTTGCCGTCCTCGATCAGATAAGCCTCGCTGGTGGAGAATACGAACTTGCCGCTGGTGATATCGACCTGACCGCCGCCGAGGTTGGCGCAGTAGATGCCCTTCTTCACCGAAGCGATGATTTCCGCCGGATCACTTTCGCCACCGAGCATGTAGGTGTTGGTCATCCGTGGCATCGGCAGGTGCGCGTAGGATTCGCGACGACCGTTACCGGTGCGCGCCACGCCCATCAGCCGCGCGTTGAGCTTGTCTTGCATGTAGCCCTTGAGTACGCCGTTTTCGATCAGCGTAGTGCACTCGGTCGGAGTGCCTTCGTCATCGACGCTGAGCGAACCGCGACGGCCGCTCAAGGTGCCGTCATCGACGATGGTGCATAACTTGGAGGCAACCATTTCACCCATGCGCCCGCTGTAGGCCGAGCTGCCCTTGCGGTTGAAGTCGCCTTCCAGACCGTGACCGACCGCTTCGTGCAGCAGCACGCCGGACCAGCCGGAACCGAGCACAACCGGCAAGGTACCGGCCGGCGCCGGAATCGCTTCGAGGTTGACCAGCGCCTGACGCAACGCTTCACGGGCATAACCCATGGCGCGGTCTTCGGCGAGGAAATAGCGGTAATCGGTACGCCCGCCGCCGCCGTGCCCGCCGCGTTCGCGACGGCCATTCTGTTCGACGATGACGCTTACGTTGAAACGCACCAGTGGACGCACGTCGGCGGCCAGGCCACCGTCGGTGGAGGCCACCAGAATCCGCTCCCAGACCCCGGCCATGCTCACGCTGACTTGCTGAATCCGTGGGTCGAGTGCGCGGGTGGCGACGTCGATGCGTTTGAGCAACTCGACTTTTTCCGCGCGGCTGAGCACTTCCAGCGGGTTATCGGGCGCGTACAGTTGCGCGACGTCCTGGCTGGTGAACGCCTGCACGGTGCCGTTCTGCCCGGCGCGGGAGATCGAACGCGCCGCACGCGCCGCTGCACCGAGGGCCTCGAGGGTGATCGCGTTGCTGTAGGCAAAACCGGTTTTCTCACCGGACTGCGCGCGCACGCCGACACCCTGATCGAGATTGAAGCTGCCTTCCTTGACGATGCCGTCTTCCAGCGCCCACGACTCGGAAATCTGGCCCTGGAAATACAGGTCGGCGGCATCGATGCCCGGCCCGGCCAGATCGCCGAGCACGCCTTGCAGGCTCTCGATCGTGACACCGCCGGGTGCCAACAGGTGATCACTGACTGAGGACAACAACTCGCTCATAGGTTTACGCCTTAAATTCGTGTTCTGAAGCAGGCCGCTGGGCGCCCTGCGAGAAAAACCGCCGATGACGCGTCACCGGCATGCGCGCCCGGATGGACGCTTGTTCATCGCTGTCGCGGGCGGCCAGTAACACCGCCTCGCCTTGATCCTGCTGGGCCAGCACACGCCCCCACGGATCGACAATCGCCGCATGCCCGAAGGTCTCGCGTGGCCCCGGATGACTGCCGCCCTGTGCGGCCGCGAGGATATAACACTGTGTTTCGATGGCCCGCGCGCGGATCAGTACATCCCAATGCGCAGCGCCGGTTACGGCCGTAAAGGCCGACGGTGCGGTAATCAACTCGGCACCGGCGGCACGCAATTCACTGTACAGCTCCGGGAAACGCAAGTCGTAACACACGCTCAGACCGACGCGCCCCACCGGCGTATCCGCCACCACTACATTACCGCCATAAGCATAGTCATCGGATTCACGGTATTGGCCGCGATTGTCGGCGACATCGACATCGAACAGATGCAGCTTGTCATAGCGCGCGACGATCTCGCCGTATTCATTGATCAACAACGAGCAGGCATTGGCTTTGGCCGTGGGTTGACCCAACGGTGGCAACGGCAATGTGCCGGCGACTATCCATAAGGTGAGGTCGCGGGCGGTCTGTTTCAACCAGGGCAGGATCGGCCCTTGGCCCAAGGCCTCGGCGCGGCCGATATCAGCGACGTCACGACGGCCCATGGCGGCGAAGTTTTCCGGCAGCACCGCAAGTTTCGCCCCGCTGGCGGCGGCCTGTTCAAGCAGGCGTCGGGCTTGGGCCAGATTGGCCAGCACGTCACTCTGGCTGACCATTTGAATCACCGCTAAAGACATGGCGAACTCCCAAAGAGGTATTTGGCCATGCTACTCCATCGCTTCAAGGCCGGGCCGCTCAAAAAGGCTTGTCGAAGGTGATTTTCGGCTCTTTCCATGGGCCTTTGACGGTGTACTTGACGCTGGCGAAGCGCGCGACGCGGTCGCCGATCAGCTTGTCGATGAGGAACAGCGCGCCGCCGACCGCCGGTGCGCCGACGAGCAGCGCGGCGATCGGCAGGTTGTTGGTCACCGGCAAGGTCACCAGCAATTTCGCATCGACCTTGTCACCGACCAGATCCAGCGTGCCGTCCAGCTCAAGATTGCTCGAAGGCCCGGTCAGGCGAATCGGCTCACGTGTCACGTAGACACCGTTGGTCGCCACCAGCAAACCTTTGACCCGGTCGTAGCTCAAGCCTTTGCCGAACAGGTCGGAGAAGTCCAGACGCAGACGCCGGCCGATCGAGTTGAAGTTGAGCAGGCCGAACACCCGCAGCGCCTGCGCGCCGCCCTCCACTTCGACGAACTGACCTTTGTTCAGCGAGGCGTCGAGGGTGCCGGAGAAGCGCTTGGTCGCCAGCCACGCCGGCGAGCCCGGCCAACGGCCATCGACGTCCATGTGGAATTCTTCGCTGGTCACGCTAGGCGCGAAGCCCCAGCCTTTGAGCACGTCGGCCAGATTCTTGCCGCCAATGCGGCCCTTGTACCAACTGCTGGTCGCCCCCGGCGCGCCTTCCCAGCCGCCGTTGCCTTGCAGCAGGATGCCCTTGAGGCCCATGTCGAGGTTGTTCAGGGCGATGCCCTTGGCGGTCGGCCGCACTTTCAGCGACCAGCCACCGACCAGATCGGGGCCGAGGAACAATTGATTGAGGGTGATATCCAGCGCCGGAATTTTCGTCGGATCGACCGACGCCAGTGGATCCGGCGCGTTCTCGTCAGCCTGCACCGCCGGGTCCGGCGCCGGAAGTTTCACGTATTGCAGATTCACCGCAATCGGCACGCCGTTGGCGTCCGGCAGGCTGGCCGTGCCCTTGGCCTGCTGACTATCGAGAGCGAGATTCCATGCGCCGGGCTTGCGATTGATCTGCACCGAGGCCTGATCCAGCGTGGTGCCGAGCGCGGTCAATTTGCCGACTTTGATGTCAGCGCTGCTGAGCAGTTGCTTGGCGCTGCCGCCCGGATCCCCGCCGGCGTATTTGTTGGCCAGATCCTGCCACGGCGCAACGTCCAGCTCTGACAGCACCCCACGAATGCGCAGACCCTTGGCGCCCGGCAACACCGCTTCGCCAGCGCCGAGAAACAGTTCGCCACGGCCATCGGCGAAATTGCTCGGCGGCGCGGCAAAGGTGAAATTGGCCAGTTGATCGTAATTGACCCAGTACCGCCGCTCCTGGCCTTGCAAGGTCATGCGGAATACCGTGTCGCGCCCGACATCGGCGGTCATGCCGAACGGCGCCGGCAGATCCACCGCCACGCCTTTGAGGCTGGAGCTGACCAGCAACTGGCTGTCGGCCCCGGAAAGATTCAGCTGCAACTGATAAGGAATCGTCCCGGACACCGGCAGCGGCTGGTTCACGCCCAGCCAGTCGGTGAGCTTTTTCACTTCGACCTGCCCCGACGCCGCAACCCGGGTCTTGATCTGGTTGGGGCTGCCATCCGCGAAGATCTGCGCAGTGACCGGTTTGTCGAAGGCCCGTGCAGAGATGTTCTGGCCGCTGAGGCCTTTATTGCTGTCGAAGCGGAAATCGCCCTTGAGCTGGCTCAGTTCCAGTTTCGGTTCGGCCAGTTTCAGCCGCGCGTTGGCGGTTTTGAAATCGACGAGGATTTTCGGTTGCTCGCCCTTGGCCAGCGGAATGTCCAGTTTGAGCTTGCCATTCAGATCACCAGCGCCCTCCCAACCGGCAAAGGTCTCGCCAGTGCCAATCGGCGCGTCCTGGAGAATCTTCAAGCCATCGCCCAGGCCACCGGCAAATGCGCCATCAAGAAACAAATGCGAGTTCTGCCCGGCCGGTACGTGAGGAATATTGACGAAGACATCGCTGACTTGGGTATCGAGCAACTGGCCCTTGCTAGCCCAGATGCGCACGCCGCTGTCCTCGATGAACACGTCACCGCTGACCTTGCTCACGTGCGGCCAGCCCGGCTGAAAGGCCAGTTCGGCGTCATGCACTTTGAAGAACAGGCTGATGCTGCGATCAGCCTCGCCGGCATTCTTGCTCAGCGAGCCCTGATACTGGAAGAAACCCTGATCCACCGCGCCTTTGAGGATCGCCGTGCGCAGCCACTCATCAAGCGCCGGGCTCAACACCGCCGGCAGGTATTTCGCGGTATAGCGACCGTCGCCATCGACCAGGCCGACGCGCAGGTCCATGTAGTCTTCCTGGCTATGGTCGAAGTGCAGGCGGATAAGGAAGTCGCCGGCAATCTTGCCCTCCTCGCCCAGCACCTTCAGGTACGGCGCAATCAGGGTGAAGCCGTCCTTGTCGAGCTTCCAGGTCAGCCGCGCATTGGCCTGCCGGTATTGCCATGGCTTGGCGAAAATCGGATCGAGGTGCAGGACGAAGTCCTTGCTGTCGAGGCGCAACTCACCGCCGTCCAGATTGCCGCTGAGGCTGCCGCTGACATTTCGCGCCGCCGGAGCGCCGTGGTAGGCATCGAAACCGACATTATCGAGGTTGGCGGCAAAGCCGAATTTGTTGCCGTCGGTGGCGGCCGGACGGAAATCCAACAGGACGTTGCGCAGGCCGCCGGTTACCTTCAAACGCTCGACCACTGTGGCGAAGCTTTGCGGCAACGGCCCCAGCGCATTGAGCAGCGGCGTGATCGGGGTCAGATCGAGGCGATCGGCCTGCAGATGCCAGAGCTCTTCAGCCTTGGCGCTGGCGCGAGTCTGCTGCACCTGCACACGGGATTCCCAGCGGGTGTCGCCGAAGCTCATCGCCAGTGAATCAAGAGTGACCTTCGCGCCCTCGGCGGTGTTGCGGTAATAGGCGTTGAGCGCCAGATTGTTGATCTGGATCGGCTTGCGCTCGGCGTAGGCACCGGTCACTTGCGGCGCATTCAGGCGCAACGCGGCGCTTTGCAACGCGCCTTCGGCCCAATCGACCCAGAGTTCACCGCCGGCCTTGATCTCGGAAAAATTCCATTGCTGGGTCAGGCGCTCGGGCAGCCATTTCGACCAGTCGCTTTGCGGCAGGCTGGCATAACCCTCGATGACGCTGTTCTGCCACTGATCAGGACGCAACTGGCTGCGCAGGCTCAGCGCGACAGGTTGGCCGTCGGGCAAGGTCAGACGCGCGTCGAGACGCTGGCGGCTGGCGCCGGTGCGCAGATTCAGACCGACATAGGTGAGCGTCATGGGCGCGTGGTCGAGCGGTTGCAGGGTCACCTGGCTGTCGAGCACCGACAGTTGCTTGATCATCTGCGAGCGCTGGAACAGTTGCGCTGCATCGAACGGCTGATCCTTCTGCACCGGCAGACCTTCCAGCGCCCAGGTACCGTCTTCGGCTTCCTTGAGGCTGATCTTCAAACCGTTGAGTTCGATATGCGCGAGGCGCACTTCGCGGGCGAGCACGCTGCCCCACATATCCGGCACCACCCGCACGCGGTCGAGGCGCAGAGCGTTGGCACCGTCGCCGACCATCACGTCGTGGGCCAGCAGGATCGGTGCGAAACCGCTCCAGTTGCCTTCCAGCTCACCGATTTGCAAAGGCATGCCGAGGGCGGCACTGGCCTTGTCTTCGATGTCGGCGCGATATTCGGCCACCAGTGGCGTCAGCTCGCGGCCGAGGCTGACGTACAACGCCATCAACACCAGAACCAACGCGCACAGGCCCAGCCCCCAGCGGGTGAGTGCGGCCAGAATGCGTGTCAGACGCTCCATGTCAGTTGGCTCCCATGGCAAAAATACTGCGAAAAGCTGAGGCCAGCCGCGTTGAATGAGTGGTGATGCAGGGCTTCAGAGCAGCACCACGTCATATTGTTCCTGGGAATACATGGTTTCCACCTGGAAGCGTATGGTGCGGCCGATAAAGCCTTCAAGCTCGGCGACGTTACCGGACTCTTCATCGAGCAGACGATCGACTACTTTCTGGTTGGCCAGCACCCGATAACCCTCGGCCTGATAGGCCCGGGCCTCGCGCAGAATCTCACGGAAGATCTCGTAACAGATGGTTTCGGCGGTCTTCAGTTTGCCGCGTCCCTGACAACTGCTGCACGGTTCGCACAACACCTGCTCAAGGCTTTCGCGGGTGCGCTTGCGGGTCATCTGCACCAGGCCCAGCTCGGTGATGCCGATGATGTTGGTCTTGGCGTGATCGCGCTCCAGCTGTTTCTCCAAAGTGCGCAGGACCTGACGCTGGTGCTCTTCATCTTCCATGTCGATGAAGTCGATGATGATGATCCCGCCGAGGTTGCGCAGGCGCATCTGCCGGGCAATCGCCGTGGCCGCTTCGAGATTGGTCTTGAAAATGGTTTCTTCGAGATTGCGATGACCGACGAACGCCCCGGTGTTGACGTCGATGGTGGTCATGGCTTCCGCCGGATCGATCACCAGATAGCCGCCGGATTTCAGCGGTACCTTGCGCTCCAGCGCGCGTTGGATTTCGTCTTCGACTCCGTACAGATCGAAGATCGGCCGCTCGCCCGGATAGTGTTCCAGACGATCGGCGATTTCCGGCATCAGTTCGGCGACGAATTGCGTGGTTTTCTGGAAGGTTTCCCGCGAGTCGATGCGGATCTTCTCGATCTTCGGATTGACCAGATCACGCAGGGTGCGCAGGGCCAGGCCGAGGTCTTCGTAGATGACGCTGGGCGCGGCGATGGTCTTGATCTGCTCGTTGATCTGGTCCCAGAGGCGCCGCAGGTAACGGATGTCCATGAGGATTTCATCAGCGCCCGCGCCTTCAGCGGCTGTGCGCAGAATGAAGCCGCCGGCCTCCTTGATGCCTTCTTTGGCCACGCAATCACTGACCACCTGCTTGAGACGCTCGCGCTCGGCTTCGTCTTCGATCTTCAGGGAAATGCCAACGTGGGCAGTGCGCGGCATGTACACCAGATAACGCGAAGGGATCGACAGTTGCGTGGTCAGGCGTGCGCCTTTGGAGCCGATCGGGTCCTTGGTGACTTGCACCACCAGGCTCTGACCTTCGTGCACCAGCGAACTGATGCTTTCCACCGCCGGGCCTTCGCGCAGGGAGATTTCGGCGGCGTGAATGAAAGCTGCACGATCGAGGCCGATGTCGACAAATGCCGCCTGCATGCCCGGCAGTACGCGAACGATCTTGCCTTTATAGATGTTGCCGACGATCCCGCGTTTCTGCGTGCGCTCGACGTGGACTTCTTGCAGCACACCGTTTTCGACCACCGCCACGCGCGATTCCATCGGCGTGATGTTGATCAGAATCTCTTCACTCATGGCAGGATCTCGTTCAGGCATGTTCACGATAGTGGCCGCATCTGGATTCGTACGACGCTCAGGGCGTGTTCAGGTTTTGCCAACAGGGTATGCCGAAATGGCCCAACACCTCGCAGGTTTCGCACAGCGGCAGGCCGACCACCGCCAAATAGCTACCCTCGAGCCCGGCGACAAACACCGCACCCAGGCCCTGAATGCCATAGCCGCCGGCCTTGTCGCGCGGTTCGCCACTGGCCCAGTAGGCGCCGGCCTCTTCGCGGCTGATGCTGCGAAAACGCACGCGACTGCGCACCACCCGCGACTCGCAGCGCTCACCTTCAAGCACGGCGATGGCGGTCAGCACTTCGTGTTCGCTGCCGGACAACATCATCAGCATGGCGCATGCGTCGGCTTCGTCCACCGGTTTGCCAAGTATTTTGCCGTCGAGTACCACAGCGGTGTCGGCGCCAAGCACGCAGAACGGCTGGTCAGAGACGACCGAGCGGCGCCCGGCCTCAGCCTTGCCACGCGCGAGGCGCTCGACATAGGCCGATGGGGATTCTTCAGGAAGCGGGGTTTCGTCGATGTCCGCGCTGATGGCGGAGAACTGCACGCCGATCTGCGTGAGCAATTCACGGCGGCGCGGTGAGCCGGAGGCGAGGTAAAGCAGTTTCATCAAAACATCTCCCTGTTCAGTGCCCTGCTTCACCGGCTCAATAGATTCTGTAGCGTCGGCACATCCCGCGAAGGGCGAAGCTGACCCACGGCCAGAGCAAGGCACTGACCAGCGCCGGCAAGACCAGCGCCAGGGTTGGCTGACGGTTGCCGGTCAGAGCGCTGAGCCACAGTTGCGCCAATTGTGCGAGGCCGAAGATCACCAGGATCACCAGACACTGCTGCCACATCGGGAACATGCGCAGGCGCTGCTGCAATGACAACACGAGGAAAGTAATCAGGGTCAGGATCAGCGCGTTCTGTCCGAGCAAGTCGCCCTGCAGGACATCTTCGGCCAGCCCCAGACAGAACGCCGTGACCATGCCGACCGTGTGCGGCATGTACAGCGCCCAGAAGGTCACGAGCAAGGCCAGCCACAGCGGGCGAAGGATTTCCATGAAGATAGGCAACGGTGAAACGCTGAGCAGGATGCCAACGAAGAATGTCAGCCAGATCATCCAGCCGTTTCCGGATTTTTTCGCGCCGACCATTATTCTCGTCCCCCGGTAGTCGCTGGCGGTTTCGCCGGTGGTTTGCTCGCGGCAGGCGGTTTGGCAGCGGCCGGAGCGGCAGCGGGCGGTTTGCTCGCGGCGGGCTTGGCCGGCGTGGCGGCAGGCGCTGCGGCTTCAGTGGCCGGCGCTGCGGTAGCGGTCGGCGGCGTGGCAGGCATGATCAACGGTTTCGGCACGCTGGCCGGCAACATCGGGCCGCCGCCGTGGGCATCAAGCTGTTCCTGGGCCTGGGCGGCGTCATTGGCGCGTTCCTCGGCGGTGCGGCTGTCGCTGAACACCAGCAGCAGATAGCGGCTGCGGTTCAGGGCGGCGGTCGGTACCGCACGGACAATGGCGAACGGTTGGCCGGAGTCGTGGATGACCTCTTTTACCGTGGCCACCGGATAACCGGCCGGGAATCGCTGGCCGAGGCCGGAGCTGACCAGCAGATCGCCTTCCTTGATGTCCGCCGTGTCGGCGACATGACGCAATTCCAGGCGCTCCGGGTTGCCGGTGCCGCTGGCAATCGCGCGCAGACCGTTACGATTCACCTGCACCGGAATGCTGTGAGTGGTGTCGGTCAGCAGCAGGACACGCGAGGTGTACGGCATCAATTCAACCACTTGGCCCATCAGCCCGCGTGCATCGAGCACCGGTTGACCGAGCACCACGCCGTCGCGCTCACCTTTGTTGATGATGATGCGATGGGTGAAGGGGTTGGGGTCCATGCCGATCAGCTCGGCCACTTCGACCTTTTCATTGACCAATGCAGAGGAATTGAGCAACTCGCGCAGCCGAACGTTCTGCTCGGTCAGGGCCGCGAGCTTTTGCATGCGCCCCTGCAACAGCAGGTTTTCGGTCTTGAGTTTTTCGTTTTCGGCGACGAGCTCGGTGCGGCTGCCGAACTGACTGGCGACCCCTTCCCACAAGCGGCCGGGCAGGTCAGTGATCCAGTAGGCATCCATGAGCACCAGCGACGCTTGCTTGCGCGCGGGCTTGAGCAGGTCGAAACGTGCATCGACCACCATCAGCGCGACCGCGAGCACGGCCAGCACCAACAGGCGCACGCCCAACGAAGGGCCTTTGGTGAAAAGCGGTTTAATAAGCCGCTCCTCCCAGGCAAATGTTCTGTTTATTCATACGGCATCAAACCGGCCTGGATGAAGACTGACAGAAGATAAACGCCAACAGGCAGCACTGCAAAGTGCTGCCTGTGCGTTCACCCACGTATTGCATTCGAAGCTTATTCGCTCGAAAGCAGATCCATGGTGTGCTTATCCATCATTTCCAGCGCACGGCCACCGCCGCGAGCAACGCAAGTCAGCGGATCTTCGGCAACGATCACCGGCAGACCGGTTTCCTGAGCCAGCAACTTGTCGAGGTCACGCAGCAGCGCGCCACCACCGGTCAGCACCAGGCCACGCTCGGCGATGTCGGAAGCCAGTTCCGGCGGCGATTGCTCCAGCGCGCTTTTCACCGCCTGAACGATGGTGGCCAGCGACTCTTGCAGAGCCTCGAGCACTTCGTTGGAGTTCAGGGTGAATGCGCGTGGAACGCCTTCGGCCAGGTTGCGACCGCGAACATCGACTTCGCGCACTTCGCCGCCCGGGTAGGCCGTACCGATTTCCTGCTTGATGCGTTCAGCGGTGGATTCACCGATCAGGCTGCCGTAGTTGCGGCGCACGTAGGTGATGATCGCTTCGTCGAAACGGTCGCCGCCGACACGTACGGATTCGGCGTAGACCACACCGTTCAGGGAGATCAGGGCGATCTCAGTGGTACCACCACCGATGTCCACGACCATCGAACCGCGCGCTTCTTCAACCGGCAGGCCGGCACCGATCGCAGCAGCCATCGGCTCTTCGATCAGGAACACTTCACGGGCACCGGCGCCAAGGGCCGATTCACGGATGGCGCGACGCTCAACCTGGGTGGACTTGCATGGAACGCAGATCAGCACACGAGGGCTGGGCTGCAGGAAACTGTTTTCGTGAACCTTGTTGATAAAGTACTGCAGCATCTTTTCGCAGACGCTGAAGTCGGCGATCACGCCATCCTTCATCGGACGAATGGCAGCAATGTTGCCCGGCGTACGGCCGAGCATGCGCTTGGCCTCGGTGCCGACAGCGACGACACTTTTCTGGTTACCGTGTGTCCGAATGGCCACAACCGATGGCTCATTCAGGACGATACCGCGCTCGCGCACGTAAATAAGGGTGTTGGCAGTGCCCAGGTCAATGGAAAGATCGCTGGAAAACATGCCACGCAGTTTCTTGAACATGGGAAAGGGACCCTAGGCAACGCGTGGGTAAAAAAGTGCGGCAAACTCTAACAACGACAGGGATTTTGGGCAAGGCGCCAATATGTTAAATTGGCCGCTTTTCTGTGCACCAAGCCCCACAATCGCGGCCTTATGACCGTAGAAGTGCGGTAGTGTTCCGACAATCTAACACACGGACGCCGTCCGTTCTGTTTTCCACTGGAGAATCCCGATGGCGCTAGAACGCTCCGACGTGGAAAAAATCGCGCATCTGGCCTGCCTTGGCCTCAACGATGCCGATCTTCCGCACATTACTTCCGCCCTCAACAGCATTCTCGGGCTGGTCGACGAAATGCAGGCCGTTGATACCGACGGTATCGAGCCGCTGGCCCACCCCCTGGAAGCCAGTCAGCGCCTGCGCGCCGACGTGGTGACCGAGACGAATAATCGCGAGGCCTACCAGTCCATCGCACCAGCGGTCGAAAACGGCCTGTATCTGGTTCCGAAAGTCATCGACTAAAGGGAAAGAGCCTGCAATGCATCAAATGACTCTGGCCGAGATCGCCCGCGGTCTCGCCGATAAAAAGTTTTCCTCCGAAGAGCTGACCAAAGTCCTGCTGGCGCGTATTACCCAGCTCGACCCGCAGCTCAACAGTTTCATCAGCCTCACCGAGGATCTGGCCATCGAGCAGGCGAAAGCAGCCGATGCACGCCGGGCCAGCGGTGAGAGCGGCGCCCTGCTCGGCGCGCCGATCGCCCACAAGGATCTGTTCTGCACCCAGGGCATCCGCACCAGCTGCGGCTCGAAGATGCTCGACAACTTCAAAGCCCCGTATGACGCCACTGTCGTTGCGAAACTGGCCGCTGCCGGCGCCGTGACCCTGGGCAAGACCAACATGGACGAATTCGCCATGGGTTCGGCCAACGAGTCGAGCTGGTACGGCGCAGTGAAAAACCCGTGGAATCTGGAACACGTACCGGGTGGTTCGTCCGGTGGTTCGGCGGCGGCGGTTGCTGCTCGTTTGTTGCCAGCGGCCACGGCCACCGACACCGGCGGTTCGATCCGCCAGCCGGCGGCGTTCACCAACCTCACCGGCCTGAAGCCGACCTACGGTCGCGTTTCGCGCTGGGGCATGATCGCTTACGCCTCCAGCCTCGATCAGGGCGGCCCGTTGGCGCGCACGGCCGAAGACTGCGCGATTCTGCTGCAAGGCATGGCCGGCTTCGACCCGAACGACTCCACCAGCATCGATGAGCCGGTTCCGGATTACTCCGCCAGCCTCGGCGAGTCGCTGCAAGGCCTGCGCATCGGCGTGCCGAAGGAATACTTCAGCGCCGGTCTCGACCCGCGCATTGCCGAGCTGATCCAGAACAGCATCCAGCAGTTGCAGAAGCTCGGTGCGGTGATCAAGGAAATCAGCCTGCCGAACATGCAGCACGCCATTCCGGCCTACTACGTGATCGCCCCGGCAGAAGCGTCTTCCAACCTGTCGCGTTTCGACGGCGTGCGTTTCGGCCATCGCTGCGAGAACCCGGAAAACCTCATCGACCTGTACAAGCGCTCCCGTGGCGAAGGCTTCGGCGCGGAAGTACAGCGCCGGATCATGGTCGGTGCCTACGCGCTGTCCGCCGGTTACTACGACGCCTACTACCTGAAAGCGCAGAAGATCCGTCGTCTGGTGAAAAACGATTTCATGGCTGCGTTCAATGAAGTCGACATCATCCTCGGCCCGACCACGCCGAACCCGGCCTGGAAGCTTGGCGCGAAGAACAGCGACCCGGTCGCAGCCTATCTGGAAGACGTCTACACCATCACCGCCAACCTCGCCGGCCTGCCGGGCCTGTCGATGCCGGCCGGTTTTGTCGACGGTCTGCCGGTGGGCGTGCAGTTGCTCGCGCCGTATTTCCAGGAAGGCCGCCTGTTGAACGTTGCCCACCAGTATCAGCTCAACACTGACTGGCACACCCGCACCCCAACCGGCTTCTGAGGAGACACACATGCAATGGGAAGTCGTGATCGGGCTGGAGATTCACACTCAGCTCACCACCCGGTCGAAAATTTTTTCCGGTAGTTCCACCACGTTCGGTTCCGAACCGAACACCCAGGCCAGCCTGATCGATCTGGGCATGCCCGGCGTGCTGCCGGTGCTCAACCAGGAAGCGGTGCGCATGGCGGTGATGTTCGGTCTGGCGATTGACGCCGAGATCGGCCAGCACAACGTGTTCGCCCGCAAGAACTACTTCTACCCGGATCTGCCGAAGGGCTACCAGATCAGCCAGATGGAATTGCCGATCGTTGGCAAGGGCCACCTGGACATCGCCCTCGAGGATGGCACGGTCAAACGCGTCGGCATCACCCGTGCGCACCTGGAAGAAGATGCCGGCAAGAGCCTGCACGAAGAATTCAACGGTGCCACCGGCATCGACCTGAACCGTGCCGGCACGCCGCTGCTGGAAATCGTTTCCGAGCCGGACATGCGCAGCGCCAAGGAAGCCGTGGCTTACGTCAAAGCGATCCACGCGCTGGTGCGCTACCTGGGCATCTGCGACGGCAACATGGCCGAAGGCTCGCTGCGTTGCGACTGCAACGTCTCGGTACGGCCGAAAGGCCAGGTCGAGTTCGGCACTCGCTGCGAGATCAAGAACGTCAACTCGTTCCGCTTCATCGAGAAGGCGATCAACTCGGAAATCCAGCGCCAGATCGAGCTGATCGAAGACGGCGGCAAAGTGATCCAGCAGACCCGCCTGTACGATCCGAACAAGGACGAGACCCGTCCGATGCGTTCGAAAGAGGAAGCCAACGACTACCGTTACTTCCCCGATCCGGACCTGCTGCCGGTGGTCATCGAAGAGTCGTTCCTCGGTGAAGTGCGTGCCACCCTGCCGGAACTGCCACCGCAAAAGCGCGAGCGCTTCCAGAGCCAGTTCGGTCTGTCGGCCTACGACGCCAACGTGCTGGCCACCAGCCGCGAGCAGGCGGACTACTTCGAGAAAGTCGCGGCCATCGGTGGCGACGCGAAACTGGCGGCGAACTGGGTGATGGTCGAGTTGGGCAGCCTGCTCAACAAGCAAGGCCTGGACATCGAGGATTCGCCGGTTTCCGCCGAGCAACTGGGCGGCATGCTGCAGCGCATCAAGGACAACACCATCTCCGGCAAGATCGCCAAGGTTGTGTTCGAAGCGATGGCCAATGGTGAAGGCAGTGCTGACGAGATCATCGAGAAGCGCGGGCTCAAGCAAGTCACCGACACCGGCGCGATCTCCGCCGTGCTCGACGAAATGCTCGCGGCCAACGCCGAACAGGTCGAACAGTACCGCGCGGCAGACGAAGCCAAACGCGGCAAGATGTTCGGCTTCTTCGTCGGCCAGGCCATGAAAGCCTCGAAAGGCAAGGCCAACCCGCAGCAGGTGAACGAACTGCTGAAAAGCAAGCTCGAAGGCTGACCACCAATGGAGCCAGATCCAAAGCCTGGCTCCATCCCCTGTGGAAGGGACCTGAGGCTAGGGGATTTATCCCCGTTGGGCCGCGAAGCGGCCCCAATTGCTGAGCTTGATTTGCACCAGATAAACCGAGTTCTCAGTTTTGGGACTGCTGCGCAGTCCAACGGGGATAAATCCCCTCGCCACAGGTCACTCCTACATTTGATCCGGGATACCTTTGAATGAAGCGCCTGTTTTTGAGCAGCGCCCTGCTCTCTCTGCTGGCCGGTTGCGCCAGTACCGACACCATCGACCCGCACGGTTATGACCAGACCGGCGTCGCCTCCTATTACGGAGCCAAACATCACGGTAAACGCACCGCCAGCGGCGAAGCGTTCAACCAGCATTCCCTGACCGCCGCCCACCGCCAGTTGCCGTTCGGCACGCGGGTGAAGGTCACCAACCTGAAAAACGATGAATCAGTCGTGGTCCGCATCAATGACCGTGGCCCGCACACCCGTGGCCGGCTGATCGATCTGTCGCGCGAGGCCGCCGATGAAATCGGCATGCTGCGCAGCGGCACCGCACGGGTTCGCGTGCAGGCCCTCGACTGATGGAGCGCTGACCATTTTCGGACTAGCCGATCTGCCGCTGATCAACGTCATCGAATTGCTCAGCGGCCTGGTTCTTTTGCTCATCGGCGCCGAGCTGATGGTGCGCGCCGCCGTGCGCCTGGCCGAGCGACTGCACGTGCGTCCGCTGATCATCGGCCTGACCATCGTCGCCCTCGGCAGCAGCGCGCCGCAGATGACCGTGAGCCTGCAAGCGGCGCTGACCGACAACCCGGACATCGCCGTCGGCAGCGTGGTCGGCAGCGGCATCTTCAACATCCTCGTAACCCTTGGCCTGTCGGCGTTGATCATCCCGCTGCGCGTGTCGCGGCAATTGGTGCGCCTCGATATCCCGCTGATGATCGGCGCCAGCCTGCTGGTATTCATCCTCGCCTGGAATAAAGACCTCGGACGTTTCGACGGTGTCCTGCTGCTCGGGGCCTTGGCGCTGTACCTTGGCTTGTTGTTCCGCCAGTCGCGACACTCGACCCGCCCCCATACCGAACGCCCGAAGGATACGCAGCAATCCTGGCTGATCAGTGTGCTGATGATTCTCGCTGGCCTGGCCATGCTGGTGTTCGCCGGCCGTCTGCTGCTTGGCGCCGCCGTGGTCGTGGCCACCGACCTGGGCCTGTCCGAACGGGTCATCGGCCTGACCGTGGTCGCGGTCGGCACTTCGCTGCCGGAACTGGCGACTTCGCTGATCGCGGCGTTGCGCGGGCAGCGCGACATTGCCGTGGGCAACGTGATCGGCGCCAACCTGTTCAACCTGCTCGGGGTGCTGGGGCTGACCGCCCTACTCGCACCGACGCCGCTTTCCGTTTCCCCGAATGCGCTGGATTTCGACTTGCCGGTGATGCTAGGCGTCGCGGCGCTGTGCTTGCCGGTGTTCTATTCCGGCTACCGCGTGACCCGGGCCGAAGGCTTGCTGCTGCTCGGTTTGTATCTGGTCTACGGGCTGCATGTGGTGTCGTTCACCACCGGCATGCCGCTGGCCGGCAAACTCGAGCGCTTGATGCTGTTTTATGTCCTGCCGGCGCTGCTGACGTTTCTGCTGTTCACGTCGATCCGCGCCTGGCGTCGCCAACACCACAAGAGAGATGTGCCATGAGCGAGTCGAAGCAGTCCGGGGTTGAAATCCGTCGTCAGGTCATGGGCGATGCGTTCGTTGATCGCGCCCTGGGCAACGCCACCGAGTTCACCCAGCCGTTGCAGGATTTCGTCAATGAACACGCTTGGGGCGGGGTGTGGAATCGTGAGGGGCTGCCGCTGAAAACCCGCAGCCTGATTACCCTCGCCGCACTGACCGCGCTGAAGTGTCCGCAGGAGTTGAAAGGCCATGTGCGCGGTGCGCTGAACAACGGCTGCACGGTGGAAGAGATCCGCGAAGCGCTGCTGCATTGCGCGGTGTATGCCGGCGTGCCGGCGGCGATCGATGCGTTTCGCGCGGCGCAGGAAGTGATCGACAGTTATCAGAAACCGCAGTGACCGCCTTCGCGAGCAGGCTCGCTCCCACATTTGCAATGCGCTTCCCTGTGGGAGCGAGCCTGCTCGCGAAGAGGCCCTGGCAGACACCGCAAATCCTTGGTCAGATCCACCCACCCCACTGCAACACAAAGATCCCGACATTGGTGGTAATCGCCGCCATCAACGTGGTCATCACGATGATCGCCGCTGCCAGCTCGTGATTGCCCTGCGCCGCCCGGGCCATGACGAAACTTGCCGCCGCCGTCGGGCTGCCAAAGTAGAGAAACAGAATCCCCAGTTCCGCCCCGCGAAAGCCCCAAAGCCATGCCCCCAGTGTCGCCAGTAACGGCAGACCGACCATCTTCACCAGGCTGGAGCTGAGCGCCATCTTGCCGCTCTTGCGCAACGCCGCCAGTGACAGCGTGCCGCCGATACAAATCAGCGCCAGCGGCAACGTGGTCTGCGCCAGATACTGGCCGGAAGTTTCCAGCCAGCCCGGCAGTCCGATCTTGAAGTAAGCAAAAGGCGCTGCCGAAATCACGCTGATGATCAGCGGGTTGCTGAACACGCTTTTGCAGATGCTCCACGGATCGGACTTGATCACCGGGCTGTACACCGCCAGCACGATGGTCGACAGCGTGTTGTAGAACAGGATCACCAGCGCCGCGAGAATCGCCCCGAGGGAAATACCGTAATCGCCGTACATGCTCGCCGCCAGCGCCAGACCTATCACGCCGTTGTTGCCGCGAAACGCGCCTTGGGTGTAGATGCCGCGATCCTCACGCGGACACTTGAAAATCGCCCAGCCCCAGGCCACGGCGAAACTCACCAGGGTCGCGAGGGAAAAGTAGATGAGTAGCGAGGGTTGCAGTGCGGCGTGCAGGTCGGCGTGGAGGATGCCGAGGAACAGCAGCGCCGGCATGGTCACGTTGAACACCAGCGACGAGGCGGTGTGGATGAAGTTGTCGTTGATCCAGTCGATGCGCTTGAGCAGCACACCGAGAAACAGCATGGCAAACACCGGCGCGGTGATGTTCAGGGTTTCAAGAAAGATTGCCAGCATGCCGGAGAGCCTTGGGTGAGCGTCGATAGGGGGCTAATGATAAGCCACTTTCACCCTGATCGTTCCCACGCTCTGCGTGGGAATGCAGCCCCAGGGCGCTCTGCGCCCCAAAGCGTGACGCGGAGCGTCACATGAGGCATTCCCACGCAGAGCGTGGGAACGATCACAGGCACCGCAAGTTTTTCGGCGTCTGGCAGATCGCTTTCGCGAGCAGGCTCGCTCCCACATTTGCAATGCATATCCCTGTGGGAGCGAGCCTGCTCGCGAAGAACGATGACGCGGTCTCAGGTAATCGGCGCCGGGTTGAACAAGGTGATGTCGTTATGCAGCTTGTGCTTCTCCGCCCAAGTCTGTTGCTTGCCACTGGCAACATCCAGGTAATAGTGAAACAACTCCCAGCCGAGTTCTTCGATGGTCGCGCGCCCGGTGGCAATGCGGCCGGCATCGATGTCGATCAGATCCGGCCAGCGCTGCGCCAGTTCGGTCCGCGTCGACACCTTGACCACCGGCGCCATGGCCAGCCCATAAGGCGTGCCGCGACCGGTGGTGAATACGTGCAGGTTCATGCCCGCCGCCAGTTGCAGCGTACCGCAGACAAAATCACTGGCCGGCGTCGCGCAGAAAATCAGGCCCTTGTGCTTGAAGCGCTCGCCCGGGCCGAGCACGCCATTGATCGCGCTGCTGCCGGACTTGACGATCGAGCCCAGGGACTTCTCGACAATGTTCGACAACCCGCCCTTCTTGTTGCCCGGCGTGGTGTTGGCGCTG
Organism: Pseudomonas sp. CCNWLW23; assembly: GCF_037095675.1. Taxonomy (NCBI): domain Bacteria; kingdom Pseudomonadati; phylum Pseudomonadota; class Gammaproteobacteria; order Pseudomonadales; family Pseudomonadaceae; genus Pseudomonas; species Pseudomonas sp. CCNWLW23. The sequence goes on along the minus strand of NZ_JBAWKM010000008.1, from coordinate 185,615 downwards.
CGATCGGCTTCGCCCTTGGCCAGGTAACGGTCGTACCAGTCCATCTCGCGTACCAGCTCTTCGGCGACGGTTTGCGTTTGCGCCCGTGAGGTCAGCAGGTAGATCGCATCGCGCACTTCGGTGACTTCGGAAAACATCACCGTCGCCCCCGCACGCAACAGCAAGTCCGAGGCATAACCCAGTGCCGGGTTGGCGGTGATACCGGAAAACGCATCGCTGCCGCCGCACTGCATACCGAGAATCAGCTCGGAGGCCGGCACGGTTTCGCGGCGGCGCTGGTCGAGTTTCTTCAAACGGACTTCAGCCAGTTCCATGATCTGCTCGATCATTTCGGTGAAACCGTGACTGGAATCCTGCAAGCGGTACAGCCACGGATCGCTGAGATCCACCGAGGCATCGTCCTCATGCATCACCTGCCCGGCCTGCAATTTCTCGCAGCCCAGACCGATCACCAGCGCCTCGCCGCCCAGGTTCGGGTTGCGTGCCAGATTGCGCACGGTACGAATCGGGATGTAGGCGTCGGTGGCGGTAATCGCCACACCGCAGCCATAACTGTGGGTCAGTGCCACCACGTCATCGACGTGCGGGTACTTCGGCAGCAGCTCTTCCTTGATGCGCTTGACCGCATGATCAAGCACGCCGGTGACGCACTGCACGGTGGTGGTGATGCCGAGAATGTTGCGCGTGCCGACGGTGCCGTCGGCGTTGCGATAACCCTCGAACGTGAAGCCTTCCAGCGGTGCCTGCGCATCAGGCACATCGGTGGACAGCGGCAAGCTGTCCAGCGGCGGCGCGGTCGGCATGCGCAGTTGATCTTCCTTGACCCAACTGCCGCGACGGATCGGCTGCAAGGCATAGCCGATGATCTGCCCGTAACGAATCACCGGGCCGCCTTCGGGAATATCCTCCAGGGTGACCTTGTGGCTCTGCGGTACGAAATCCAGGGTGACCAGGCCGTCGGCGAACTCGGTACCGGCCGGTACGCCCTGATCGTTGACCACCACTACAACGTTGTCCCGCTCGTGCAGGCGGATGTAGCGCGGCGAGTCGGAATGTTCAATCAACTGCATGACGCCGCTCCTCAGGAATGCGCTTGAGACAAGTTAGCGGTGACTTCATTGCCGCCCTTGGCTGGCGGCTCTTTCAGGACCACACGCTTGATCGGGCCGACGATCACCAGATAGCTGAACACCGCGACCAGTGCGTTGGCGCCGACAAACACCAGCGCCCACTTGAACGAGCCGGTGGAGCTGATGATGTAGCCGATCACGATCGGCGTGGTGATCGAAGCGATGTTGCCGAAGGTGTTGAACAGGCCACCGCTCAGACCGGCGATCTGTTTCGGCGAAGTGTCGGAAACCACCGCCCAGCCCAGTGCGCCAACGCCTTTGCCGAAGAATGCCAGAGCCATGAAGCCCACGACCATCCATTCCACTTCAACATAGTTGCACGCGACGATGCTGCTCGACACCAGCAGGCCGGCGATGATCGGCGCCTTGCGGGCGAAGGTCAGCGAATGGCCCTTGCGCAGCAGGTAATCGGAAATCACCCCGCCGAGCACGCCGCCGATAAAGCCGCAGATCGCCGGCAACGAAGCGATGAAACCGGCCTTGAGAATGGTCATGCCTCGCTCTTGCACCAGATACACCGGGAACCAGGTCAGGAAGAAATAGGTGATGCCGTTGATGCAGTACTGGCCCAGATACACGCCAAGCATCATGCGATTGGTCAGCAGCTGACGGATGTAATCCCACTTCGGACCGTCGGACTTCTTGCCCTTCTGATCCATGTCGACCATGCCGCCGTTGTCAGCGATGTGCTTGAACTCGGCCTCGTTGACCCGTGGGTGTTCGCGCGGGCTGTAGATGACTTTCAGCCACACCAGCGAGAACACGATACCGAGGATACCCATGACGATGAACACGTGCTCCCAGCCGAAGCTGTAGACGATCCAGCCCATCAACGGCGCGAACAGCACGGTGGCAAAGTATTGCGCCGAGTTGAAGATCGCCGAAGCGGTGCCGCGTTCAGCGGTCGGGAACCACGCCGCCACGATGCGCGCGTTGCCGGGGAACGATGGCGCTTCGGCCAGGCCCACCAGAAAGCGCAACATGAACAGCGCAACCACTGCCGTGGACATGCCGAATTCACCGACGAAGCCTTGCAGCACGGTGAACAGCGACCAGGTGAAAATGCTCAGGGCATAGACTTTTTTCGAGCCGAAGCGATCGAGCAGCCAGCCACCGGGAATTTGCCCGGCGACGTAGGCCCAACCGAATGCGGAGAAGATGTAGCCGAGGGTGACGGCGTCAATGCCAAGGTCTTTTTGCAGGCTGGAGCCGGCAATGGCGATCGTGGCACGGTCGGCGTAGTTGATCGTGGTCACCAGAAACAGCATGAGCAGGATCAAATAGCGGACGTGAGTCGGCTTGGAGGATTGCATGCAGATGTACTCCCACTGATTATTTTTATGCGGGTAAAACATTCTTTGGTCTTTGTGGGAGCTGGCTTGCCAGCGATGGCATCAGCGCGGCGTGCCTGCAGCACCGCGTTGCCTGAATCGCTGGCAAGCCAGCTCCCACAGGTATTGCATGTATCAGGAACCGATGTAGGCAGTCTTCACGACCGTGTAGAACTCTTGTGCATAGCGGCCCTGCTCACGGGAGCCGTAGGACGAGCCTTTACGCCCGCCGAACGGTACGTGGTAATCCACACCGGCGGTCGGCAGATTGACCATCACCATCCCGGCCTGGGAGTGGCGCTTGAAGTGGTTGGCGTACTTCAGCGAGGTGGTGGCGATGCCGGCCGACAAGCCGAATTCGGTGTCGTTGGCCATTGCCAGCGCAGCTTCGTAATCAGCCACACGAACAATGTTGGCCACCGGGCCGAAGATCTCTTCGCGGCTGATGCGCATCGACGCTTCGCTGTCGGCGAACAGGGTTGGCGCGAGGAAGTAGCCCTCGGTGTCGCAAGTCACCACACCGCCGCCGCTGACCAGACGTGCACCTTCGGACTGGCCGATGTCGATGTACTTCATGTCCTGTTCCAGCTGCGCCTGGGAGACCACCGGACCGATGTCGGTGCCGGCCTTCAGCGCGTGGCCGACCTTGATCGACTTCATGCGCTCGGCCATCGCTTCAACGAACTTGTCGTGAATGCCGGCGGTGACGATCAGACGGCTCGACGCAGTGCAGCGCTGGCCGGTGGAGTAGAACGCGCTCTGCACCGACAGCTCGACCGCTTGCTTGAGGTCGGCGTCGTCGAGAATGATCTGCGGGTTCTTGCCGCCCATTTCCAGCTGCACCTTGGCCTGGCGCGAAACGCAGTTGACCGCGATCTGACGACCCACGCCCACCGAACCGGTGAAGCTGATGCCGTCGACTTTCGGGCTGTTGACCAACGCCTCGCCAACCACGCGACCGCTGCCCATCACCAGGTTGAACACACCGGCCGGGAAGCCCGCGCGGGAAATGATTTCCGCCAGCGCCCAGGCGCAGCCCGGCACCAGATCGGCAGGCTTGAGTACGACGCAGTTGCCGTAGGCCAGGGCCGGAGCAATTTTCCACGCCGGGATCGCAATCGGGAAGTTCCACGGGGTGATCAGACCGACCACGCCCAGCGCTTCGCGAGTAACTTCTACGTTGACGCCCGGGCGTACCGACGGCACGTAGTCACCGGACAGACGCAGGCATTCACCGGCGAAGAACTTGAAAATATTGCCGGCGCGGGTCACTTCACCGATCGCTTCGGGCAGGGTCTTGCCCTCTTCACGGGCCAACAGCGTGCCGAGCTCTTCGCGACGGGCGAGGATCTCGCTGCCGACTTTATCCAGCGAATCGTGGCGGGCCTGGATGCCCGAAGTCGAGTACGCCGGGAACGCAGCGCGAGCAGCGTCGATGGCGGCGTTGACCTGGGTCAGGTCAGCCTTGGCGTAGTCGCCGATGGTGTCGCTGAGTTCGGACGGGTTGATGTTGGCCGAGTAATCGGCACCGGCGACCCATTCGCCATTGATGTAGTTGTCGTAGCGCTTTGCAGTTGTCACAGGGCAGCCCTCAACTCTAAAAGCCTTCACGCAAAAAGCCGCTGATTGCTCAGCGGCCTCGCTTTTCTCGTTTATTGCGCGCCTTGCTTGTCGATCAGCGCGGCGAGCATTTCGTACTCTTCGCCGGTCAGGTCGGTCAGCGGCGCACGCACCGGACCTGCGTCATAGCCGGCGATTTTTGCACCTGCCTTGACGATGCTCACGGCATAACCGGCCTTGCGGTTGCGGATGTCCAGGTACGGCAGGAAGAAGTCGTCGATGATCTTGCCGACGGTGGCGTGATCTTCGCGAGCGATCGCGTGGTAGAAGTCCATCGCGGTTTTCGGGATGAAGTTGAACACCGCCGAGGAGTAGACCGGCACGCCCAACGCCTTGTAGGCAGCGGCGTAGACTTCGGCGGTCGGCAAACCACCCAGGTAGCTGAAGCGATCACCGAGGCGGCGACGGATCGACACCATCAACTCGATATCGCCCAGGCCATCCTTGTAGCCGATCAGGTTCGGGCAGCGCTCGGCCAGACGTTCCAGCAGCGGCGCGTTGAGGCGGCAAACGTTGCGGTTGTAGACGACCACACCGATCTTCACCGATTTGCACACGGCTTCAACGTGGGCAGCAACACCGTCCTGGCTCGCTTCGGTCAGGTAGTGCGGCAGCAGCAGCAGGCCTTTGGCGCCCAGACGCTCGGCTTCCTGAGCGTATTCGATGGCCTGGCGGGTCGAACCACCGACGCCGGCGAGGATCGGCACGCTGGTTGCGCAGGTGTCGACGGCAGTCTTGATGATTTCCGAGTATTCGCTGGCGGCCAGGGAGAAGAACTCACCGGTGCCGCCGGCGGCGAACAGAGCCGAAGCGCCATACGGAGCCAGCCATTCCAGGCGTTTGATGTAGCCCGCGCGGTTGAAATCGCCCTGCGCGTTGAAATCGGTCACCGGGAAAGACAGCAGGCCGGCAGAGAGGATGGACTTCAGTTCTTGTGGATTCATTATTCGAACACCCTGGTAGCAACGTTTTATTGTGAGTGGACCGTTCAGCCTTCGCCGAAGTTGTAGGTCATCGTACAACTTAAAAAATAACCGTCAACTGCATTTCATCGTTGGCAGGGCTTTTTTGTCCGACAAAATCGCTGTCTATGCTTCTGGAAATCGCTGAAAGGCCCGTCCTTGAAGCATTTTCTCGCGGAAATATCTGGTCTGGATTCGTTTAATTCTGAGAGGACCAGCGGCTCGTAAAGTACGTCGACTGCCACGAAGGATCGTGGCGGACCACTCAAAGGAAGCCGCTATGTCGATGCATTTTGCCGCCCCCACCCTCACCCACGTCGCCCCTGCGCAAGACGACTGCGTGACACTTCAGCTCTCGCAACTGCCGGACATCCTCACCGTGCAGGTGCCGGATTCCAGCGATTTCGAGGCGAACTGGAGCGTCTACGCGATCCTCGGCAGCGATGGAGAAGAACCCGAATGGGAAGGTGATGAGGTGGACACTGGCGCCTGGGACGACGCCGAGGATGAAATGGAGAAGCTGTTCGACATCGAGGTGCAACTGCCGAAAGAGGCGCTGCAACCGTATCTGAACCGCGAGGTGGAGCTGCGTTACAAGTTCCGCGATGAGTCGAGTATGGAGCCGTATTCGCAGGCGTTGAGGTTGCGGATCGAGGCGTGAACACGATGTTTCTCATCACCATTTCACGTTTCCAGACGTAGCCGCTTTGCGTGACGACCGTTGGTCAGGACTGGTATTTCTAACAGGTGCGCAAGAAGGGGCGTAACTGAGCTAATGACCGCAGGGGATAGCGAACCGGCCCCTATCGTAGCGCGTCATTACTACGGAATTAAAAGGTTTGATTAGGTATAAAAGGAATTTCAATCATGACTCCAAAAGCAACAAACCTCGCCCCGCCTCAACTTCTCGAAGCCACCGTGCATGACGGGAAACTCAAGCTTTACATCCATAATTTGGTTGACCCTGCTCACGGCATCGTCGAGTTGTACCCAGATGTTATGGAGGGAGACAAGGTCATCTTCGAGGTGAGCACTTCCACAGGGAACCAAGATAAGCAGGAGCTCGAAGTAAAATCACCCACCGATGCCTCATTTGTATTCAATATTGCGAAAAAAATCTTTGCAGAAAAATTTGAGCCGGGTGCCATCGCTACATTGAGCTATAGCGTGCAGAGATCATCTGGTAATACTGCACCGTCTGAAAAGCAGAAGGTTTATCTCGAACTCTGACAACATCACCCCTGCGCCTGCGCCTCTTCATGGGCCTGGCGCAGTCTTTCGCGGCTGTTGGTCAGGTGCAGACGCATCGCCGCACGCGCGGCATCGGAGTCCTGACGGGCAATCGCGTCGTAGATTTCCTCGTGCTCGCGGCTCAGGCGGCCCATGTAGTGCTGCTGGTCATCATGAGCCAAACGCGCCGAGTTCAGCCGCGTACGTGGAATGATGCTGGTGCCAAGGTGGGTCATGATGTCGGTGAAGTAGCGGTTGCCGGTGGACAGGGCGATTTCCAGGTGGAAAGCGAAGTCCGACGACACCGCATCGCTGGCATGGGAGGCGCTTTCGTTCAAGGCGTCGAGGGCGGCGCGCATGGTTGCCAGTTGCTCGGGGCTGCGGCGTTGCGCGGCAAGGCCGGCGGATTCGACTTCGAGGCTGATGCGCAATTCGAGGATCGCCAGCACGTCACGCAGGGTGACCACGGTGGCCGGATCGATACGGAAACCGCTCGGGCTCGGCGTATCGAGAACAAAGGTGCCGATGCCGTGGCGGGTTTCCACCTGACCGGCGGCCTGCAGACGGGAAATCGCCTCGCGGACCACGGTGCGGCTGACGCCATGGGCTTCCATGATTGCCGACTCGGTGGGCAATTTGTCGCCACGCTTGAGCAGGCCATCACGGATCTGCTCGCTCAACACCGTCACCAATTCCTGGGCGAGGCTGCGGCGCTTGCGGGGGAGGCGCGGGGTGTCGATCAGCTTTTCCATGGTCTGCATCTTGTCTCGAAAGTTCGGCTTGGCGCCATCATAGCTCAAGCGAGTTGTACGATCACTGGGCAGATTACATTACCCCACTGTGGGAGCGAGCCTGCTCGCGAAAGCGGTGGTTCAGACGACAGATTCGTCGACCAAGACGGCCCCTTCGCGAGCAGGCTCGCTCCCACAGGTGAGTGTTCAGACAGTTATGGCCTGTTCGACCAGACGACCGCTGTCGATCCGCACATGCCGTGGATGGAATCGTTTCAAACTGCTTCGGTGACCGACGCTGACGATGCTCAGACCCGGAATCTCGTCAATCAACGCTTGATACAAGGTCGCCTCATCCTCTTCATCCATCGCCGATGTAGCCTCGTCCATGTACAGCCATTGCGGTGCATAAAGGAGCGCGCGGGCGAAGGCCAGGCGTTGTTGCTCGCCCGGCGAGAGCATGCGCTGCCAGTGATTGGCTTCATCCAGCCGCCCAACCAAGTGCGGCAGACGACAGGTTTCCAGCACCTGTGCATAACGCTCCAGCGCGTAGGTATCGCCCGGCTGTGGATAACTCAACGCTTCACGCAATGTGCCGATCGGCAGATAAGGCTTCTGCGGCAGGAACAGATAACGCGCCGCCGGTAAACGAATATTGCCGTGCCCCGCCGGCCACAAATGCCCCATCGCCCGCAGCAATGTCGACTTGCCGCTGCCGGAACGGCCGCTGAGCATCACGCGCTCACCCGGCTCAACGGTCATGTCAGCGTCGGTCAGCAGGTGACGACCATCGGCCAGATCCAGGCCGAGGTTGTGCACCTGCAACTCACTGCCCTGATTCTGCACGTCGATGGCCGGGGTGCGTTGTTCGTTGTCGCTCATGGCCTGACGGAAACTCAGCAAACGATCACAGGTGGCGCGCCACGCGGCGAGATCCGAGTAGGCGGTGATGAACCAGCTGAAACTCTCCTGCACGTTGCCGAACGCCGAGTTGATTTGCATCAGCTCGCCCAGTTCGATCTTGCCGGACAGATAGCGCGGTGCGGCGACGACAAACGGGAAAATGATTGCGATCTGACCGTAACCGGAGGTGAAGAACGTCAGGCGCTTGGACACGCGCATGATGTCCCAGAAATTGTGCCAGACCAGCCCGAAGCGGTTGCTCAGGCGGCGGTTCTCATTCGGTTCGCCGTTGTACAAGGCGATGCTTTCCGCGTTCTCACGCACGCGCACCATGGAAAAACGCAGGTCTGCTTCGAAGCGTTGTTGCTTGTTGTTCAGACCGATCAGACGGCGACCGATCAAATGCGTCAGCCAACTGCCCACCGCCGCATACAACAGCGCACACCAGAACATGTAGCCGGGAATTTCGATGCCGAACACTTCGATACTGCCCGACACGCCCCACAAAATGATCGAGAACGACACCAGACTGACAATCGTGCGCAGCAGCCCGAGGCCCAGGCTCAGGGTGTTGGCGGTGTAAGTGTTGAGGTCTTCGGAAATCCGCTGGTCGGGGTTATCGGTATAACCGCCCTGCTCCAGCTGATAGTAATTCTTGTGGTCTAGCCAACGCTTGAAGTGCTTTTCGGTCAGCCAAGCCCGCCAGCGGATCGTCAGCATCTGCGTCAGATACAAGCGATACACCGCGCCGAGAATCGCCACCGTCGCGATGCCGCAGAAATACAGGATCAACTGCCAGAACGCGGCTTCATCCTTTCTCTGCAAAGCGTTGTAGAAATCCTTGTACCAACTGTTGATCCACACCGAGATCGCTACGCTGAACAGCGTCAGCGCAATTACGGCAATCAGCAACGTCCAGGCCTTGCCCTTCTCTTCGCTGCGCCAGTAAGGCGTGGTCATCGCCCAGACTTTGCGAAAAAACTGCCCGCGCACAGCATCGTTGACCGCGGAATATTCAGCGTTCTGATTCATGGATAAGGCTCGATAGTAAAAAGAACGGACACGCGCCGATCATAGATGATCGGCGCGTTTTATCGCGAGGGCTGGCGATAGTCGTTCAGCGCAGGTTCAGCGACGAACCGGACGCTTCTGCAATTTGCGCTGCAAGGTGCGGCGGTGCATGCCCAGCGCGCGGGCCGTGGCGGAAATGTTGCCTTCGTGCTCGGTGAGCACGCGCTGGATGTGCTCCCATTGCAGACGATCGACCGACATCGGGTTTTCCGGCACCAGACTGTCGAGGTCGGCATGCTCGGACAGCAGCGCGGCCAGCACGTCGTCGGCATCAGCGGGTTTGCACAGGTAGTTGCAGGCGCCACGCTTGATCGCCTCCACCGCTGTGGCAATGCTCGAATAACCGGTGAGGATCACCACGCGCATTTCCGGATCGAGCTCCAGCAGCTTGGGCAGCAGGACCAGACCGGAGTCGCCGTCCATTTTCAGGTCCAGCGCGGCGTAATCTGGCAGATCGGCCTGGGCGATGGTCAGGCCTTCTTCCGCAGAACCGGCAGTGCTGACGCGAAAGCCGCGGCGGGCCATGGCGCGGGCCATGACGCGGGTGAAGGTCGCGTCGTCGTCGACCAGCAGCAGATGCGGCAGTTCTTCGCCTTCGACTTGGATTTCGTCACTCATGTTGGTCTCCTCGGGCGCCGTGGGGCAGGCGCAGCTCGGTGAGCGTGCCGCCTTCCTCATGACTATAGAGTTTCACTGAGCCGCCGGCGCGTGTCACGCTGGCCTTGCTCAAAAACAGGCCCAGGCCGAAACCTTTGCCCTTGGTGGTAAAAAACGGCTTGCCGATCTGCTCGGCGATGGCCAGCGGCACACCGGCGCCGTGGTCGCGAATGCTGATGGTCAAAGTCTCTGCGTCCCAGTCCAGCGTCACCTGGAGGTTTTCCGGGCAGGCGTCGGCGGCGTTATTGAGCAGATTCAGCAAAGCCTGGGTCAGATCCGGCGGCGGCGCCATGCGCGGCACCGCCCCCTGGCCGAGACGCTGGAAGCGGTAACTGGCTTCCGGGCGCATCAGGTGCCAGCGGTTCAACGCCTCGTCGAGCCAGTCGGTAACGTCCTGCATCTCCACCGCCAGACGCCGATTGGCCTCAGCGGCGCGGACCAGTTGCTGCAAGGTTTCCTTGCACAGCTTGACCTGATCCTGCAGCACTTTCAGATCATCCTGCAGCAACGCATCGGGGTGATCCTGCTGCATTTCCTTGAGCAACACGCTCATGGTCGCCAGCGGCGTACCCAACTCATGCGCCGCACCGGCGGCCTGGGTCGCAACGGCGAGCAGCTGCTGATCGCGCAGGCCTTCTTCGCGGCGAATCGCGCGCAATTCTTCCTGCCGGCGCAGCTCTTCAGCCATACGCGCGGCGAAGAACGTGATGACCGCAGCAGCCAGGGCAAAGCTCAGCCACATGCCGTAGATCTGCAGATTCTCACGGGCGACCGGCAGGGTTTCCAGCGGATAGAAACGCGTCAGCATCAGCGTGTACAGCGCCAGCGCGATACCGGACAGAATCACCGAATAACGCCACGGCAACGTCACCGCCGCGATCGTCAGCGGCACCAGATAATAGGAAACGAACGGGTTGGTCGAACCGCCGGAGAAATACAGCAGCGCACTGTGAATCACCAGATCGCAGGCCAGTTGCAGCGCGTACTCAAGCTCGGTCACCGGCCACGATGTGCGCAGGCGCACGGCAGTGAATACGCAGAGCAGAATCGAACAGCCCAGGGTCATCGCCAATTGCACCCACGGCAAAGGCAACAATTGCAGCCAGTAGGCCAGGCCCACGGACCCGGCCTGCGCGGCGAGCACCAGGGTGCGGATGAAAGTCAGCCGCCAGAGGTTCTGGCGAGTGGCGGAAGTCAGTTGTACGGGGGCGAGCATGAGCTCTCCTGATGAGCGCTCCAGGCGGATCGCACGGAGTATAACCAACGCGCGGGGTTCAGAGGCGAAAGTGCGGCAAACGACCACATGGCGACGATGGAGAATTCATCTGAGTTGAAGAAGATTCCGAGGGCTATTGGACATCAATTGTGGCGAGGGGATTTATCCCCGCTGGGTGGCGGAGCCGCCCCCAAATCATGCGACCTCATTTAACCAGACATACCGCATCAGCCGGATTTGCGACTGCTGCGCAGCCGAACGGGGATAAATCCCCTCGCCACAGAAGCACTCCCCACTGCGCGCAGGTATCTGTATAGAAGTTGTAACTGGGCGAACCGGATCATAGAAGTTAGAGTCTGATGGTTCACGCAGGCCGCGACCCATCACCTGCGCCTCATTCAAGGAGCCTTCATGCACACATTTCGCCGCAGCGCCGCCCTCCTCGCCCTGACCGTCGGCAGCGTCGCCAGCCTCCCGGCGCTGGCCGCCGATGAGCTGCACTACAACCAGATTTCCCTGCGCGCCGAAGTCAGCCAGGAAGTGGCCCGCGACCAGATGATCGTGACGCTCTATACCGAAGAGCAGAACACCGACCCGGCCAAACTCGCCGCCGCCATCAGCACCACCATGAACAAGGCCACCGCCCAGGCCAAACAAGTCAAAGACATCACCTTGCGCACGGGCAGCCGCAACAGCTATCCGATCTACGACACCAAAGGCCAGAAAATCACCGGCTGGCGCGAACGCGCCGAACTGCGCCTGGAAAGCACCGACTTCGCCGCCCTGTCCAAACTCACCGGCGAGCTGCTGACCGACCTGAAAATGGGCGGCATGGACTTCGCCATCGCCGACCCGACCCGCAAGGCCAGCGAAGACCAGTTGCTCAAAGAAGCCGTCACTGCCTTCAAGACCCGCGCCCAACTGGCCACCGACGCCCTGGGCGGCAAGGGTTATAAAATCGTCAACCTGAACCTCAACAGCAACGGTTACCCACAACCGTACCTGCGCGCGCCGATGATGATGAAAGCCGCAGCCATGGATTCCGCGCCGGTGACGCCTGAGGTCGAAGCCGGCACCAGCCAGGTCAGCATGACCGCCGATGGCTCGATTGAAGTGTTGATGCAGTGATTTAAGCTTGGCTGAATGAAGGACCGGCAATCAGTAAATGGTTGCCGGTTTTTTTGTGCCTGGGTTTTGTAGTGAATGATCCACCGCTTTCGCGAGCAGGCTCGCTCCCACAGGTTGAACGCATTTGAATGTGGGAGCGAGCCTGCTCGCGAAGAACGATGACGCGGACTCAAGCCTGCGGATCAACCCGATCCAGCGCCCGATTCACCGCCAGCTCCGCCAGCATGATGATCTGCTGAATCGCCAGCGCCGTATTGCGCTGCGGACGACCGAGCTGATCGGCGAAATCGCTGGCCAGCGTATTGGCTGAAGCAAGGGACTCACAGGCGTGAGCCAGCAGGCTTTCGGTGTCGATGTCGGGCTGGACCAGAAACATCGTGCCGGGCGGATGGGGTTTGCCGGGTGGCGGGCAGAGATAGAAATCGAGGGCACGCTTGATGGCTTCGCGGTTCTTCGCGAGATCGTCGGCGCGCAGCGCGGCTTCGAGGGGGGTTGAGGTTTCTTCGGGTGGGTCGGGGACTGGTTTGCTCATGCGCTTCACCTATGAGGTTGAGCCATCTCGATGCCGTTTCTCACACGGCGAAGAGGTGGCAGCTTTGTGCGGGGTGAGAAAACCGGTCATAGGCACCCGGCCGGACATAAGCCCGCCCGCACAGAGCCGCCATAACGCACTTGCAGGCAGCAAACTTGCTGGCGGCAATTATGCGGATCTGGGCACTGAATGACTATGAATGTCGGGTTCTCACACCCGATCGCTGAACAACCAGCGACGACCCAAGCCTAGAGAGCGCACGTCCGACGGACAACCTGAAAACCTTGTGGGAAGGTTCTGGCTGTTCCGCAGCGGATTTAAACAGCCAAAAAGCAAACCCTCACCCTAACCCTCTCCCAGAGGGAGAGGGGACTGACCGAGGTGTTTGGGGGAGATACGCCAACGTGAAACTCCGAGTCGAACTCAGGATTTGAAAAGCACACAAATCAGCCCCCTCTCCTCGGGGAGAGGGCTGGGGTGAGGGGCAAATCCACAACAAAAATAACGCCGAACACCCGCTCTTCACCACTCAATAGGCCGAGTGTCAGCTCGCCTGCTGTTGATCTTGTTCCACCGGCGACGTCGGAAGGCTGAGTGGAGGGATTGATCCGGGCGTGGGAGCGCAGCGACCGTTCGACGAAGTCGAACACAGCGGAAGGAGGTGCAGCGAAGCAAACCGTAGCCGCTGCGCCCGGATCAGTCCCGGAGCGAAGGAACCCGAGCCTGCGAGGGCCGAACGTAGGAGCAAGCCTTTTCGGTTACCTTTTTGGCGTTTGAAAAAGGTGACCCGCCGTAAGGGCGGAACCGCAATCCGCAACACTCGCAGAAACGGATATACACCCAAAACACCACGAGCCTGGTCGGCCCAAAGGCCGCCAAGGTGCCACCAATCGAAACACCCAGTTGCACCAAGTAAAACTCCCCAATCCCTGCCCCAATCCACCCCACCCTGAGCCACCCCAACAACCCCTCAACCCCGCCCATCCCCAAGGGTATAAATAAGTAACACCAAGCCCCACCCAAGCGCACAGAACAAGACCGGCGCACCATTTCAGTGCCGCGAATGCACCGCAAAAACCACCCGCAAACGGTCAAATGCGTCAAAAGTTATACGGATGCGACATTAAGGTACGTTCGTGCCACCGTTTAACGCCGCCGACCGCTCTGGATCTTGCATTGGGTATGGGGCCTGCATAAGTATCCGCAGGCACGACTCACGAGGTCGTACCTCACAACTAAAAAATGACAACAAATCATGAGGCCAACATGCTTAAACACGCGGTCATTCCGTTTCTAGTCGGCGCAGGCTTGTTAGCCTCCGCACCTTTCGCCACCGCTGCGACTAACCTGGTGTTCTGCTCCGAAGGGAGCCCGGCCGGTTTTGATCCAGGCCAGTACACCACCGGAACCGACTTCGACGCCTCAGCCGAAACCATGTTCAACCGCCTGACCCAGTTCGAGCGCGGCGGCACCGCCGTGATTCCTGGTCTGGCGACCAAGTGGGACATTTCCGATGATGGCCTGACTTACACCTTCCACCTGCGTGAAGGCGTCAAGTTCCACACCACCCCGTATTTCAAGCCGACTCGTGAATTCAACGCCGACGACGTGCTGTTTACGTTCAACCGCATGATCAACAAGGACGACCCGTTCCGTAAGGCGTACCCGACCGAATTCCCGTACTTCACCGACATGGGGATGGACACCAACATCACCAAGATCGATAAAGTCGACGACCACACCGTCAAGTTCACCCTGAAAGAAGTCGACGCCGCGTTCATCCAGAACATGGCCATGAGCTTCGCGTCCGTGCAGTCCGCCGAATACGCGGCCCAACTGCTCAAGGATGGCAAAGCCGCCGACATCAACCAGAAGCCGATCGGCACCGGCCCGTTCGTGTTCAAGAGCTACCAGAAAGACTCGAACATCCGTTACACCGGCAACAAGGACTACTGGAAACCTGAAGACGTGAAGATCGACAACCTGATCTTCGCCATCACTACCGACCCATCGGTGCGTATCCAGAAGCTGAAAAAGAACGAGTGCCAGGTCACCCTGTTCCCGCGTCCGGCCGATCTGAAAGCGCTGAAAGAAGACAAGTCGCTGAAGATGCCGGATCAGGCCGGCTTCAACCTGGGCTACATCGCTTACAACGTGATGGATAAAGTCAAGGGCAGCAACGAGGCCAACCCACTGGCTGACCTGCGCGTGCGCCAGGCGCTGGACATGGCCGTGAACAAGCCGCAGATCATCGATTCGGTTTACCAAGGCGCCGGCCAACTGGCCGTCAACGCCATGCCGCCTACCCAGTGGTCCTACGACACCACCATCAAGGATGCCAAGTACGATCCTGAGAAAGCCAAACAGCTGCTCAAGGAAGCCGGCGTCAAGGAAGGTACCGAGATCGTCCTGTGGGCGATGCCGGTGCAGCGTCCGTACAACCCGAACGCCAAACTGATGGCTGAAATGCTCCAGTCCGACTGGGCCAAGATCGGCTTGAAAGTGAAGATCACCAGCTACGAGTGGGGCGAGTACATCAAGCGTTCCAAAGGTGGCGAGAACCAGGCCATGATCATTGGCTGGAGCGGTGACAATGGTGATCCGGACAACTGGCTCAACGTTCTGTTCGGCTGCGACTCGCTGAGCGGCAACAACTTCTCCAAGTGGTGCGACAAGAAGTTCGACGGCCTGGTGAAAGAAGCCAAACGCACTACCGACCAGGGCAAGCGCACCGAGCTGTACAAACAGGCGCAACACGTCCTCAAAGATGCAGTTCCAATGACACCTATCGCTCACTCGACGGTGTATCAACCCATGCGCGCCAACGTGCAGGATTTCAAGATCAGCCCATTTGGCCTGAATTCCTTCTACGGCGTCAGCGTCAGCAAGTAAGACATTGCAACGGCGGCGTTTCTGACGTCGCCGTTGCTTTATCTACCGGGAAAAAAGGAAAAGGCCTACACCCAAATCCGCCGCAGATGATTGCTTCGGTATAGGCGCGTCGACTTTTCCTACGAGCATTAAGGCAATTACGTATTTACTGCCAGAGGCACGGTGCCTACCGTCGCGTACTGACCAGTGTCTGCGTGGGCCACCGGTTTTGCCATACGTATTGGATTGAGCTCAATGCGACCAGAAAGTCCCGGGACAGGGACCCTGACGCATTGCACAACACTAAAAAGAGGGAGCGTCATGCGCCATACCTTGATTTTTTCCGCACTGTTGGGCGCCGGCCTGTTGGCCGCCACGTCTGCAAGCTACGCCGCCAGCGACAGCCTGGTGTTTTGCTCGGAAGGCAGCCCGGCGGGTTTCGATACCGCGCAGTACACGACGGCCACCGACAACGACGCCGCCGAGCCGCTGTACAACCGCCTCGTCGAGTTTGAAAAAGGCGCGACCAATGTCGTACCGGGCCTGGCGACCAAGTGGGACATTTCCGAAGATGGCCTGAAATACACCTTTCACCTGCGTGAAGGCGTGAAATTTCATACAACCCCTTACTTCAAGCCGAGCCGCGATTTCAACGCTGACGATGTCGTGTTCACGTTCACTCGCATGCTCGATGCGCAACAGCCGTTCCGCAAGGCTTATCCCACCGAGTTTCCGTACTTCAACGGGATGAGCCTGAACAAGAACATCGCCAAGGTCGAGAAGACCGGGCCGCTGACCGTGGAGTTCACGCTCAACAGCGTCGACGCCGCGTTCATCCAGAACATCGCCATGAGCTTCGCTTCGATTCTGTCTGCCGAATACGCCGACAAGCTGCTGGCCGACGGCAAGCCGAGCGACATCAACCAGAAGCCGATCGGCACCGGGCCGTTCGTGTTCAAGAGCTACCAGAAAGACTCGAACATCCGTTACACCGGTAACCCGCAGTACTGGGATCCGAGCCGGGTCAAGCTGAAGAACCTGATTTTTGCGATCAACACCGACGCGTCGGTACGTGTGCAGAAGCTCAAGGCCAACGAGTGCCAGATCACCCTGCACCCGCGCCCTGCCGATGTTGAAGCGCTGAAGGCCGACCCGAAACTGCAACTGATTTCCAAGCCGGGCTTCAACCTCGGCTACATCGCCTACAACGTGCGCCACAAGCCATTCGATCAACTGGAAGTGCGTCAGGCGCTGGACATGGCGGTGAATAAACAGGGAATTCTCAACGCTGTTTATCAAGGCGCCGGCCAACTGGCCGTCAACGCCATGCCACCGACCCAGTGGTCCTACGACGACACCATCAAGGACGCCGCCTACAACCCGGAAAAAGCCAAGGAACTGCTCAAGGCCGCCGGCGTGAAAGAAGGCACCGAGATCACCCTGTGGGCGATGCCAGTGCAGCGCCCCTACAACCCGAACGCCAAGCTGATGGCCGAAATGCTCCAGTCCGACTGGGCGAAAATCGGTCTGAAAGTGAAGATCGTCAGCTACGAATGGGGCGAGTACATCAAGCGCACCAAAAACGGCGAGCACGACGTCAGCCTGATCGGCTGGACCGGTGACAACGGGGACCCGGACAACTGGCTGGGCACGCTGTACAGCTGCGATGCCATCGGCGGCAACAACTACTCCATGTGGTGCGACCCGGCTTACGACAAGCTGATCAAACAGGCCAAGGTCGTCACCGACCGCGACCAGCGCACCGTGCTTTATAAACAGGCCCAGCAATTGCTTAAACAGCAAGTGCCGATCACGCCTGTCGCCCACTCGACGGTCAACCAGCCGTTAAGCACCCGGGTCGAAGGGTTCAAAGTCAGCCCGTTCGGCCGCAACGTGTTCTCGGGTGTCAGTATCGATTAAACCAACCGATTAGCCGCAATGCTGAGGGGAGCCGTCTACTCCCCTCACGCAAGCGCTTTGCCGAAATTCGCCCATCCGGCTTTTTGCAAACGTTTGCGATGTGTGAACGAGTTCTAAACCAATAACCGGCATACCAAAAAAAGCCGGGATAAAAAGAAAGTAAAGGAGCTTCACCCATGAAACTGAGCAGCACCGCGATACTGGCCCTGGCCATCAGCAGCATCACTGCTACCGCGTACGCCGAACCTGCAAGTCAGGAGTTCGTCCCTACCACATTGGCCGGCAGCAGCGCCCAAAGCGAGGCCAAAGGCTTTATAGATGGACAAAGCCTGGGCGGTACAACCCGTAACTGGTATGCCAACGAATTGCGTCGTCGCGACGACCGTTTCAGCTACGTGAAAAACAGCGACAAGAACACCACGCCTACCGTTCGCACTCCGACGCCACGCCGGATCAACTGGGTGCAAGGCACCATCGTCAACTACACCTCGGGCTTCACCCAAGGCACCGTGGGCGTGAGCACCGAAGTCGCCGCTTATAACGCCATTGTGCTGGATCGTGATCGCAAGGACATTGCTGGCGGCTCCAACCGGACCCTGGCGGATTCCGACGGCGACGCTGTCGACCAATGGAGCAAGCTGGGTCTGGCCAATGTCAAGCTTCGTGTATCCAACACCACATTGACCGCAGGTCGCCAGAACTTCAGCACGCCGATTGTCGATGTCATCGGTAACCGTCCGCTGCCTTCGAGCTTTGAAGGTATTACCCTGCACAGCGAAGAATTCAACAACCTGTCGTTCGACGCGGGTGGCTTCGACCGCGTTTCCCCTCGTACCGAGCAGAGCCTGTCGAAATTTCGCACCGAGTATTCAGCCACTGGCGTGGAGACCGACAAGGTTTACGTTGCCGGCGTCAACTACCAACCGTTCAAGAGCCTGAAAACCAGCTTTTACGGTTCCAACGTGGAAGACTTCTGGAACCAGTACTACTTCGGCGCAACCCACGAACTGGGCGACAGCCAAGTGCTGAGCCTGACCACCGGCCTGAACTACTACAAGACCGTCGACGAAGGCAAAAAGCTGATGGGCAACATCGACAACGACACCTATTCGCTGTCGCTGGGTCTGGCCCACCAGGCCCACAGCCTGACCTTCTCGTATCAACAAGTGAACGGTAACGAGTACTTCGACTACCTGCACGAAACCAACGGCATCTACCTGGCCAACTCCCTGCTGTCGGACTTCAACGGTCCGAACGAGAAGTCGTTCCAAATTGCCTACGGCATCAACATGGCCGAATACGGCGTGCCGGGCCTGAAGTTCAACATCTACCAGGCACGCGGCTGGGGCATCGACGGTACTCACTACCGTGGCACCGCTTACACCATTCCGGATGACAAGCGCGGCGACCTGAGCCTGATGGATGGAGAATCCCACTACGAATACGGTGTCGGTGCGTCCTACGCAGTGCAAAGCGGCCCGCTCAAAGCCACTGCAATTCGCGCGACCTACACCACTCACCGCGCCAGCGAGCACCAGGCTGACGGCAACATCAACGAGTTCCGTCTCGTAACCACCATCCCGTTCAACATTCTGTAAAAACGCCAACCAACGGCTGACTCATGATGAGTCGGCCGTTCGGTTTTCTGTCTTCAACCGATTGCAGAGGGTTATCGATGAAAATGCTTCCCCTACGTGCGGCCATCGCGGCTGCGTTGCTGAGTGTCGCTGTCGGCGCCTCGGCCAAACCCTTGGTGGTCTGCACCGAAGCCAGCCCGGAAGGCTTCGATATGGTCCAGTACACAACTGCAGTCACGGCGGACGCTGTGGCCGAAACCATCTTCAATCGCCTGGCCGATTTCAAGCCCGGCACCACCGAAGTGATCCCGGCGCTCGCCGAGTCCTGGGTCATCAGCGAAGACGGCCTGACCTACACGTTCCACCTGCGCAAAGGCGTCAAGTTTCACACCACCGAATATTTCAAGCCGACCCGCGACATGAACGCCGACGACGTGGTCTGGAGCTTCCAGCGTCAGCTGGACCCGAATCACCCGTGGCACAAACTGTCGAGCGTGGGCTTCCCGTACTTTGAAAGCATGGGCTTCAAGGAACTGCTCAAAAGCGTAGAAAAAGTCGACGACAACACGGTCAAGTTCACCCTGACCCGCCGCGAAGCGCCGTTCCTGGCCGACATCGCCATGGCGTTCTCGTCGATCTACCCGGCCGAATACGCCGACCAGTTGCTCAAGGCCAACAAGACCGGCGATCTGAACAACAAGCCGATCGGCACCGGCCCGTTCATTTTCCAGCGCTACGCCAAGGATGCGCAGGTGCGCTTCAAGGCCAACCCGGATTACTTCCGTGGCAAGCCGCCGGCCGACGCGTTGATCCTGGCGATCGCCACCGACAACAACGTGCGCCTGCAAAAGCTCAAGGCCAACGAGTGCCAGGTCGCGCTGTATCCGAAACCGGATGATATCCCGAGCATCAAGAAAGACAGCAACCTGAAAGTCGACGAGCTGGACGCGATGACCGTTTCGTACATCGCCATGAACACCCAGCACAAGTACATGAGCGACGTACGCGTGCGCAAAGCCATCGACATCGCGTTCGACAAGGAAGCCTACGTCAACGCGCTGTTCGGCAAGGGCAACGCGTCGGTGGCGGTCAACCCGTACCCGCCGACCCTGCTCGGCTACAACCACGACCTGAAAAACCCGCCACGGGACCTCGACAAGGCACGCGCCCTGCTCAAGGAAGCCGGGGTTCCGGAAGGCACCACGTTCACCCTGTTCACCCGTAACGGCGGCGGTCCGACCAACCCCAACCCGATGCTCGGTGCGCAGATGATGCAGGCTGACCTGGCGAAAGTCGGGATCAAGATCGACATTCGCGTGATGGAATGGGGCGAAATGCTCAAGCGCGCCAAGGCCGGCGAGCACGACATGGTCTCGGCCGGATGGGCGGGCGACAACGGCGACCCGGATAACTTCCTGACGCCTATGCTCAGTTGCGAGGCCGCCAAGAACGGCGAAAACTACGCACGCTGGTGCAACGAGAAATTCCAGGCACTGCTGGATGAAGCGCGGGCTAAAGTAGATCCGGCCGAACGCGCCGCGCTCTACGAACAGGCCCAAGTGCTGTTTAATCAGGACCAGCCATGGATCAGCATGGCCCATACTCGGATGTTCACTGCAATGCGCAACAATGTAGAGGGCTACCACATCAGCCCTCTCACCACTAATAACTTCGCCACCACCCAGGTGAAGTAGATAAGAAACGCCCGGTGCTCCTGACCTATGGAACACCGGGCACGCCTAACCGGCTGATGAGGTACCACACAAGATGTTTAGTTTTATTGCCCGCCGACTGGGGTTGTTGATCCCCACGTTTTTCGGCATCACCTTGCTGACTTTCGCGTTGATTCGCATGATTCCGGGCGACCCCGTGGAAGTGATGATGGGCGAACGTCGGGTCGACCCCGAAATGCACGCTCAGGCAATGGAACGCCTGGGGCTGAACAAGCCGCTGTATGCCCAGTACCTGGACTACATCGGCAAACTGGCCCAGGGCGATCTCGGTGAGTCGTTGCGTACCCGTGAAAGCGTGTGGACCGAGTTCACCTCTCTTTTCCCGGCGACCCTGGAACTGTCCATGGCCGCCCTGCTGTTCGCTGGCATCCTCGGGCTTCTGGCCGGGGTGATCGCGGCACTCAAACGAGGATCGCTGTTCGACCACGGGGTGATGGGCATCTCCCTCGCGGGCTATTCGATGCCGATCTTCTGGTGGGGCCTGATCCTGATCATGTTCTTCTCGGTGAGCCTGGGCTGGACTCCGGTTTCCGGGCGCATCGACCTGTTGTATGACATCGAGCCGAAGACCGGCTTCATGCTGATCGACACGCTGCTGGCCGATGACGTCGGCGCGTTCTTCGACGCCCTGCATCACCTGATCCTGCCGGCGATCGTGCTCGGTACCATTCCGCTGGCGGTGATTGCGCGGATGACCCGTTCGTCGATGCTCGAAGTGCTGCGCGAAGACTACATCCGCACCGCCAAGGCCAAAGGCCTGTCGCCGTCGCGCGTGGTGTTCGTGCATGGTCTGCGCAACGCACTGATTCCGGTGCTGACCGTAGTCGGCCTGCAGGTCGGCACGCTGCTGGCCGGTGCGGTCCTGACCGAAACCATCTTCTCCTGGCCCGGCATCGGTAAATGGCTGATCGAAGCCATCGGCGCCCGGGACTATCCGGTGGTGCAAAACGGCATCCTGTTAATCGCCTGCCTGGTGATTCTGGTCAACTTCGTGGTGGACATCCTCTACGGCTTTGCCAACCCACGCATCCGTCATCAGCGCTGAGGTCAATACCCATGAGCACTCCAACATCCTCAGTAGCCACCGCCACGTCCGCCGTGGATCAAAGCCTGCTGTACCCGTCGCCGTACAAAGAATTCTGGCAAGCGTTCTCGAAGAACAAGGGCGCCGTTGCCGGCCTGCTGTTCATGCTGCTGATCATCTTCTGCGCGATCTTCGCGCCGTGGGTCGCGCCGCATAATCCGAGCGAGCAATACCGTGACTTCCTGCTGACGCCGCCGGCGTGGCTCGAAGGCGGGCAGATGCAATTCCTGCTCGGCACCGATGAACTCGGCCGTGACCTGCTGTCGCGTCTGATACAGGGTTCGCGCCTGTCGTTGCTGATCGGCTTGTCGTCGGTGGTGATGTCGCTGATTCCGGGGATCCTGCTGGGTCTGTTCGCCGGTTTCTTCCCGAAAGTGGTCGGCCCGACCATCATGCGTCTGATGGACATCATGCTCGCCCTGCCGTCGCTGCTGCTGGCCGTGGCGATCGTCGCCATCCTCGGCCCTGGCCTGATCAACACCGTGATCGCGATTGCCGTGGTTTCGCTGCCGTCCTACGTGCGTCTGACCCGTGCTGCCGTGATGGGCGAACTGAACCGCGACTACGTCACCGCCGCGCGTCTGGCCGGTGCCGGTCTGCCGCGTCTGATGTTCATCACCGTGCTGCCCAACTGCATGGCGCCGCTGATCGTGCAGGCGACCCTGAGCTTCTCCTCGGCGATTCTCGATGCCGCTGCACTGGGCTTCCTCGGCCTCGGCGTACAACCGCCAACCCCTGAGTGGGGCACCATGCTGGCCTCGGCCCGCGACTACATCGAACGCGCCTGGTGGGTGGTAAGTCTGCCTGGTCTGACCATTTTGCTCAGCGTGCTGGCAATCAACTTGATGGGCGACGGCCTGCGCGATGCGCTGGACCCGAAACTCAAGAACGCCGCCTGAGGAGATTCAAATGTCACTGCTAGAAATCAAGAATCTCAACGTCCGCTTCGGCGACAAGACCGCGACACCGGTGGTCGACGGCCTCGACCTGAAAGTCGACAAAGGCGAAGTGCTGGCCATCGTTGGCGAGTCGGGTTCGGGTAAATCCGTGACCATGATGGCGCTGATGGGCCTGATCGAGCATCCCGGCATCGTCACCGCCGACTCGCTCAGCTTCGACGGCAAGGACATGCTCAAACTCAGCAACCGCCAGCGTCGGCAGATCGTCGGCAAAGACCTGTCGATGGTCTTCCAGGACCCGATGACCGCGCTGAACCCGAGCTACACCGTCGGTTTCCAGATCGAGGAAGTGCTACGCCTGCACCTGAAAATGTCCGGCAAACAAGCGCGCAAGCGTGCCATCGAACTGCTGGAAAAAGTCGAGATCCCGGGCGCCGCCAGCCGCATGGACGCCTATCCGCATCAACTGTCTGGCGGTATGAGCCAGCGCGTCGCGATCGCCATGGCGATTGCCGGCGAGCCGAAACTGTTGATCGCCGACGAACCGACCACCGCGCTGGACGTGACGATTCAGGCGCAGATCATGGATCTGCTGCTGGCGTTGCAGAAAGAGCAGAACATGGGCCTGGTGTTGATCACTCACGACCTCGCGGTCGTGGCGGAAACCGCCCAGCGTGTCTGCGTGATGTATGCCGGCCAGGCGGTGGAAGTCGGTCAGGTGCCGCAACTGTTCGACATCCCGGCGCACCCGTACAGCGAAGCGCTGCTCAAGGCGATTCCCGAGCACAGCCTCGGCGCCTCGCGTCTGTCGACCTTACCGGGCATCGTCCCGGGCCGTTATGACCGTCCGCAGGGTTGCCTGCTGTCGCCGCGCTGCCCGTACGTGCAGGACAACTGCCGCACCCAGCGTCCGGGCCTTGATCCGAAAGCCAACAGCCTCGCCCGCTGCTTCTACCCGCTGAACCAGGAGGTGGCGTAATGGCCGTCGTACTTACCGCCCGCGACCTGACCCGTCACTACGAAGTCTCCCGTGGCCTGTTCAAGGGCCACGCCACCGTGCGCGCGCTCAACGGCGTGTCGTTCGAACTGGAAGCCGGCAAGACCCTTGCCGTGGTAGGCGAATCGGGCTGTGGCAAATCCACTCTCGCCCGCGCCCTGACGCTGATCGAAGAGCCGTCGTCGGGCTCGCTGCAGATCGCCGGTCAGGAAGTTGCCGGCGCCGACAAGGCCGAGCGCAAGCAACTGCGCAAAGACGTGCAGATGGTGTTTCAGAGCCCGTACGCGTCGTTGAACCCACGGCAGAAAATCGGTGATCAACTGGCCGAGCCGCTGCTGATCAACACCAAGCTGTCGGCCACCGAACGTCGCGAGAAAGTCCAGGCGATGATGAAGCAGGTCGGCTTGCGCCCTGAGCATTACCAGCGCTATCCGCACATGTTCTCCGGCGGTCAGCGCCAGCGTATCGCCCTGGCGCGGGCAATGATGCTGCAACCGAAAGTGCTGGTGGCGGACGAACCGACTTCGGCGCTGGACGTGTCGATTCAGGCCCAGGTGCTGAACCTGTTCATGGATTTGCAGCAGGAGTTCAACACCGCCTACGTGTTCATCTCGCACAACCTGGCGGTGGTGCAGCACGTGGCCGATGACGTGATGGTGATGTACCTCGGCCGCCCGGTGGAACTGGGACCGAAAAACGACATCTACGAGCGCCCGCTGCATCCGTACACCCAAGCGCTGCTGTCGGCGACCCCGACCATTCACCCGGACCCGAACAAGCCGAAAATCAAGATCGTCGGCGAACTGCCCAACCCGCTGAACCCGCCACCGGGCTGTGCTTTCCACAAGCGCTGCCCGTACGCCACCGAGCGTTGCACCACGGAAGAGCCGCTGTTGCGTGAACTGGATAATCGGCAGGTGGCTTGCCACTACGCCGAGCAATTCCTCGACGGCGCGGCGTAGGCCCACGAAATATCTCATGTGGGAGCGAGCCTGCTCGCGAATGCGGTGTAACAGTCACCAACATTGTCGACTGAAATGACGCTTTCGCGAGCAGGCTCGCTCCCACAGGGAGTTCGTGTTGATTCAGGAATTCATGCGATAACAAAACCCCTTCCACCTCGATTGCGCATCAGTCGAGGCCGAAGGGGTTTTTCTTTGCCCGGCGATCTACGTCTGGCTATCGCCTTCGTCATCCGGGTCATCGGTATCCGGATCGTCCGTGGTCGAGTCGTCGTCATCGGCGCTGCCACCCTGATTCATATCCCCCGGTTCCGACTCGGACTTGGCGAGCATCAGGCCGCTATGCCCGACCTGCCCATTGAACGCTTGAGATTCGTGATCCTCGCACTCGGCCCACGCCGTTGCGGTGCCGAGGGATAGCATCACCATTACTTTCAACAACATCAAAACCCGTAGCAATCTGCTTTTCATGGCCGACTCCATCCTGTTGCGCTAAGACATGCTTGCCGGACTGGCTCGATGTGAAATCTAGTTGCGATCCGACCGGCTCACCACTTAGGACGCGACCGCGCAGGCAGAAATGCCATCGACCGCCAGATTGCTTTCGAATAACCCTGATAACCGAATCAGCTAAGCCCGCGCGTGGCCTGCCAGGTCAGTGGAATGGAGATCAGCACCAGCAGCGCGCTCATCAGCCACACACTGTGCCCGCCAAACTGGCCATACAGCTGACCGCTGAGCACCGGCGACAACAACGCGCTGGCGCTCCAGCTCATGAAGAACAGCCCGAAGTACTGACCGCTTTTGCCGCTCTGGGCAAACTGCATCGCCAGTACATTCAACGGCGGCATGAACAAGGCCTCGCCCAGCGTCCAGATCAGCGTCGACAGACAGACAAAAGCCAAGCCGGAACCGAACGGCAACATGCCCAGCCCACAGGCCAGCAACAAGCTGCCCGCGAGCATCTGCCAGCGCGAGCCCCAACGCTCGACCGAGTGCGACAGCGGAATCTGCAAAGCGATCACCAACAGCGCATTGAGCCCGAACTGCCAACCGATCGCCTCTGTGCTCAGGTGGTAGTAATCACGCAGATAATTGCCCAGCGTGCTGTACACCGTGTCGAACGCAATGCCGAGCACGGCCGTCGCCGCCAGCAGCCAGAGGAACGGCTTGTCGCGAAGCGGCACGCTCGAGCCATCGATCGATTCGTCTTCAACCACCAGCACCGGCCGCCGCCACGTCGTGCGCACGAACCACAGCAACGCCAGCATCGTCATCGCCGCACTGACAAAAAACACCCAACGAAAATCCGCCTGAGCCAACACTCCGCCCGCCACCCCGGCAGCGGCCATGCCCAGATTACGCGCGACCCGGCTCAGGGCTTGCGCACGGGAACGTTGCGCGACCTCGCAATACTCCATGATCAGCCGCTGATGCAACGTCCGAATCGCGCCATCGATGACACCGCTGAGCAACAGCAAACCGGCAAGCCACGGCACCTGCGTCACCAGCCCCAACAGCATCAGCACCCACACCGAAACGAAAAACAACGCCGCTGTCAGCCGCGCCGTGCGCACATGATCACTGAGCCAGCCGCCGAGCATCGAACCGACCAGCAACCCGGCGCCATAGGCTGAGAGCAACCAGCCCACGGTTTCAATCGCCAGGCCCAGCTCCTGACGCAGGTACAGCGCCATGAACAGCTTGACCATGGCGCTGAGGCGGTTGATGAACAACAGCGCCGCGAGGACCCAGGCCATGGGGGTGAAATAGCCTTTAAGAAGCAGCAGGGGATTCAGCCGACTTGTCACTCCATTGACCTCTTCGAACGACTTGCAGGGACTGGAACACTACCGGTCAACATGGCGGTTGTCGCATACCAGCACATCCAAAACACGGGAAAAAGGAACCGCCCTACAACACGCTGTAAGAAATGTCGCAGGCTGAGAACTTTTGACCTTGCTTTTCAGGCTCGCAGTCTTCAACGACCGAATTGGATTGAGTGCATCAAACAGAAAATCGTCGGCTCGCAGATTGCCTTCGCGAGCAGGCTCGCTCCCACAATTGGATTGGGGACGACCTCAAGAAACAGGCCGGCTGTCAGGCCGCCATCGCGAGCAGGCTCACTCCTACAATTTGACCGCGTACCTCCTCAGAAACAGGCCGGCTGTCCGGCCGCTTTCGCGAGCAGGCTCGCTCCCACAATTGGATTGGGGCGACCTCAAGAAACAGGTCGGCTGTCAGGCCGCCATCGCGAGCAGGCTCGCTCCCACAGAAAAGCAAAGCAGCGCAGCTGCCCGCGGCAAAGCCGCCCCACTCAACAATGAGCGCAAGCTCGAGTGCTTTTGATCTTGCTGTTGATCCACCGGCGACGTCGGAAGGCTGAGTGGAGGGATTGATCCGGGGTTGGGAGCGTAGCGACCGTCTGGCGCAGCCAGACACAGCGGAAGGAGGTGCAGCGAAGCAAACCGTAGCCGCTGCGCCCGGATCGATCCCGGAGCGAAGGAACCCGAGCCTGCGAGGGCCGAACGCAGGAGCAAGCCTTTTCGGTTACCTTTTCGGCGTTTGGAAAAGGTGACTCGCCGTAAGGGCGAAACCGCCAGCCGCAGCACCCGCAGCAACGGATATTCACCCAAAACCCCAACAGCCTGGTCGGCCCAACGGCCGCCAAGAGCAAAACCGGCAGCCCATAAAAAAGCCCCCAAGGCCTACACCTCAGGGACTTTCAGAAAAACACCTCAAATATCAATGAGGCTCACACCCGCCGAATACTCAGTGATCGGCTCATATGAGCACTCGACCTTGTACTCCTCTTTCAAACGGCTGGCGACCATATCGAACTGCAGCACAGACGCGGCGCTGAGCATGATGTCGTTGCTGCGCTCAGGGAAGAACCCCTGCGTCGCGCCCTCTTCCGCCAACTGCTGCAGACCCTGACGCAACTGCCTGGAGACGCAACGATGTTATAAGGCATAGGCCCTGAAGTCGTTGCTGTCGCGAATCAGTAATTGCATCAGCCTGGGATGGATGAACAGCTTTTCCTTACCGACCTGCACTTCTTGCAGAACCCCAATGGCGACCAGCTCTTTGAGGTAGCGGGAGGCGGCTTGACGCTGGGCAATCTGTTTATCAACGACGTTGCTGATGCGGCAGTAGGGTTGCTCGAAAATGACGTCCACCAGCTCGCGGGAATATGTTTTTGGTAGTTGCTCTCGAACAAACTGGGTGGTGTGCTCGGACAGGCTGCGGATGGCGGCGATTTTGGCGCTGGTCCAGCGGGCGGTTTCCTCCACAGCGCTGAGCATGTAAAGCAGCCAGGGTTCCCATGCTTGCTCGCGAGTGACATCGAGCAGCAATCGATAGTACTCGGCGCGGTGCGCGATGATGTAACGGCTGAGGTAAAGGATCGGCAGGTTCAGCAAACCTTCTTGAATGAGGTACAGAGTATTGAGCACTCGTCCGGTACGGCCGTTGCCATCGGTAAACGGGTGAATCGCCTCGAACTGGTAATGCCCGACGGCCATACGCACCAGTGGATCCAGATCCGTCTCGTTGTGCAGGAAGCGCTCCCAATTAGCGAGTAGACCACGCAGGTGATCCTCACCTTCGGGAGGTGTGTAGATGATCTCGCCTGTACGGTCGTTGGCTAACTGAGTACCGGGAACACGGCGTATGTCCATATCCACACCTTTGAGAGTGCGACAAATCTCGACTGCCGTACCAGTGGAAAGTGGGCGTTCGGCCAAAGACTGGTAGCCATGATGGAGAGCCTTGCGATAGCGCAGAGCTTCTTTGGTAGCGGGGTCGGCGTGATTTTCGCCATCATGGGCGTGCTGAAAGAGCAAATCCGTGGTGGTGACTATGCTTTCGATTTCGGAGCTGTCCTTCGCTTCCAGCAATGGGATGGTGTTGATCAACACCGTTTGGTTCGGAATGACATGTGCGCCCTACGTGTCGCTTTTTTGAGTTTTTGACGACACGTCATGATCTCATGTCGCTGACGACGACATGTGCGCATGTCGTGTCTTCAAAATGGATTTCAAGCGACGTATTGTTCTCTAACTCAGCGCACGTTATGAAGAAAGACCATGCTCGGCCCAAAAGCCAAGAGCAAAACCGGCAGCCCATAAAAAAGCCCCCAAGGCCTACACCTCAGGGGCTTTCAGAAAAACACCTCAAACCTTAATGATGCTCCCGCGTCGCGCGGAATTTCACATCCGGCCAACGCTCTTCCATCAACGCCAGATTCACCCGCGTCGGCGCCAGGTAAGTCAGGTGACCACCGCCATCCAGCGCGAGGTTCTCCACCGCCTTGTTGGAAAATTCCTCAAGCTTCTTCTTGTCGTCACACTCGATCCAGCGCGCCGAATACACGGTGATCGGCTCATACGAGCACTCGACCTTGTATTCCTCTTTCAAACGGCTGGCGACCACATCGAACTGCAGCACACCGACGGCGCCGAGAATGATGTCGTTGCTGCGCTCGGGGAAGAACACCTGCGTCGCGCCCTCTTCCGCCAACTGCTGCAAGCCCTGACGCAACTGCTTGGACTTCAGCGGATCACGCAGACGCACGCGACGGAACAGTTCCGGGGCGAAGTGCGGAATGCCGGTGAAACCGAGGACTTCGCCTTCGCTGAAGGTGTCGCCAATCTGGATCGTGCCGTGGTTGTGCAGACCGATGATGTCTCCAGCGTACGCCTCTTCCAGTTGCTCACGCTCGGAGGAGAAGAACGTCAGGGCGTCGCCGATGCGCACGTCCTTGCCGGTACGCACGTGGCGCATCTTCATGCCTTTTTCGTACTTGCCGGAGCAGATACGCATGAAGGCGATGCGGTCGCGGTGTTTCGGGTCCATGTTCGCCTGGATCTTGAAGATGAAGCCCGAGAACTTCTCTTCCACCGGCTCGACAGTACGCTCGTTGGCCACACGGGCCAGCGGACGCGGTGCCCAATCGACGACAGCATCGAGCACGTGGTCGACACCGAAGTTGCCCAGCGCGGTACCGAAGAACACCGGGGTCAACTGGCCGTCGAGGAATTCCTGCTGGTTGAATTCGTGGCAGGCGCCCTGCACCAGTTCCAGCTGTTCGATGAAGCGCTCGTACTCATCGCCCAAGTGCGCGCGCGCCTCGTCGGAGTCGAGTTTCTCGATGATCTTGGTTTCGGTGCGCTCGTGACCGTGACCGGCGGTGTAAACAATGATGTAGTCGTCGGCCAGGTGATACACGCCCTTGAAATCGCGGTAGCAACCGATCGGCCAGGTGATCGGCGCAGCCTTGATCTTCAGGACTGCTTCGATCTCGTCGAGCAGTTCGATCGGGTCGCGAATGTCACGGTCGAGTTTGTTGATGAAGCTGACGATCGGCGTGTCACGCAGACGGCAGACGTCCATCAGCGCAATGGTCCGTGGCTCTACACCTTTACCGCCGTCGAGGACCATCAGTGCCGAGTCCACCGCCGTCAGGGTGCGGTAGGTATCTTCGGAGAAGTCTTCGTGGCCCGGGGTGTCGAGCAGGTTGATCATGTGTTCGCGATAGGGGAACTGCATGACCGACGTGGTAATGGAAATACCCCGCTGTTTCTCCATCTCCATCCAGTCGGATGTCGCATGGCGATCGGATTTACGGGATTTCACCGTACCGGCCACTGCAATCGCCTTGCCCATCAACAGGAGCTTTTCGGTGATCGTGGTTTTACCGGCATCGGGGTGGGAAATAATGGCGAAAGTGCGGCGTTTCGCGACTTCGGCGGCCTGTTGGGTCATGGGAAATCGCCTGGCGGTGATTCAAAAAAGGGCCGCGATTATAGCCCAACTCAGCACAATAACCGAACCGTTGAGCACATTAAGGGTGGCCAAATGCTGCCTCAGATGGGAACCTTTTCAAGCACGGAGACGTCCATCCCCTGTTACGAACTTTCGTCAGGGGCTGAAAAATCAGCAAGTTAGCCTGACGAGGCTGCGCTCATGGCTCGCTTTCGCACCGCTTGGCCGGTGCTGGAAAACGGCTACTTTTCGCGAACGCTGACTCCGGCAGCCAGGAATGGCTTGCCACGCGGAGCAGCGCTCGCCGACTACAAAAAAAGGAGTCCGCCTGTGGCTATCCGCTATGGCAAAGGGCTGATGGGAGGTGCGGTGGTGATCGCGCTCCTGGCCCTGCTGGTCCACTGGATCGGCATCAACACGATCGAACACTACCGCGACGATTTGTTGTTTTACCTGCAAGCTCATCTGATTCTCGTCCTCGCTTCAATGCTGGCCGCCCTTGTCGTGGGCATTCCCGCCGGTATCTTCCTCAGCCGCCCGAGCATGGTCGGCCGCGCCGAACGCTTCATGCAGATCTTCAATATCGGCAATACTGTGCCACCGCTGGCCGTGCTCGCGATTGCGCTGGGCATCCTCGGCATCGGCAGCGGGCCGGCGATCTTCGCCCTGTTCCTCGCCTCGCTGTTGCCGATCGTGCGCAACACCTATGAAGGCCTGAAAAATGTGCAGGGCTCGCTGAAGGAAGCCGCCGTCGGCATCGGCATGACCCCGCGCCAAGTGTTGTGGAAAGTCGAATTGCCCAACGCCGTGCCGATCATCGTCGGTGGTGTGCGTGTCGCGCTGGCAATCAACGTCGGCACCGCGCCGCTGGCGTTCCTGATCGGCGCCAACAGCCTCGGCAGCCTGATCTTCCCCGGCATCGCCCTGAACAATCAGCCGCAACTGTTGCTCGGCGCCGCGTGCACCGCGCTGTTGGCGCTGTTGCTCGATGGCGTGGTCACCCTCGCCAGCCGCCTATGGCTGGAACGCGGTCTGCGCCCGTCTTAAGGCTTTGCGAAGGAATATTTATGAAACGACTTAGCTTGATCTTAGGCTGCGTCCTGCTGTTCGCAGGAATCGCGCAAGCCGCTGAAAAACCGGTCATCCGCCTCGGCGCCCGGGTCTTCACAGAGCAGACCCTGCTCGCCGAAATCACCGCGCAATACCTGCGCAGCAAAGGCTACGACGCGCAGATCACCGGCGGTCTGGGCAGCAACCTCGCCCGCAGCGCCCACGAAAGTGGCCAATTGGACCTGCTCTGGGAATATACCGGCGTGTCGCTGGTGGCCTACAACCATGTCACCGAGAAACTCGACAGCGCGCAGTCCTACGCCCGGGTCAAAGAACTCGACGCGAAAAAAGGCCTGGTCTGGCTGACGCCGTCGAAATTCAGCAACACCTATGCCCTCGCTTTGCCGAAAAAAGTCGCCGAGCAATACCCGCAGATCGGCAATATCAGCCAGCTCAACGAAGTGCTGCGCGCCGAGGCCAAGACCAACCACCTGGTGGCGCTGGATACAGAGTTCGCCAACCGCTCCGACGGTCTCGACGGCATGGTCAAACTCTACGACATGAACCTGACCCGCAAGAACATCCGCCAGATGGACGCCGGCCTGGTCTACACCGCACTGCGTAACGGTCAGGTGTTTGCCGGTCTGGTCTACACCACCGATGGCCGCCTCAATGCCTTCGGCCTGAAATTGCTGGAAGACGACAAGCATTACTTCCCCGACTACACCGCCGCTCCCGTGGTGCGTCAGGCCACGCTGGACGCCAACCCGAAACTGGCCGAACAACTCAAGCCGCTGGCCGAACTGTTCGACGACGAAACCATGCGCCAGCTCAACGCGCGGGTCGACGTCGATCATGAAAGCCCATCGTCCGTTGCCGCCGATTTCCTGCGCCAGCACCCACTGAATTAAGAGAGGAGAAGTCATGGAATTTCTGAACGCCTTTTCCCATCTCGACTGGCAGCAGGTGATGCACCTGACCTGGCAGCACATCACTCTGGTCGGCATCGCCGTGACCCTGGCGATCGTCATCGGCGTGCCGCTGGGCATCCTGATGACGCGCTTCCCCGCCCTCGCCGGCCCGCTGCAGGCCAGCGCCACGGTGCTGTTGACCGTGCCGTCGATTGCCCTGTTCGGTCTGCTGCTGCCGTTCTACTCCAAGTTCGGCCAGGGCCTCGGGCCGCTGCCGGCAATCACCGCCGTGTTCCTCTATTCGTTGCTGCCGATCATGCGCAACACCTACCTCGCCCTCACCGGCGTCGAGCCGGGCATCCGCGAAGCCGCGCGCGGCATCGGCATGACCTTCGGCCAGCGCCTGCGCATGGTTGAACTGCCGATCGCGGTGCCGGTGATTCTTGCTGGCGTGCGCACCGCCGTGGTGATGAACATCGGCGTGATGACCATCGCCGCGACCATCGGCGCCGGCGGCCTCGGTGTGCTGATCCTCGCCTCCATCAGCCGCAGTGACATGTCGATGCTTATCGTCGGCGCGCTGCTGGTCAGTCTTCTGGCGATTTTCGCCGACCTCGTTTTGCAGTGGCTGCAACGCTCGCTGACTCCAAAAGGACTCCTGAAATGATCGAACTTCAAAACCTCAGCAAAACTTTCCAAAGCAACGGCAAAGATGTCAAAGCCGTGGACTCGGTGAGCCTGACCGTCAATGAAGGCGAGATCTGCGTGTTCCTCGGGCCATCGGGTTGCGGCAAAAGCACCACGCTGAAAATGATCAACCGCCTGATCAAACCGACCTCGGGCAAGATCCTCATCAACGGCGAAGACACCACCGATCTCGACGAGGTGACCCTGCGCCGCAACATCGGCTACGTAATCCAGCAGATCGGTCTGTTCCCGAACATGACCATCGAAGAGAACATCGTCGTGGTGCCGAAACTGCTCGGCTGGGACAAACAGAAATGCCACGACCGCGCCCGCGAACTGATGAGCATGATCAAGCTTGAGCCCAAGCAGTATCTGCATCGCTACCCGCGTGAATTGTCCGGTGGTCAGCAACAGCGTATCGGTGTGATTCGTGCGCTTGCAGCTGACGCCCCACTGCTGTTGATGGACGAGCCGTTCGGCGCGGTCGACCCGATCAACCGAGAGATGATCCAGAACGAATTCTTCGAGATGCAGCGCGCGCTGAACAAGACCGTGATCATGGTCAGCCACGACATCGACGAAGCGATCAAGCTGGGCGACAAGATCGCCATTTTCCGCGCCGGCAAGCTGCTGCAGATCGACCACCCGGACACCCTGCTGGCGCATCCGGCGGATGATTTCGTCAGCAACTTCGTCGGCCAGGACAGCACACTCAAACGCTTGCTGTTGGTGAAAGCCGAAGACGCGGCGGACAACGCGCCGTCGGTCAGCCCGGAAACCCCGGTGGCCGATGCGCTGGAATTGATGGACGAACATGACCGTCGCTATGTGGTGGTCACCTGCGCCGAGAACAAGGCACTGGGTTACGTGCGCCGTCGCGACCTGCATCGCCAGACCGGCACCTGCGCGCAATTCCTGCGTGAGTTCAACGCCACCGCAGCGTACGACGAGCACCTGCGCATCCTGCTGTCGCGCATGTACGAGTTCAACCGCGCCTGGCTGCCGGTGATGGATGCCGAACGAGTGTTCCTTGGCGAGGTGACGCAGGAATCGATCGCGGCGTACCTGAGCTCGGGACGTTCGCGCGGAATGAAGACCAGTATCGTCTCGCCGGCTGAGACGGTGGTCGCATAATCCGTCTGCGTGGTTGAAACCCGATCCCTGTGGGAGCGAGCCTGCTCGCGAAAGCGCAATATCAGTCGACGCTGATGGCGGCTGTGAAAATGCCTTCGCGAGCAGGCTCGCTCCCACAGGCTCTACGCAATTTTGTTGATCTTCACTGGGTGACAAAGAATCTCAACAGCCTCTCCCGCAAGAGCGTCATCAATTCAGCTTCTTCAAGGCCCAAATCCCCCCTCAACACCCTCTCTCGACGCCAACGTCGCCGATGTTGCCGCTATCACACTTACCCGCGATCTAGCTGACAAAAGCCCCGAACGTGCAGATATGTTTAACACTCGAAAATTCACCGGGAACATCTGCCCGTCATCTCGGTCGGGTAGAAGGAGTGATGAACGCGACGCACGTCAGAAGCGTGCAAAAACGCGACATTTTTAGTTGATCTCGCGCCCCTCACGCCCTAAAGTTCGCGCCGAACGTCCATGCTGGAAACGATCCATCCGGCTCAAGTACTGACGACGAGACAGCGAGGCCAAGGGACAGCTGCACATCCCCAGGCCTTTTTGCTTTCGGCGACATGCCTTGGGAAGTAGGCGAACCAAAGTGGGGATACGGAGGGCGTTCATGCACCCATTGATTAACTTAGTTTGCCAGCAGGAGTTCCCAGCATGTCGATCCAGGTCGAAGACTATTTCGCGCGCGCTACATTCGACAAAATGAAGGCGTTCGCCGACAAACAGGAAACCCCGTTCGTGGTGATCGACACCGCGATGATCGCCCAGGCCTACGATGACCTGCGCGCCGGTTTCGAATTCGCCAAGGTCTACTACGCGGTCAAGGCCAACCCGGCCGTCGAGATCATCGACCTGCTCAAAGACAAGGGTTCGAGCTTCGACATTGCCTCCATCTACGAGCTGGACAAGGTCATGGATCGCGGCGTCAGCCCGGACCGTATCAGCTACGGCAACACCATCAAGAAATCCAAGGACATCCGCTACTTCTATGAGAAGGGCGTGCGTCTGTTCTCCACCGACTCCGAAGCCGACCTGCGCAACATCGCCAAGGCTGCACCGGGTTCGAAAGTCTATGTGCGCATCCTCACTGAAGGTTCGACCACGGCTGACTGGCCACTGTCGCGCAAGTTCGGCTGCCAGACCGACATGGCCATGGACCTGCTGATCCTCGCCCGCGACCTGGGTCTGGTGCCGTACGGCATCTCGTTCCACGTCGGCTCGCAACAACGCGACATCAGCGTCTGGGACGCGGCGATCGCCAAGGTCAAAGTGATCTTCGAACGCTTGAAAGAAGAAGACGGCATCCACCTCAAGCTGATCAACATGGGCGGCGGCTTCCCGGCCAACTACATCACCCGCACCAACAGCCTGGAAACCTACGCCGAAGAAATCATCCGCTTCCTCAAGGAAGATTTCGGTGATGACCTGCCGGAAATCATCCTCGAGCCGGGCCGTTCGCTGATTGCCAACGCCGGTATCCTGGTCAGCGAAGTGGTACTGGTTGCGCGCAAATCGCGCACTGCCGTCGAGCGCTGGGTGTACACCGATGTGGGCAAGTTCTCCGGCCTGATCGAAACCATGGACGAAGCGATCAAGTTCCCGATCTGGACTGAGAAGAAAGGCGAGATGGAAGAAGTCGTCATCGCCGGCCCGACTTGCGACAGCGCCGATATCATGTACGAGAACTACAAATACGGTTTGCCGCTGAATTTGGCAATCGGTGATCGTCTGTATTGGTTGTCGACGGGTGCTTACACCACCAGTTATAGCGCCGTTGAATTCAATGGCTTTCCGCCCTTGAAGTCATATTACGTATAATAATTGGCAACTCCAAAAAAACCCGTGCCCAGGCACGGGTTTTTTATTTAGATATTGGCACCACAACCATACACCAACAACAAGTTACATAGAAAACATATACCTCGCACATAAAACAACTCTAACCTACGAACTCGACGCCACTTAAAAAGGATTAAAAAGTGCAAGCGAGTTCAACTAAATCAGTCACAAAAAATGATATAAAGAAAATCAAGGACTACATCTTGACCGCGCAATCGCTACCCCGCACGATCGCGGATGTAGAAACGCAGTTACAGGCAAAAAAGACCGGCATTGTCGGGCTTGAGCCAATTGATATTGTCGAACTGAACCATAAGGTCATCAACAACGCCAACTCTTGGAGTGATATCGAATACTCCATGAAGCGCGTCGGTGGCAGCCTGGCAACCTTCTCGGAAGATCTGGAAAACTTTGGCCAGGAAATAATCGATGCCATCACAACGATGCCCGGTTACTTGAATTACCTTGGTACCATCAGCACGCTCACCGAGGATGAAATAAACAGCCTGCCACCATTGGAAATAGGCACGGCTGAGAAAAACCGATTTGCCTCGATTCAGGAGTCGCTGGTATTTATCGCCGATTCTATTGATGAGAAAAAGATCAACAGCCAGGACGTGATGATGCGCCTGCAGTACTTCAAGGCCGAACTCAACAATACCGTCGCTCCCGGCATCGGCAGCAAGATGAAACTGGCTAACAATAACGAGATCAATCGTCAGATCACCGATTTGAACCTGGCCATTGATAAAGCTCAAGCGCGCCTCGATGAGAAGATTCGAGAGGCCGAACCCAATTTCTTCGAGCACTTCCTGGCTTTTATGAGTCCATATCCGCAGGGTGTTTATCAAACGCTGGAATTATTCGAGATTAAAAACATTGCGCCGTTGCGCGAGCAACGCGACCAACTGGTGGAGCAGGTTAAACAAAAAAACATTCTCGCCGGCACTCTTCTGCAGTTGCACACAGACCTTGACAGTCTTTTAATTTATGTTGACGGCGCCATCCAAAGCACCTCGCAACTTGAAACAATCTGGGTGTCAATCTCCGAATACATCGACGCTTCAAAAAACAAAGTAATGGGCATGCATGACTTCCTCACGCTCAGAGCCTTCGTTTCAAGTTTGCGTGTTGTCTTGAAAAACTGGAAGACCATCCAAACCAATTCGAATGCACTGATCGCCGCATTCGACTGACATTTATAAAAAACAACGAAAAGGATATTCTTATGACACTAGCGAGTTACCAACTCCCCGATCTAGCCACAATTCACGACAGTCGTGAAGCCATCCGATATCAAGCGATTGTGGGCTCCGCCAATTTGTACATCAAAGCCTTGGGCGACGAGCTGCTTGGCCTCAACGCAGCCGTTGGCCAAGCCGATCAACTGGCCGCCAACGCCATAACCAGCGCTATCGTCGCACTGGAAACCGATGATCTGCGCGAGAACCTGCAAGCCCTGACAGCGTTGATGGCGCGTCAAGCAGACACCCAGACCGATGAAGCCATCAAGGTCTACTCGACAATCTCCAGCCAACTGATGGACTTGTGCACTGACCAGATTTCGCAATTGCACGCAAAACTCGAAGACGGTGTCTACAACGTCCAGAGCGCAAACATCAGCAACAATCGTTTCCGACTCGCGGAACTTGCCGACGCCAAAGTCGAACTGGAGCAGCAACTCATCACCGAGCAAGCGCCCATTGTTGAACTGAATGCTGATTTGCTCGTGTTGAACAACGCGATCAATGAGTTCGAGAAGCTGACCATTATCGACCGCCTGAAACCACTGCTGGATCAATTGAAGACCTTGCTTGGCAATAACACACCGACGCCGCAAAGCGCCGCGATGGAAGCAGGGATCATTGTTGCCAACAAATTTCTGGACGAGGCCAACGAGCTGATCAAATACCAGAGCCTGACCAAAGCCCGGGACGTCATTCAGAACCGCATCTCGCAACGTGAGGAACGCGTGTCGTCTCTGACAAGCCAGTTGCGTGAAAACGACAACAGAACCCGGCAATTGAATGACGCGCAAAAAGTCATTCCCCACCGACAGACTTATGTCAGTGAAACCAACAAACTGGTCGACGCGCTGAATGCCTTTGCCGATACGATCATGGATGGCCCACGCGATGACATCCTGGCACGCGGTGAACTCGTGCTCAAAAACAGCCAGGCACTGCGCAGCTATATGAACAAGCTTCAGGGACGCTGGCTACGCGGTTAATCGCCATCCGTTGCCCTTCATCGCAGATGAGGGGCAACGGTCCGGGCACCCAATAATGTCATTCGCTGACGGTAGGCCTGAGCCATGCTGCGGATGTCCGGATGCGGGGAGGCCAGCAGTGACTCACTGCTGACACGAAGAAAAGCCAGATTGCCTTTGCTCATTGCTTCACCCAGCCAATTGAGGGCCTCTTCGATCCGCCCCTCACCCGCCAACACCGCCGCAAAACTGAACTGCCCGCGAAAATCCCCAGCCTCAGCCGAACGCCGATACCACTCACGCGCCGCCAAAGGATCCGCCGGGCACAGCAGCCCTTCCTCCAGATAGCGCCCCAGCAGATTCATCGATTTCGCATGACCCAGTTCAGCCGCGCGCCGATACAACGCCAGCGCCTGCAGATGATCAACCGCCACCCCGCGCCCGGTCGCCAGCAGATTGGCGAGGTTGTACATCGCCCAATCCAGTCCGGCCTCCGCTGCGATCCGATAATGCTGCGCAGCAATCGACGCATCCGCAGCAATGCCCCAACCCTGCTCATGACAACGGCCGAGCATATTGCGCGCCATCAGATGCCCGCGCCCGGCAGCGATGCCGAACCAGCGCAGCGCCAGCGCTTGATCCTGGGCGATGCCCTGGCCGTCGAGCAGGATTTGCCCAAGCAACGCCTGCGCTTCAACTTCGCCCTCACCCGCTGCCAGCAAAATCGCCTGCGCAGCACGGGCCGGACTTTCGCCGAGCATGGCACTGAGTTGTTCGCCGCTGAGGATTTCCTCGCGACGCAGTTGAAAACTCATACCTCGACCCAGCGCCGCAGCAAGTTGTGATATGTGCCGGTGAGGCGGATCAGCGATGGGTGATCTGGCATGTCCTGCGTGAGTTGCTGAATCGCGTCGTCCATCTCGAACAACAACGCGCGCTGACTGTCTTCGCGCACCAGACTTTGCGTCCAGAAGAACGAGGCATAACGCGCACCACGTGTAACCGCATTGACCTTGTGCAAACTGGTGCCCGGATACAACACCATGTCGCCGGCTGGCAGCTTCACGCGCTGGGTGCCGTAGGTGTCCTGAATCTCCAGTTCGCCGCCGTCGTAATCTTCCGGTTCGCTGAAAAACAGCGTCGCCGACAAATCGGTGCGCACCCGCTCGATGCTGCCCTTGGGCTGGCGCACGGCGTTGTCGATGTGGAAATCAAAACTGCCGCCGGCCGTGTAGCAGTTCACTAGCGGTGGGAAGACTTTGTGTGGCAGTGCGGCAGACATGAACAGCGGATTTTTCCACAACCGCTCCAGCATCGCCGCGCCGATTTCCTTCGCCAGTGGGTTGCCTTCGGGCAATTGCAGATTGTGCTTGGCCTTGGCCGACTGGAAGCCGGCGGTAATCTTGCCGTCGGCCCAATCCGCTTGCTCCAGGGCCTGGCGGATGCGCTGCACTTCGTCTTTTGCGAACAGCCCGGGAATGTGCAGCAGCATGGCGATGTCACCTGATGGCAAGAAGGCGGCAATGGTATTGATTCTTATTGACTGTGTAAAACCCCCAAGACGGATGAACAAGCAGAAACCGTAAGGGCAAATTGTAAAGAATGTAAATTCAATGCGAATAACAATGTTTCGCAATTGATACGAATACCTGTTTACCCTATATTCCGCCGCCTCAAATCCTTGGGGAGGGGAATAAAAATGGCACGTCAACACGCACAATTACCGGTCAGTTCACCACGTCTGCTCGCCTCGGCAATCGGTGTCGCAATCACCGCCGGCTCCGCTGGGCAGATGGTCTTCGCGGCGGAAAAAACCGACAGCAAAGCGTCCGGCAACGCCATCGCCCTGGACGCCACCGCCATCACCGGCGAAGCCCAGGACTCGACCTCCTACCAGGTCGAAAAAGCCTCCTCGCCCAAGTACACCGCACCGCTGGTCGACACCCCGCGCTCGGTCACCGTCATCCCGCAACAAGTGCTCAAGGACACCGGCGCGCTGAACATGCAGGACGCGCTGCGTACCGTGCCAGGCATCACCTTCGGCGCCGGTGAGGGCGGCAACCCGCAGGGCGATCGTCCGTTCATTCGCGGCTTCGACGCCCAGGGCGACACCTATCTGGACGGCGTGCGCGACACCGGTTCGCAGAGCCGTGAAATCTTCGCTGTGGAAAACATTGAAGTCAGCAAAGGCCCGAACTCGGCGATTGGCGGTCGCGGCGCGGCCGGCGGCAGCATCAACCTGGTGAGCAAGAAAGCCCATCTGGGCAACTCCTTCGACGGTGGCTTCACCTATGGCTCCGACCAGACCCAGCGCTACACCCTCGACGGCAACTACCAGTTCAGCGACAGCGCTGCCGGCCGTCTCAACCTGATGAGCCATGAGAGCAACGTCGCCGGTCGCGACAAGGTCGATTACGACCGCTGGGGTATCGCGCCGTCGCTGGCCTTCGGCCTGGGCACCGATACCCGCGTCAACCTCGACTACTACCATCTGGAAAGCAACGACACCCCGGACTCGGGCATTCCGTACACCATTCCAACCGGTGGTTCGGCCGCACGCACCAAGTCCAACCCGGACAAGCCGTACGCCGGTGGCGATCACGACAATTTCTACGGTCTGGATCGTGACTTCCGCAAGGGCCGCACCGACACCGCGACCTTCGCCATCGAGCACGACCTGAACGATGCGCTCACCATCAAGAACACCCTGCGCCACGGCAGCAGCATGCAGGATTACATCCTCACCCAGCCGGACGACAGCAAGGGCAACGTCAACAACGGCAGTGTCTGGCGTCGGGCCAACACGCGGGTGAGCAATACTGAAACCACCACCAACCAGACCGACCTGTTCGGCACCTTCTATGTGGGCGGTTTCAAGAACAGCTTCTCCACCGGTGTCGAATACACCCGCGAGCAGAGCGAGAAATCCTCGTACAACGTCAACACCGACACCACGCCGCGTACGACCAATGTGCCTTCCAGCAGCAACTGCACACCGGCGATGATTGGTGCCTCGAGCAATTACAACTGCACCTCGCTGTCGAACCCGAACCCGAACGATCCGTGGAACGGCGCGATCTCGCGCAACTACGCCGGCACCGACACCCAGGCCGACACCTACGCACTGTACGTGTTCGACACGCTGGAGTTGTCCGAGCAATGGCTGGTGAACATGGGCCTGCGCTACGACCACTTCGACACCGACTACAAAACCTACAACGCCGCAGGCCGCACCACCTCCAAGGGTGATGACACCAGCGAATTCGTCACCGGCCAGTTCGGCGTGGTCTACAAGCCGGCGGAAAACGGCAGCATCTACGCCTCTTATGCGACCTCGGCGACGCCGCCGGGCAACACTTTGGGCGAAGGTCAGGAAGGCAACCCGCTGGGCGGCACCCCGGATCGCAGCGGCAACCTGCTGAGCAGCGACATGGAGCCGGAAACCACCAAGAACTACGAGATCGGCACCAAGTGGGATCTGCTCAATGATCGCCTGTCGCTGACCGCCGACATCTTCCGCACCGAGAAGGAAAACGCTCGCGTGCAGGTCGACACCAGCTCCTACGAGAACGCCGGCAAGACCCGCGTGCAAGGCTTCGAACTGTCGGCCAGCGGCAAGATCACCGACAAGTGGCAGGTGTTCGCCGGTTACGCTTTCATGGACAGCGAGCAGGTAGATGGCGGCCCGCTGGGTCGCGCCAACGACGGCAACGATCTGCCGAACACACCAAAAAACAGCGCCAGCCTGTGGACCACGTATCAGGTCACGCCGAAGCTGACGATCGGTGGTGGCGCGTTCTACGTCGACGACGTCTATGGCAGTGTCGCCAACACAACAATGGTCGATTCGTACGTGCGTTACGACGCGATGGCGGCCTACAAGCTGACCAAGAACGTCGACCTGCAACTCAACGTGCAGAACCTGACCGACGAAACCTATTACGACAAAGCCTTCTCGACCCACTTCGCCAATCAGGCGGCGGGACGCACGGCGCTGTTGAGCACCAACTTCCACTTCTGACCGATGTGAAAACCTGTGGGAGCGAGCTTGCTCGCGAAAGCGGTGGCTCAGTGAAGTCGATGCTGACTGACACGACGCCTTCGCGAGCAAGCTCGCTCCCACATAAGATCTGCGAAACGGATCAGGCCCCGTTCATTCAGTTGAACGGGGCTTTTGTGTGTTACGCAAAACGCTTCTTGATAACCCACGGCATAATGCGCGCCGTGATGACAATTTCCGAACGGACGGCGAGTGACGTGTTGAAGAAAACCCTGTTCCAGTTGCACTGGTTTTTTGGCATCACCGCAGGGCTGGTGCTGGCCCTGATGGGCATCACCGGCGCGGCCTATTCGTTTCAGGACGAGATCCTGCGCGCGCTGAATCCGTCCGTTCTGCAGGTGGAAAAACAGGTCGCCGGCGTGCTGCCGCCGGTGGAACTGGTGGAGCGCATCGAAGCCGCGTCCGGCAAGAAAGTCGCGATACTCTGGGTCGAGACCGACAGCGGTCACGCCGCACGCGTTTACTTCACCCCACCCAAAGGCGAACGGCGTGGCGAGATGCGCTACTTCGATCCGTACACTGCCGAATTCAAGGGCGATGCCACCGGCCAGGACTTCTTCGGCCTGATGCTGCAACTGCACCGCTTCCTCGCTATGGGCGACACCGGGCGCAACATCACCGGCGCCTGCACCTTAATGCTGTTGTTCTTCTGTCTCTCTGGCCTGTATTTGCGATGGCCGCGTCAGTGGAACAGCTGGCGCGTGTGGTTGACCCTGGACTGGAAAAAGAAGGGCCGCGCGTTCAATTGGGATCTGCATTCGGTGGCCGGCACTTGGTGTTTGCTGGTGTATCTGCTGCTGGCGTTGACCGGTTTGTCATGGTCGTACGAGTGGTACAACAAAGGCCTGACCCGACTGCTTTCCGATGCACCGCAAAACGAACGCGTGCGTGGCGGTCGCGGCCCGGCGCCAGAAGGTCCGGCACCGACCGCCGACTACGCAGCGATGTGGAGCAGCATCTACAGCGCTGCCGGCCCGGGTCTGGCCGCGTACAACATTCGCATGCCGGCGGTGGCCGGCCAGCCGGCGACGGTGTTCTACCTGCTCGACAGCTCGCCCCATGACCGCGCGCTGAACCAGATCACCCTCGATCCGGCCACCGGAGTGGTCAAACGCGTCGACCGCTATGCCGACAAAAGCTTCAAGGCCCAACTGCTGACCAGCATTTATGCGCTGCACGTGGGCAGCTACTTCGGCCTCGTCGGGCGCATCATCGTGACGATTGCGGCGGTGTGCATGCCGCTGTTTTTCATCACTGGCTGGCTGCTGTATCTGGATCGTCGGCGCAAGAAAAAGCAGATCAAGGATGCCCGCCAAGGTCTCGCACAACCGTCCGCCGATGCTTCGGCATGGCTGATCGGTTTCGCCAGCCAGAGCGGATTCGCCGAACAACTGGCGTGGCAGACCGCAGGACAATTGCAGGCCGCCGGATTGCCGGTCAACGTGCAGCCGCTGGCCAATCTCAGCGAACAGGATCTGCGTGAGTCGAACAACGCCTTGTTCGTGGTCAGCACCTTCGGCGACGGCGAAGCACCGGACAGCGCCCGTGGTTTCGAGCGCAAAGTGCTGGCCAAGGCCTCGACACTCGACAGCCTCAACTACGCCGTGCTCGGCCTCGGCGATCGGCAGTACGCGCACTTCTGCGGCTTCGCCAAGCGCTTGCATCAATGGCTCGGCGAGCACGGCGGCAAGACCCTGTTCGCCCCGGTGGAGGTCGACAGCGGCGATCCTTATGCGCTGCGTCACTGGCAAACCCAACTCGGCCAGCTCACCGGACAGGCGCCGAGCGAAACCTGGCAAGCACCGAGCTACGACAACTGGACGCTGGTCCGTCGCGAACTGATTAACCCCGACAGCAGCGGTGCGCCGGTCTACCTGCTCGGTCTCAAAGCCCCGGACACCCGCAGTTGGCTGGCCGGTGACCTGGTCGAAGTGCTGCCACGCAACTGCCCGTGGGCCATCGAACATTTCCTCGACGGCCTCGGCATTCGTGGCGAAACCCCGGTGAAGGTCAACGGCATCGACGAACCACTGGAAGTGGCCCTCGCCTCACGGCAATTGCCCGAACACCGCGCACATCTGGTCGGTTTGCATGCGCAGTCGCTGGTCGACGCGATGGTGCCGCTGGCGATGCGCGAATACTCGATCGCCTCGATTGCCGCTGACGGCGTGCTGGAGTTGATCGTGCGTCAGGAACAGCACAACGACGGCAGCCTCGGCATCGGCTCCGGCTGGCTCACCGAGCATGCGCCTGTGGGCGGCAGCATCAGCCTGCGCGTGCGGCGCAACAGCGGTTTCCATCTGCCGAACGAACCCGTGCCGATGATCCTGCTGGGCAACGGCACCGGCCTGGCCGGCCTGCGCAGCCTGCTCAAGGCACGCATTGCCGATGGTCAGCAACGACAGTGGCTACTGTTCGGCGAGCGCAACCGTGAGCACGACTTCCTCTGCCGCGCCGAGCTGGAAGAGTGGCTGGTCAATGGTGATCTGGCGCGGCTGGATCTGGCGTTTTCCCGCGATCAGGCTGAGAAGATTTATGTGCAGGATCGCTTGCGTGAGTCTGCGGATGAATTGAAGAAATGGTTGGCAGATGGTGCTGTGATCTATATCTGCGGCAGCCTTCAAGGTATGGCCTCA
This sequence comes from Pseudomonas sp. CCNWLW23, assembly GCF_037095675.1. Taxonomy (NCBI): domain Bacteria; kingdom Pseudomonadati; phylum Pseudomonadota; class Gammaproteobacteria; order Pseudomonadales; family Pseudomonadaceae; genus Pseudomonas; species Pseudomonas sp. CCNWLW23. Next base: position 140,770 of record NZ_JBAWKM010000008.1, on the reverse strand, counting down.
GGCGTAGACCAGGCCCTCAACGATATCCTCGGCAGCGCCGAAGTCGAACGCCTGATCGAACAGGGCCGCTATCGCCGGGACGTTTACTAACGCCTGCGAAAAGCCCCTCACCCTAGCCCTCTCCCAATGGGAGAGGGGACCGATTGGGGGATGCTGGAGATCGACGCCGACCTGAGCGTTCTTCACTGAATCCATAGCCATAATCACCGCGGTCGGCTCCCTCTCCTCCTGGGAGAGAGCTGGGCGGGCCGCGTTCCGATGAGGGAAATGGGCTACTGTTAAATCTCCACTCAACTTCACAAGGACCGTGAAGCCATGCCAAGCCGCCCTACCCTCGCCCAATTCGCCCGCCACTTACGCACCAACCAGACAGATTGCGAACACCTGCTCTGGCAGCGCCTGCGTTCCCGGCAAATCGCCAACCTTAAATTTCGCCGACAGTTTCCATGTCCGCCGTTTGTGCTGGATTTCTATTGTGTGGAGTTGAGGTTGGCGATTGAGCTGGATGGTGGCCAGCACTATGAGACGGCCGGGGTGCTTCACGATCGGCGCCGGTCGAACTTCCTGTCTCAACAAGGCATTGAAGTCGTGCGATTCAGCAATCTTGAGGTGCTTCAGCAGATGGATGATGTATTGGAGCAGATCATCAGAATTGCGGCAGAGCGGAAAATGCCCTCACCCTAGCCCTCTCCCAGAGGGAGAGGGGACTGATTGGGGGATGCTCGAGATCGACGCCGACCTGAGCGTTCTTCACTGAATCCATAGCCATAATCACCTGAGTCTTCCAGGTCGATGCATAGCGCAAGACACCTCAGTCGGCCCTCTCCCTCCCAGAGGGAGAGGGGACTGATTGGGGGATGCTTGAGATCGACGCCAGCCTGAGCGCTCTTCACTGAATCCAAAGCCACAATCACCTCGGTCTACCAGGTCGATGCATGACGCAAGACACCTCGGTCGGCCCTCTCCCTCCCAGAGGGCGAGGTGACTGATTGGGGGATGCTTGAAATCGACGCCGACCTGAGCGTTCTTCACTGAATCCAAAGCCACAATCACCTCGGTCTTCCAGGTCGATGCATAGCGCAAGACACCTCAGTCTGCCCTCTCCCTCCCAGAGGGTGAGGGGACTGATTGGGGGATGCTCGAGATCGACGCCAACCTGAGCGTTCTTCACTGAATCCAAAGCCACAATCACCTCGGTCTTCCAGGTCGATGCATGACGCAAGACACTTCGGTCGGCTCCCTCTCCCTCCGGGAGAGGGCTGGGGTGAGGGGCTTTTGATCCCAGCGTGATTAAACAGGCTGCAACTTCTGCTCAAACACTGCTACCCCATCCAGATCCCGCAACACCACGCTCATCTCCCCGCTCTGCGCTTCAATATTCACCTCACCAAAAAACTGAAACCCGGCAAACGGCGAGGTGTTCTGTGCGGGCGGTGCCTTCTCGAACACCACCTCAGGCCCGAACGTCTTGTCCAGTGGATTCGGCCCGAAACTGCCGGCGTTCAACGGCCCGGCGACGAATTCCCAGAACGGTTCGAAATCCTGAAACGCGGCGCGGTCCGGGTGGTAGTGATGCGCCGCGCAGTAGTGCACGTCCGCCGTCAGAAACACGAAATTGCGCACCTGCTGCGCGCGCAGAAAGCCGAGCAGTTCGGCGATTTCCAATTCACGCCCCTGCGCCGGGCCGGGGTCGCCGTTGGCCACGGCTTCCCAACGCGCAACGCCCGGGCTGACCTCGCCGTCCGGGACGCCAAGGCCGATGGGCATGTCGGCGGCGATGACTTTCCACTGCGCCTTCGATGCCTGCAACTCACGCTTGAGCCAGTCCAGCTGCTCGCGGCCGAGAAACGGTTTTGCCGCGCCGAGGTTGGCATCGTTGGCTTCGCGATAGCTGCGCATATCCAGCACGAATACGTCGAGCATCGGCCCGTAACTGAGCTTGCGATAAATGCGCCCGCCGCCGTCCGCCGCCTGCAAACGCATCGGCGCATATTCGAGCCACGCCTGCCGCGCACGGCCGACCAGCTTGTGGATATCTTTCTCCTGATAACGCTCATCCAGCTGCTTGCCCGGCGACCAGTTGTTGACCACTTCGTGATCGTCCCACTGCCAGATCTGCGGCACTTCGGCGTTGAAGCGACGGATGTTTTCGTCCATCAGGTTGTAGCGATAGTTGCCGCGATAATCGTCGAGGGTCTGCGCGACTTTGCTCTTGGCTTCGGTGGTGATATTGCGCCAGATGCGCCCGCTTTCGGTGGTCAGTTGCGCGGGCACCGGGCCGTCGGCGTAGATGGTGTCGCCGCTGTGAATAAAGAAGTCCGGCAGGCGCAGGCGCATGGCTTCGTAGATGCGCATCCCGCCGATGTCCGGGTTGATCCCGAAGCCCTGGCCGACGGTGTCACCGCTCCAGACAAAACGGATGTCGCGTTTTGTCGTTGGCACGCTGCGCAGATGGCCGAACCATGGTTCGCTGGCGACGCCGCTCTGCGCATCTTCGAAGTGCACGCGATAGAAGATTGCCTGGTTGGCCGGCAGGCCGGTGAGTTCGACGCGGGCGGTGAAATCGCTGCGCGCATCGGCCAGTGGCGAGACGAATTTGCGCGGGTTGCCGAACAGGCTGCCGGTGTCCCACTCGAACACCATGCGCGCCGGCCGATCGCTGCGGCTCCAGATCATCGCGCGGTCGCCGAGCAGGTCGCCGGACTGCACGCCGTCGGTGAGTTGCGGACGATCCTTGACCGAGGCAATCAGCGCCGGCGCCAGCCCCGGCAGCAACAGCCCGGCGCCGACCGCTTGCATGACGCGACGCCGACCGAGATTGAAATCGCTCATGGTGTTCTCCCTGCAAAAGGGAAAACTTAAGCACGCCTATATGAACTCGCCATGACACCACTAACCATTGTGGGAGCGAGCCTGCTCGCGAAAGCGGTGTGCCAGTCTACATACATGTCGCTGGTAGATTGCATTCGCGAGCAGGCTCGCTCCCACAGGGATTTGGTGTTGTCGGTCAGGCCTTGGCGGGCTCCAGCGCTAACTCGACAGCCTCCGGCCGTTTGAGCAACGCATACACCACTGCCGTAACCAGGCTCCCCGCAACAATCGCCAGCAGATACAGCAGCGCATGGTTGATCGCATTGGGGATCGCCAGCACGAACAAGCCACCGTGCGGCGCCATCAGTTTGCAGCCGAAGTACATCGACAAGGCGCCGGTCAGCGCGCCGCCAGCGATGCTCGCCGGAATCACCCGCAGCGGATCTTTCGCAGCGAACGGAATAGCCCCTTCGGAGATGAAGCACAAACCGAGCACGAAGGCCGCTTTGCCGGCCTCGCGCTCGGTCTGGGCGAACTTGCGCCGGGCAATGAAGGTGGCGATGCCCAGGCCAATCGGCGGCACCATGCCGGCGGCCATGGTTGCGGCCATCGGTGCGTAGCTCTGCGAGGCCAGCAGCCCCACCGAAAACGCATAGGCAGCCTTGTTGATCGGCCCGCCGAGGTCGACGCACATCATGCCGCCGAGCAACACACCCAGCAGAATTGCGTTGGTGGTGCCCATGCTGTCGAGGAACTGGGTAAGCGCGGCGAGCATGCCGGCGACCGGTTTGCCGACCACGTAAATCATCACGAGGCCGGTGACCAGACTGGCCAGCAACGGAATGATCAGAATCGGCTTCAGCGCTTCCAGGCTCTGCGGCAATTTCACATAGCGGGCGATGGCTTTGGCGGCGTAACCGGCGATGAAACCGGCGATGATCCCGCCGATGAATCCGGCGCCCAGAGTGCCTGCGAGCAAGCCGCCGATCATTCCCGGCGCAAGGCCCGGGCGGTCGGCGATCGAGTAGGCGATGTACCCGGCGAGTAGCGGCACCATCAGCTTAAACGCGGTTTCGCCGCCGATCTGCATCAGCGCCGCCGCCAGCGTGCCTTCTTCCTTGTAAGCGGTGATGCCGAACACGAAGGACAACGCGATCAGCAAACCACCCGCCACCACCATCGGCAGCATGTACGACACACCCGTGAGCAAGTGTTTGTAGACGCCGGTTTTTTCCGACTTGGCCGGAGCCTTGCCGTCGCTTGCCGCGCTTTCGACAGCGCCTTCGGCCAGGGCTTTTTTCAGGGTCGCTTCGGATTGCTTCAGCGCAACGCCCGTGCCGCAGCGATAGATTTTCTTGCCGGCGAAACGCTCGGTAGCGACGTCGATATCCGCCGCCAGCAGCACCACGTCAGCCTCGGCGATGGCCGTTGCGCTGAGTGGCGTTTTCGCGCCCACCGAGCCTTGGGTTTCGACCTGCAATTCATAGCCCAGGCGCTTGGCAGTCTGCTGCAACGCTTCGGCGGCCATAAAGGTGTGGGCGACGCCGGTCGGGCAGGCCGTGATGGCGACGATGCGTGGCGCACGTGGCGCGTCAATCGCCGCTTCGACTGCGCTGGCCACGTAGACTTCGGCTTCTTCAGCACCGCGACGCAGTATCGCTTCGACATCCTGCAAGGCCTGCGCCGGAGCGATCTGGAACACGCGCTTGCCGACGAAGCGACTCATGTCCACCGCGCCGGTGGTGACCAGCAACACCCATTCGGCGGCTTCGATGGTCGCCGCCGACAATTCGCGTTCCGGGTGTGCCGGATCGACCACTTCAACGCTGGTGCTCCAGCCCTGACGCTGCGCCGCTGCATCGAGCAGACGCGCGCACAGCACACTGGTAACCATGCCGTTCGGGCAAGCCGTAACAATGGCTAACTTCATCACAAACCCTCTTATTGTTCTGTCAGGGGGCGCACGCGCACGCCCTGTTCGAGCTGCGCCAGTTGCGCAGCGTCGTTGATGCCAAAACCGATCTGGGTCACCGCCATTGCCGCAATCGCGGTGGCGGTGCGCAGGGTTTGCTCGGGGGTGTCGGCGCTGAGCAGACCGTGGAGCATGCCGGCCAGCAATGAATCGCCGGCACCAACCGTGCTGGCCACGCTGACCTTCGGCGGCGAGGCATGCAGGGCCGAGCCGACACTGAACCAGTTGACCCCGTCAGCGCCGTGGGAAATCACCACGTGCTCGATGCCTTGGCCGTGCAAACGTGCGGCGGCTTGTGCTTCGGCGATCGGCGACACCACTTCGCAGCCGAGGGCGTGGGCCAATTCTTCGGTGTTCGGCTTGATCAGCCAGGGGCTGGCCTGCAACGCCGCGCGCAAGGCTTCGCCGCTGGAATCGAGGGCGACTTTCAAGCCGAGCGCGTTCAACCGTTCAATCAGCTCGCGCAACCACTGCGCCGTGACGCCGCGCGGCAGACTGCCGGCGACCACCACTGCATCGTGCCCCGGTGCGATCTGCTGCAAGCGATCAAGCAAGGCTTGCTGCGCCGTTGCATCAACCACCGGGCCAGGCCCGTTGATGTCGGTGATGCGCCCGTCCTGTTCGGCGACTTTGATGTTGCTGCGCGTCTCGCCCGGCACGCGGATGAACGCGTCGACAAAACCACGCTTGGCGAACAGGGTTTCGAACGCTTGCTGATTGTCTTCGCCGAGAAAGCCGCTGACGGTGACCTGATGGCCGAGATCCGCCAGCACCTGGGCGACATTGACGCCTTTGCCCGCAGCGTGGGTGTGCATCTCCTCGCTGCGATTGACCTGACCGGCATCCAGCCGTGACAGCTCGACGGTGAGGTCGAGTGCAGGGTTGAGGGTCAGGGTAAGAATCTTGGCCATTACAGGGCCTCCACTAATGCGCGCACTTCATTCGCGCTGCCCACGGCCAGGGCCTGTTGGGCGAGGGTTTGCGCCTGGGTCAGGCTGAGTTCACGGATGCGCGCCTTGACTTCGGCAATGCTGCGCCCGGACACGCTAAGCTCGTCGACACCGAGGCCAACCAGCACCGGCACCGCCAGCGGATCAGCCGCCAGTTCGCCGCAGACGCCCACCCATTTGCCATGGGCATGGGCGGCGCGCACGGTGATGTCGATCAGTTGCAGGACCGCTGGGTGCAAGCCATCCGCTTGAGCAGACAGGGTCGGGTGACCACGGTCGATGGCCAGGGTGTATTGGGTCAGGTCGTTGGTGCCGACGCTGAAAAAGTCGACTTCCTTGGCCAGAACCGGCGCGAGCAGTGCGGCGGATGGCACCTCGATCATGATCCCCAGTTGCAGGTCGGCGACTGGAATTTCCAGACGCAGGCGTTCGGTCATGTCGCGGGCCTGGCGCCACTCTTCGACGCTGCCGACCATCGGGAACATGATCCGCAGCGGACGGTTGTCGGCCGAGCGCAGCAAGGCGCGCAGTTGCGCTTCCATGATCTGCGGCCGCTGCAGGGTCAGGCGAATACCGCGCACGCCGAGGAACGGGTTTTCTTCCTTGGCGATCGGCCAATACGGCAGCGGTTTGTCGCCGCCGACGTCGAGCGTGCGCACCACCAGCGGACGTCCGGCCAGACCATCGAGGACGCGACGGTATTCGGCTTCCTGGGTCGCCTCATCCGGCGCCTGTGGGTGGGCCATGAAAATCAGTTCGGTGCGCAGCAGACCAATACCTTCGGCGCCCTGCTCCACCGCGCTGGTCACGCCTGCGCTTTCGCCGATGTTGGCGAACACTTCGACGGCGTGACCGTCGGTGGTGTGCGCCGGTTGATGGCGCTGTTCGGCGGCAATCTTCAGACGCTGCTCGCGGGTGTCGCGTTCTTCGGCGGCACGCTTGAGGGTCGCGGCATCGGCGTCGACATGCAGACGGCCACGCTGACCGTCGAGCAATAGCGGCGTGCCCGGCTCGAGCAACAGCACCGCTGCACCTGCGCCGACCAGTGCTGGAATACCGAGCGCGCGGGCGACGATGGCGCTGTGCGCGGTAGCACCGCCGCGCGCGGTGAGAATCCCTGCCACTCGCGCAGGATCCAGGCGCGCGACATCGGACGGGCCGACTTCGTCCATCACCAGAATGTACGGTTGCTCAGGTTCGTTCGCGGTTTGCACGCCACACAGCTGCGCCAGCACCCGGCGACCGATGTCGCGCAGATCGGCGGCACGCTCGGCGAGCAAAGCGTCCTGCAGCGATTCCTGCTGTTTGGCGGCGGCTTCGATCACCGCCATCCACGCCGCTTCGGCGCTTTCGCCTTGCTTGAGGCGGGTGTCGACTTCGTCGGTCAGATCCGGGTCGTCGAGCATTTCCTGGTGAGTGATGAAAATCTCGCGGATCGCCTTGGCCTTGCTGCGTTCGATCAAGCCTTGGATGTCGCGGCGCACGTCGCTCAGCGCTTGCTTGAGGCGCTCGCGCTCGATCGCGGCAGATTCGCCGCGCAACGGGTAATCGATGGTTTGCAGCACCTGAATGTGCGCAGGGCCGATGGCGATGCCCGGTGCGGCAGGAATCGCCTGCAACAGGCTGCCGGAGGCCGGAGCCACCAGCACTTCGGCGATGTCGGCGATCACTTCGCGCTGCTGACTCATGGCCGGCAGCGGCTCGACTTCCTCACCGAGGCCTTCTTCAATCGCCGCGAGCAGGGCGGGCAAGGCATCGGCGGCGATGCTCGGCTCGGCGATCAGCTCCAGCACCTGACCGCGCCGGGCGCCGAGGCTGAGCAGTTTGCTCAGGCTTTTGACCGACACGGCGCTGTCCTGACTGTCGACGATGCGCACGCGGATTTCGCCGTCGAAACTCTTCGCCAGTTGCGCGAGGATCTTCGCCGGCCGCGCATGCAAACCGTGGGCATTGGCTAGGGCAATACGTGCACTCGGCCAATCGGCAGGCAATTCACCGCCCAGCACTTCGAGGACTTTGCGGCTGCTGGTGGCGCGGCCCAATTCGTGACCACGACCTTCGATCAGCAACGCGCACAAACGCTCGAGCAGCGCCTGATGCGCTTCGCCCAGACTCGCCAGGCAGAACAGTCCGCTGAGCGGCTGGCCGAGGTAGCGCATCGGTTTGTCCGGGGTGACGAACGCCAGTCCCGGACGCTTCACGGTCTGCTCGCTGTGCAGCCACCACAGGCCGTCGCCCAGTGGCAGCGCTTCAACCTGCTGCAACACGCCGGCAAAGCCGTTGCTCACACATTCCGCCTGACGCAGCAGACGTGCGCCGCGCCAGACCAGTTCTTCGAAATCATCGGCCGACACGCCGAGGCCGATCATCTGCGCATCCAGCGCCAGTTCCTGCGGCGCGCCTTGCAACAGTTTAAGCAGCGCTTCGGGGGAGCTGGCGCGACGCAAGGCCTGGCCCAGATCGGTCTCGCCGAGGGCGCGGGTCAGCAGTTGCAGCAGGCGCAGGTGTTCATCGGATTTCGCCGCGATGCCGATGGCCAGATAAACGATCTGGCCATCGCCCCAATCGACACCATCAGGAAACTGCATCAGGCGCACGCCGGTGGCGAATACCTGATCGCGGGTTTCCGGCGTACCGTGGGGAATGGCGATGCCTTGACCGAGAAAGGTCGAGCCCTGGGCTTCCCGGGCCTGCAGGCCGGCGAGGTAGCCGTCGGCAACCAGACCGTCGGCGACCAGATGACTGGCCAGCAATTGCAGGGCAGCGGGTTTATCCACGGCCGACTGGCCCATGGATATCTGCTCTATAGTGAGCTCGAGCATGCGATCTCCTTTTTGGCGCAGTTCAACGCCAGGTATTGTTTTGAATGGTTCACAGCTTAGGCGCTCTGCCGCGCTTTTCAGCGGCAGTTTTGGCGGTTTCACGGCAGGACCGGCCAAAGGCGTCTAAAACGTAGAAAATACGCTTGCTGAAACGTTTAATCTAGATTGATCGGCACGTTACTCGATAATGTCTCATCCTTGAAGTCCAACTGGTCGGATCTGCCCAGGCAATAAGTCGACTGCCCTTATCGGGTAGGATTGGCGAAAATGTCGCGGCATGCTCGAAAAAACAAGGAAATACCGGGTTGAAACTCAGTGATATCGCGCGGTTGGCCGGCGTCTCCGTCACCACCGCCAGCTACGTCATCAACGGCAAGGCCGAACAGCAACGCATCAGCAACGCGACCGTCGAGCGCGTGCGCGCGGTGGTCGATCTGCACGGCTTCACGCCCAATCCGCAAGCGGCCGGCCTGCGCAGTCGGCATACGCGCACCCTGGGTTTTATCCTGCCGGATCTGGAAAACCCCAGTTACGCGCGGATCGCCAAGTTGCTCGAACAAGGCGCGCGGGCGCGCGGTTATCAATTGCTGATCGCCAGTTCCGACGATGCGCCGGACAGCGAGCGCCAGTTGCTGCAACTGTTCCGCGCCCGCCGTTGCGATGCGCTGATCGTCGCCAGTTGCCTGCCGGCCGGTGATGACAGCTATCGCCAGTTGCAGGCCAAGGGTCTGCCGATCATCGCCATCGACCGGGTCATGGAACCGGAGCATTTCTGCTCGGTGATCAGCGACGACCGCGAGGCCAGCCTGCATCTGACCCAGAGCCTGCTCGATCCGCAGCCCAAGCAGATCGTGCTGCTCGGCGCCCGCCCGGAGCTGAGCATCAGCCAGGAGCGTGCCGCCGGCTTCCGCGAGGCTCTCAAAGATTTCAAAGGTGAGGTGCTGGTCGAGCACGCCGAGTCGTTCAGCCGTGAGTGCGGCAAGCAACTGATGGAAGAACTCCTGCAGCGTCTGGGGCATTTGCCTGACGCGCTGGTGACCACCTCCTACGTGCTGCTGCAAGGCGTGTTCGATGCGCTGCATGATTTCCCGCTGAAATCGCGGCCGCTGCGCCTGGGCACGTTCGGCGACACGCAGTTGCTGGATTTCCTGCCGCTGCCGGTCAACGCCATGTCCCAGCAACACCAGTTGATCGCCGACAAGGCGCTGGAACTGGCCCTGGCAGCCGTCGAGCAGGACGACTACCAACCGGGCGTGCAAGCCATTGCGCGAACTTTCAAGCAGCGTATTCATCGGGACTGAATCGTGGAGCTGATCGACAGCCACACCCACCTCGACTTCCCCGACTTCGACGCCGATCGCGCGGCGCTGCTGGCAGAAAGCCGTGCCCTCGGCGTGCAGCGCATCGTCGTGCTGGGGGTGCATCAGGGCAACTGGCAACGGGTCTGGGATCTGGTGCAGAGCGATGCCGATCTGTACGCGGCGTTCGGATTGCACCCGGTGTTTCTCGATCAGCATCGCCCCGAGGATTTGCACGCGCTGGGTGACTGGCTGAAGCGCTTGCGCGGGCATCGGCAGCTGTGTGCGGTGGGCGAGATCGGTCTGGATTATTTCATCGAAAACCTCGATCGCGAACGGCAACAGGCGTTGTTCGAAGCGCAGCTGCAACTGGCCGCGGACTTCGAGTTGCCGGCGCTGATCCACGTACGCCGCAGCCACGCAGCGGTGATCGCCACGCTCAAGCGCTTCAAGCTCAAACGCGCCGGCATCATCCACGCCTTCGCCGGCAGCCGTGAGGAAGCACGGGAGTACATCAAGCTCGGGTTCAAACTGGGTCTCGGCGGCGCACCGACCTGGCCGCAGGCGCTGCGCATGCATCGGGTGCTGCCGGAACTGCCGCTGCAATCAGTGGTACTGGAAACCGACTCACCAGACATGGCCCCCGCCATGTTCCCCGGCCAGCGCAACAGCCCGGCGCATCTGCCGGCGATTTGTGCGGCGCTGGCCGAGCTGATGAATATCACGCCTGAACAACTGGCCAACGCCAGCACCGCCAACTGCTGCGAAGTCTTCGGCTGGTAACACCGCCATCCCCTGTGGGAGCGAGCCTGCTCGCGAAAGCAATCTGGCAGTGACGTCGTCAATGCCTGACCCACCGCCTTCGCGAGCAGGCTCGCTCCCACATTTTTGATCCGGTTCCAGCCTTTCAGACACGAAACGCGCTGATCAGTTGTTTGAGCTCAACCACCTGCGCCGACAGCGCACGGCTGGCATCTTCGGTCTGGTGTGCGCCTTGTGCTGTGCGTTCGCCGGCGCGGTTGATTTCGACGATGTTCTGGTCGATGTCATGGGCCACGGCAGTCTGCTGTTCGACGGCAGCGGCGATTTGCTGGTTCTGATCGACGATCATGCCCACCGCGCCAAGAATGTTCTCCAGCGCCTGCTGGACCTTCTCCGACTGGCCCACCGTGCCGTTGGCCATCTGATGGCTGACGCCCATGGCCTTCACCGCCGCGCCGACGCCACCGTGCAGCTTGGCGATCATCTGCTCGATTTCTTCGGTCGATTGTTGGGTGCGCTTGGCCAACGTGCGCACTTCATCTGCGACCACGGCAAAGCCGCGCCCCTGCTCGCCGGCTCGCGCCGCTTCGATCGCAGCGTTGAGCGCCAGCAGATTGGTCTGTTCGGCGATGCTCTTGATCACTTCCAGTACACGGCTGATCGACTGGCTGTCGCTGGCCAGTTGATTGATCACCAGCACCGACTGATCAATCTCGCTGGCCAGCGCGGCAATGCTGCCCTGCTGCGATTCCACCAGCCCGCGCCCGCTGAGGGTTTCGTCGTTGACGCTGTGGGCGCTGCTCACCGCCGCAGCAGCACTGCGCGCGACTTCCATTGAAGTCGCCGACATCTGGTTCATCGCCGTCGCCACTTGTTCGATCTGCGAGCGCTGCCCAGCGACAGCCTGATTACTCTGCGCCGAGACGCTTTCGACCTGCACGGCCTGGCGCTCGACCTCGCCGACGGTATGCCCGACACGTTCGATCAAGTCGTGAATCTTCTTCACCGTGCCGTTGAACACCTCGCCCAACTCGCCCAGTTCATCGCGGCTGCTGGCCTTGAAGTTGACGGTCATGTCGCCGGCGGCGACCTTGTCCATCATCGCGCCCAGGCTTTTCAGGGTGGTCCGGGTCGAGGCGTAGAAACCGCCATAAAGATAGAAAATCAGCACGAACACCACCGACAGCGCAGAGGCTTGCAGAATCATGTGCGTGCGGTTCTGCGCCAGACGCTGCTGCAACTGGCTGTCGAGAAATTTCAGCGTGGCCTGATTGAGCTGGTAGGTGTGTTCCATCAGCCCGGTGACCTGATCGTAGAATGCCTGCCACGGCGCATCGAGGGTGTCGGCCATCACCACTTGTTCTTCGAACAGCTCGCTGGCCTGCTTGAGCGAAGCCTTGCTGCTGTCGGCTTGGGCAGTGAGGGATTCGCGTGCGGCGTTGCTGGAGCCGAGGGCGTCTTGCAGTTTCAGGGCGTACTCGGCCTGGAGTTTTTCGAGCTGCACCAACAACTCGTCAAAACGCGTGCTCGAGGAACTGTTGAGAAAGCCCTGGCCCAACGAATACGAACCCATCGCCCGGCCTTCGCCGAGGGTTTGCGTGACACTGGGGGTAATCAGCGTGACCAGTTCGCTGAGCTGACGAATGTCGCTCTGGTTGTCGCGGCTCAACCCGGCCTGACTGGTGATGATCTGGCTGAAAATCTGCGCACTGGCCAGCAACTTGCCGATCAACGCGCTTTTGCTTTGCAGCGAGCTCTCCGCTTGCTGGGCCTTGAACGCGGCGATCATTTCATCGCGTTTCGCCTCGAACTGCTTGATCTGTTCTGGATCTTCGGTCATCGCCGTCAGCGCTTCAAGGCGCGCGAGCACAGCCTGCTCCAGCGTCTGGATCTGCGCTTCGACATTGCCGGCCTTGCCGGACTGGCCGAGGGTGACGTCGATCTGCACCAGATTGTTCAGGGTCTCCAGATCCCGCCGCAGGCTCAGGCTGCTGCCCAGCAGGTCGAGGCTCTGCAATTCGACGCGGGTGCCCTGAAATTCGCGATAGGAGTCGCGCACCAGATAGAAATTGGTCACCAGCATCGGCACCAGGAACAGCACGCTGATCAGGCTGAACTTCATGCCGAAGCTCAGACGGTTCATCAGCGAGACGGCGGGATAGAGCAAGCTCTTCACTGGAAGTCTCCCTTGGTTTTTCTTGTTTTTATTGGCAGGCGCGGGACGACAGCAGATAGCCACTATCGGGCGCTATCTCTGTATAGCGTAAATCGGCGGGAGGTTTTGTAACTTAAGGTTACTGATGAATGATGGAACAGGGTTTTCAGGGCTGCGGCGCAGCCCCTCGGGGATAAATCCCCTCGCCACAATGAGTTTCACTCTGGCTTATCAGTGAACCAGAACCGTCCACAAGGCAAACCCGGCATACCACAGCACCGCCGCGCGCAGCAGCAGTTCCCACAGGCAATCGAGGGTGTTGATGCCGTCCGGGCCGACCACTGGCGGCGGAACTTCCCCGGCTGCCAAGCCGACCTTGTTGATCAACTGCGCAGCACTGATGTTCCAGTTCAGCAGCTCATGCAGCATCACCCGGCTGACCGCGACGAAGTTGCCGACCAAGGCCAGACTCGCCGCCAGCAAACGCACCGGCACCCAATCGAAAGCGTGACGCAATTGCGCAGCACGCTCGACCAGCGCCGGATTGCTGCCGTGCTCTTCGGCCAACGCCAGCAAGCGATAGGCCAATGCCGCCACGGGGCCGAGGAGGAAGTACCAGAAGATCACCGCAAAAAAACTCTGGTAGGCCTGCCACAGCAGATGCCCCTGGACTTGTTCAAGCAACTGCTCGCCGCTGTCGGCGCAGATGTCCAGGTCGCGCTTGGCGACGTGCGCCGCCGCTTGCAGATCCTCACGGCGCCAGGCGTCGCGGAACGGGCCGAGGCCGCCGAGCAGATCGCCACGCCCGAGGCTGTAAATCACCACCAGCAAATGCACCGGCAGCGCCAGCAGACCGTACGCCACAGGTTCCAGCACCAGCAGCAATAGCGCCAGCAACGCCACCGGGCACAGCACCAGAATCGTCAGCACCAGCCACGGTTGCCTGGCCAGCCGTTTGCTGTTTTCGAGTTTGTGCAGTTCGCGGATCCATCCGCCGTCGCGTTGAAGCCGATGGCGCAGGGCCGAAAACTTCTCGATCCACAGCGCCAGCAGTAACACCAGAAAACTCATTGTCCTTCCTCTTTTGCCAGGGCTGCGCGGTAGCGTGCCCAGTCGAATGCCGGTCCCGGATCGGTCTTGCGCCCCGGCGCGATATCGCTGTGGCCACAGATGCGCTGAGCGGTGATCGCCGGAAAACGTTTCTGCAACTGCCGGGTCAGCGCAGTCAACGCGCGATATTGCTCGTCGGTGAACGGCAGATCATCGGTGCCTTCCAGCTCGATGCCGACGGAAAAATCGTTACAGGTTTCACGACCTTCGAACATCGAAACACCGGCATGCCACGCCCGCGCAAGACAAGAGACAAACTGGGTGACCTTGCCGTCACGTTCGATCAGAAAATGCGCCGAGACGCGCAGGTCAGCGATGCCTGCAAAGTACGGGTGTTCGGTGACATCCAGACGATTCTGGAAAAATTCCTGAACCTTGCCCGTGGCGAATTGCGCCGGCGGCAGGCTGATGTTGTGGATGACCAACAGGGACACTTCGCCCGCCGGGCGCTCATTGAAGTTGGGCGACGGGCAGATCTGCACGCCATGACACCACCCGCTCGCGGGATCCAACTGCATACCGATTCCTTCAACGCCGACCATGTGGGCGCCCAGTATGCCGCGATCCACCCTCACCGCGCGATCACTTGCCGCGATTGAGTCGCCGCAGGTCGCCCAGCACCGATTCCAGTGCGCGGTCGAACAGCAAGGTGTCATCCAGCGCACGCGCGGCGCCACGGCTGAAAGCCAAGGCGAGGTCGGTGCGGCTGTGCTCCAGCACTTTCGTCCCGGTGCGGTCGACGAAGACATATTTGCCGGTCTCTTTGATGATCGCGGCAAGCTTGCAACGCAAGCTCTGTTCGTCGTCTGCGTCGAACACCACCCAGTGGCCCACACGCAACTGCTCGACCTGAGACAGACTGGCAGCGTCTTGCGCCAGGCGCGGCGCCGGGGTGGCTGCTGCCTGGTCGGCACTGTGCTGCAAGACCTCGGGCGTGACTTCCATCAGCGGCATGGCGCTGTGCTCGGCATCGTCGGAACGTTCCAGCACGCGTACGTGCAGAGCCTCCAGCTCACTGAAAAATTCGCTGGTGGCAAACGGGTCGAACGCGGTGCTGCTCAGGCCATCGCGCAGTGACTTGAGCAAACCCGGGACCAGTGCCAGCAGGCGCAGGCTGGATTCGCCGTCGTCATGGCGCTGCACGCTCCAGACCAACTGTTCCATGGTCTGCACGTCGGCGTGCCATTCGGCAGACTGATCGCCATGCTTGAGGCAGGTCAGCAACAGCACTTTGCTCCAGGCCTGCTGGACGAAACTCACCACCGTCGCCGGCAGCACTTTGCCCAGTAGCGCCTGTTGCAACGCCTGCGCGACACGCCGCTGAGCCAGCTCGGCCCTCGCCCGGCCTTCCTCGGCGTCCCGCAAGCGTTGTTCCAGCAGTTCAGTGCGACGGCGTTCTTCCTGAGTGAAGGCGAGGAAGTCGGCGAGCAGTTCGGAGAAGATCGCCGGGTCGTCGACAAACTCGCTCAGCAAGCGTTGCACCACTTGCTCGATGCGCACGTAGAGGCTGTCGCGCTCAGCGCCGTCGCAATCGCTCCAGCCCATTGCGGCCTCGGCGATTTCGTTGAGCAGGCGCCGCGCCGGGTGCGTGCTGCGGCTGAAGAAACTCTTGTCTAGCACGGCGACCTTGAGCATCGGAATCTGCAATCGGGCAATCAGCGCCTTAAGCGCATCAGGCACGTTGCGATCATCGAGGATGCAGTCGAAGACCATGGCGATCAGGTTGATCACGTCTTCGTCTGCAGGCGCGACGACACGGGAGCGGCCACTTCTGACGCTGACCCGGGTCAGCAGTTGCTCGAGCTGATGGCGCAGATCGAAATCTTCCTGAGCCTCCAGCGCCGGTACGTATTGCTGCAAGTGCGACAACAAACGCAACAGGTCGCGGGTGTTGATCGGATGCGCCGGGGCGCCGGGCTCCAGGGTCGGTGTGACGCGGCCGCGGACCTGGGCGAGCAATTGCTGCATCGCGGCGAACACTTCCTCGATGCCTTCGTCCGCTGGCGGCTCGTCGAGATCTTCAATCAATGTGTCGCTGTCCGCAGGCTCGACCATGCGACGAGCCACGGCGGGCTTCAGATGTGGCAACACGCCGGTGGCGAGCAACAGCTGATTGGCCTCGCCATACAACTGCTCGGTGTCAGCCAGCACATAGCGTTCGAACAGCTTGAGCAGGATCAGCTTGACCTTGATCTCGACGCCGAGGTTACGCCCGGCCTGCAGGAAATATTCGCAGAGCATCGCCGGACTCAGCGGGTTGTGCTGATCGTCCAGACGCTTGCCGAGCATCGAGCTGAAGCGTGCGGTCAGTTGATCGAGAGCGAAGCCGTCGCGCTTGAGCACGCGACTGACCATGGTCTGCACGGCCACGGTACGCTCCATGGCATCGGTGCGCGGCGCCGACTCTTCGACCACCGGCGTGCGTGGCAGAGTGTTGGCGGCGGGGTCGTATTGGGTAAGACCGGCGAAGGCTTCAAAGAACAGTTCCAGAAAGCCGCGCTCGATATTCTTGCGCTTGAGGCGCAGGTCGCGCATGGCTTCGAAAAAGATGTTCTGATCGACGTCGTTGCGCGCCCGGTCGGCCATTTCGAACAGCGTGTCGTCGGCGTTATCGAACAGCTCCTGCAAATCGTGGCGCAGCTGCTGCGCAGCCTTGTCGCGAACCTGCAGCAGAATCACCGGCAAGCGGGCAAGCGGCGAGTGGTCCGCCAGATCGGCAGTCGCCCGGTGCAAAGGCACCACTTTCCCGTCGTTGCGCATCCAAGCCTCCTGGAACGGTGATTCGGTTCGTCGCTTTCGACACTGCCCCAGCGGAGTCGTTCGTCAAAGCCATGACGTCAAATACAAGGCGGATTATCTGGCAAAAGAGGCCGGCGATGCTATAGGCCTCAGGGTTTCCCCTATACGCCATACACCTCGCACTCAGCGCAGGAAAATCGACCAGATGCGCCAGGCACGCACGTTCTCGCCTTGGGTTGGCTCGCGCCCTGCCCCTATAATCGAACCACTTTGTTTGTGGAGTCCGTTATGCCGAATCTACGTCTCGCCGATCTGACCGCCGAAATCGAAAACAACGTGCGCCGTGCGTTGCTCGAAGACGTCGGCAGCGGCGACATCACCGCGCAACTGATCCCGGCCGAACGCCTGGCCAAAGCCACCATCATCACCCGTGACGACGCCGTCATCTGCGGCACCGCGTGGGTCGATGCGGTGTTTCGCCAGCTCGATCCGCGCGTGGCGGTGCATTGGCAAGTGGTCGACGGCCAGCGGGTCAAAGCCAATCAGCCGCTGTTTCACCTCGAAGGCCCGGCTCGCTCACTGCTGACCGGTGAACGCAGCGCATTGAACTTCCTGCAGTTGCTGTCTGGCGTGGCGACGCGCGCGCAGTACCTGGCAGACTTCGTCGGCGAGACGCAGGTCAAGTTGCTCGACACCCGCAAAACCCTGCCCGGCCTGCGTCTGGCACAGAAATACGCCGTAACCTGCGGCGGCTGCCACAACCATCGCATCGGTCTCTACGACGCCTTCCTGATCAAGGAAAACCACATCGCCGCCAGCGGTGGCATCGCCGAAGCCGTGGCCGCCGCACACAAGATCGCCCCGGGCAAACCGGTGGAGATCGAAGTGGAAAGTCTTGAAGAGCTGAAGCAGGCGCTGGAAGCCGGCGCCGACATCATCATGCTCGACGAACTGAGCCTGGACGACATGCGCGAAGCGGTACGCCTGACCGCCGGCAAAGCGAAACTGGAAGCCAGCGGCGGCATCAACGAAAGCACGCTGCTGCCGATCGCCGAAACGGGCGTGGATTACATTTCGATCGGTGCGATGACCAAGGATGTCAAAGCGGTGGATCTGTCGATGCGACTAAGCCTCTAAACGCAGCGGCAAGCTACAAGCTACAAGCCAAGCGACTCTGCTTTGACTTGCAGCTTGTAGCTAGAAGCTCGCAGCTGCTCTTATACGACGAGATTATTCATCTCGCAGTACTCTTCCCACTCGACACCCAAGACTTCCGCCGCTTCCTTGTGCAGCACGAGGCGCTGCGCCTCGAATTCCTCCGGCGTGCTCGTGTACTTGAGGGTCAGCTCCCACGGCTGCAAGCCCTGCGCTTCGGCTTCGTCTTCGAAGGCCCACTGGATCTGGTCTTTCTGATCATCGGGACTCAGGTCCTTGATCTCTTCCTTCAGGTCCGGCACATCCAGAAGGTATTTTTCCAGCGCTTGTTCGTGGCGTTGCTCTTGGGTCAATTCAGTCATGGGGTTCTCGCTGATCTTAGGAATGGAGGATGGATCTGGATCATCAAGGATCTCTCTGACGCAGGAAGCCATTGGAAGCTCGGTTTTTCCTGGCCTTCAGGACCATTCGTGGATCATCTGAAAACAACGGTGCTTGCTTGTCTGGTACGAAGGAATCCTAACAGAGACGCAAGCCAGTGCAACCGGGGGAATGAAATGAAGGGTGGTATGCGCTTGGTTACAGTTTCCTGTTTCCATGCGCGAAATCCACTGCGTATAAATCCTCGCCATCGCCTTTGATGGTCAAGGCGAACGAAACCTTCACATTGACCGCCCAAAAACAGGCAACTATATTCAGTTGCAGTCATAGGCCAGCATGTCAAAGACTGAAAAACTTCTCGCCAAACTAGTCAACGGCCGAAGCGCACTCACATGGTCCGAGCTTGTCACTCTGTTGGCGCGTCTTGGTTACTCTCAGCTGGAAGGATCCGGTAGCAGGATCAAATTCGACAACGGGAATCCGAGCGCATTAATCAACCTGCACAAGCCACATCCCGGAAATGAAATCAAAACATACGCAAGACGCCAGATTATCGAGCAACTGAAAACAGGAGGCCTGATTCCATGAGTTCCCAGCTGCACTACAAAGGCTATGTTGGCTCTATCGAGGCGAGCACGGAAGATAAGTGCCTGTTCGGAAAACTCCTTTTCATCAGGGCGCTGGTTAATTATGAAGGACAAACGGTGGCTGAACTGGAAGCAGCCTTTCGCGAGGCGGTAGATGACTATTTACAAACCTGTGAGCAGCTCGGGCAGAAGCCTGAAATCCCATGCAAAGGATCGTTCAATGTTCGCATCGGTCACGATCTGCATTTAGCAGCGGCTCTGGCGGCAACCCGTCAAAATGTGTCGTTGAATGATCTGACACGTCAAGCACTGAACGAATACCTCCAACACCACGCATAAAACTGAAGGCGAAAATTTTTGCCCGAGACAGGAATCGAACCTGCGACCTTCGCGTTACGAGTGCGCTGCTCTACCGGCTGAGCTACACGGGCGGTGGGCTAAACCTAGCACCGGTCTCGAGCTGCGGCAAATTTGTGGGTTGTCTGATGGTTTTCTTTTGAGAACTACAATTTCTTTATTTCAGATAAAAAAATGCCCCCGCCGTTTGCACGGCGGGGGCATCTTCATTGCGCTAAAGCGTTGGGGTGATTAAACGCCCGAAGCCTTGGCAGCTGCCACGTCTTTGATGGACAGCTTGATACGGCCGCGGTTGTCCACGTCCAGTACCAGCACTTCCACTTCCTGACCTTCTTTCAGAATGTCGGTGACTTTCTCTACGCGAGCGTCGCTCAGCATCGAGATGTGCACCAGACCGTCCTTGCCCGGCAGGATGTTTACGAATGCGCCGAAGTCGACGATGCGCTCAACCTTGCCGACGTAGATCTTGCCGATCTCGGCTTCTGCAGTGATGCTCAGAACGCGCTGACGAGCAGCTTCTGCAGCATCCTTGGTTTCGCCGAAGATCTTGATCGAGCCGTCGTCTTCGATGTCGATCGAAGCCTTGGTTTCTTCGCAGATCGCACGGATGGTCGCGCCACCTTTACCGATAACGTCACGGATTTTGTCGGTGTCGATCTTCATCGCGATCATGGTCGGAGCGTTGGCCGACAGTTCGGTACGCGACTGGCCAATGATCTGGTTCATCTGGCCGAGGATGTTCAGGCGCGCTTCAAGGGCCTGGCCTAGAGCGATTTCCATGATCTCTTCGGTGATGCCCTTGATCTTGATGTCCATCTGCAGTGCGGTAACGCCTTTGGCGGTACCGGCTACCTTGAAGTCCATGTCGCCCAGGTGATCTTCGTCGCCGAGGATGTCGGTCAGGACGGCGAACTTCTCGCCTTCTTTAACCAGACCCATGGCGATACCGGCCACCGGTGCTTTCATCGGTACACCAGCGTCCATCAGTGCCAGGGAAGCACCGCACACGGAAGCCATCGAGCTCGAACCGTTGGATTCGGTGATTTCCGACACCACGCGGATGGTGTACGGGAACACGTCAGCGGCTGGCAGCATGGCCGAAACCGAACGACGGGCCAGACGGCCGTGACCGATTTCGCGACGACCGGCGCCACCCATGCGACCACACTCGCCTACCGAGAACGGCGGGAAGTTGTAGTGCAGCATGAACGGGTCTTTCTTTTCGCCTTCCAGGGTATCCAGCAGTTGTGCGTCACGGGCGGTGCCCAGTGTTGCCACAACCAGCGCCTGGGTTTCGCCACGGGTGAACAGTGCCGAACCGTGAGTCTTCGGCAGAACGCCGACTTCAATGTTCAGCGGACGTACAGTCTTGGTGTCGCGACCGTCGATACGTGGCTTGCCGTTAACGATGTTTTCGCGAACGGTGCGGTATTCGATTTCGCCGAAGGCTGCTTTGACTTCAGCAGCGCTTGGCTGGCCTTCTTCACCGGACAGCTTGGCAACCACCTGGTCCTTCAGCTCACCCAGGCGAGCGTAACGGTCGGCCTTGACGGTGATGGTGTAAGCCTGGGAGATCGCTTCGCCGAACTCGGCGCGGATAGCGCCCAGCAGTTCGGTGGCTTCTGGCGCAGGAGCCCAGTTCCAGGTTGGCTTGGCAGCTTCGGCAGCCAGTTCTTTAACAGCGTTGATCACAACCTGGAATTCGTCGTGAGCGAACAGTACCGCGCCCAGCATCTGGTCTTCGGTCAGCTCTTTGGCTTCCGATTCAACCATCAGCACGGCGTCGGAAGTACCGGCAACGACCATGTCCAGGCTCGAAGCGGCCTGCTGCTCGTAAGTCGGGTTCAGCAGGTAGCCGGTGCTTTCGTGGAAAGCCACGCGAGCGGCGCCGATCGGGCCGTCAAACGGAATGCCGGAAATGGCCAGGGCAGCCGAGGTACCGATCATCGCAGCGATGTCCGGATCGGTCTTCTTGCTGGTGGAAACGACGGTGCAGACAACCTGCACTTCGTTCATGAAGCCTTCTGGGAACAGCGGACGGATCGGACGGTCGATCAGTCGGGAAGTCAGGGTTTCTTTCTCGGAAGGACGGCCTTCACGCTTGAAGAAACCGCCAGGGATCTTACCGGCAGCGTAAGTCTTTTCCTGGTAATGAACGGACAGAGGGAAGAAGCCCTTGCCCGGATCGGCTTGCTTTGCACCGACAACAGTCACCAACACGCTGACGTCGTCGTCAACGGTGACCAATACTGCGCCGGAGGCCTGACGGGCGATACGGCCTGTCTCGAGGGTAACGGTCGATTGACCGAACTGGAATTTTTTGATTACCGGGTTCACGGTGTCCTACCTTCTTTGTGGCTCTTGGGGGAAACGGTTTCTTGCGAATTCTTGGGCAATCTCGGGAATCGGCCCGATGGCACTTGTCCGGGTGCTACAGGTAAAGCCATGCTGCAGATAAAACTTGAGGCTGGGAGCCTGCAAGACGCCAGCGGAAAACCGCTGACGCCCGACAGACCACCAACCTCATAGCGCAATCGCTGATTAGCGACGCAGACCCAGGCGAGCGATCAGCGCGGCGTACCGGCTTACGTCCTTGCCTTTCAGGTAGTCCAGCAGCTTGCGACGCTGGTTAACCATGCGGATCAGACCACGACGGGAGTGGTGATCTTTACCGTTGGCCTTGAAGTGACCTTGCAGTTTGTTGATGTTGGCGGTCAGCAGTGCAACCTGCACTTCTGGCGAACCAGTGTCACCAACAGCTTGCTGGTAGTCCGCAACGATTTGAGCTTTTTCTTGAACGTCGAGAGCCATGAGGCAATCCTTCCTTATCAGGAAACTGTTTCAGGGAAACAGCTTCAACAGGCCAGGGACAAATCCCTGTATCTATAAATGAGTAGTGACCATGCCTGTTAACAGCCACACTCGCCGGCCCGCTTAACGCAGACCGGTTCCGGTCATTCTGACCGAATCAAGCGACGCGGCGCGATACGCCCGTCTTCGCTCACTTCACCGATACCGATGAAACGACCATTGTGATCCTGTACCCGCACCATGCCGAACTTCGGCGCATCCGGGGCACGTACCGGCTGGCCGTTGAGCCAGTAGAACGCGCTCGCTTCCGAGAAGTGCAGCAACGGCCAATCCTGCAGGCCGCTGTCCGATGGCATCAGGAAGCGATCGACCGCTTCGTTGCCGCCTTCGGCATGTACCGCTTCCAGCTCTTCGAGAGTAACAGTCTGCGCCAGGGTGAAAGGCCCGGCCTGGGTCCGTCGCAATTCTGCGACGTACGCACCACAACCGAGTTGCTCACCGATATCCTCCACCAGGGTCCGAATATAGGTGCCCTTGCTGCAGTCCACCGCAAGCCGCGCAGTATCGCCTTCGAAGGCCAGCAATTCCAAGCGCGCAATAGTAACAGAACGCGGTTCGCGCTCCACTACTTCGCCTGCACGTGCCAGTTTGTACAGCGGCTGGCCATCACGCTTGAGTGCCGAGTACATCGGCGGTATCTGACTGATTTGCCCACGAAATTTCGGCAGAACCGCTTCGACATCGGCGCGACCAACGGTCACCGGACGCTCCTGCAAAACCTCCCCTTCGGCATCGGCCGTGGTGGTGGTCTTGCCCAGTTGCGCCAGGGTCTCGTAGCCCTTGTCGGAATCGAGCAGGTATTGCGAGAACTTGGTCGCCTCGCCGAAGCACAGCGGCAACACGCCGGTGGCCAACGGGTCGAGGCTGCCGGTGTGCCCGGCCTTCTCGGCATTGAGCAGCCAGCGCACCTTCTGCAAGGCAGCGTTGGAGGTGAACCCCAATGGCTTGTCGAGCAGGATGATGCCGCTGACGTTACGACGGATACGTTTGACCTGAGCCACCGAATTACTCCTTGGTGTCTTCAGGTGCTGGAGCGGCAACGTGCTGATTGTCTTCAGCCACGGCGCGCTCGATCAATGCCGACAGGTGCGCGCCACGCACGACGGATTCGTCGTAGTGGAAGTGCAATTGCGGCACGCTGCGCAGCTTCATTTCGCGGGCCAATTGCATGCGCAGGAAGCCTGCGGCGGCGTTGAGCACCTTGATGCTTTGCGCTATGTCTTCAGCGTTGTCCTGCCCCATCACGGTGATGAAAATCTTCGCGTGACCGACGTCACGGGACACTTCCACAGCAGTGATGGTGACCAGGCCGACGCGCGGATCTTTGACTTCGCGACGGATCAGTTGCGCCAGCTCGCGCTGCATCTGATCGCCGATACGTTGGGTACGGCTGTATTCTTTTGCCATGATTTGTTACCTGTTACTGCCCAGCGGTGAAACCCGCAAGGTCTGAAAGCGGCAAACGCCCGGCCTGACAAAAGCCAGACCGGGCGTTGCGTTTAGAGTCCGGACGCTGTGCCGTGCATTTGCATGCTACGGCCCATCGTGGCCCTTGAAGTGCGCGAGTCAGAGGCTGCGAGCAACCTGAACCTTCTCGAAGACTTCGATCTTGTCGCCGACTTTGACGTCGTTGTAGCTCTTCACGCCGATACCGCATTCCATGCCGGCACGCACTTCGGAAGCGTCATCCTTGAAGCGGCGCAGGGATTCCAGCTCGCCTTCGAAGATAACGATGTCTTCACGCAGTACACGGATCGGACGGTTACGGTGCACGACACCTTCGATCACCATGCAACCGGCGATCGCGCCAAACTTCGGCGAACGGAACACGTCACGCACTTCGGCCACACCCAGGATGTTCTCGCGAACATCGCTGCCGAGCATGCCGGTCAGGGCTTTCTTGACGTCTTCGATGATGTCGTAGATCACGTTGTAGTAACGCATATCCAGACCTTCCTGCTCGACGATCTTGCGAGCGCCGGCATCGGCACGCACGTTGAAGCCGAACAGTACAGCGTTGGAAGCCAGTGCCAGGTTGGCGTCGGATTCGGTGATACCACCGACACCGCCACCCACGACGCGCACTTGTACTTCGTCGTTGCCCAGGCCATTCAAGGCACCGTTCAACGCTTCCAGCGAACCACGGACGTCGGATTTGAGGACGATGTTGAGCGTCTTCTTCTCGGCCTGACCCATGTTTTCGAAGATGTTTTCCAGCTTGCCGGCGTGAGCGCGAGCCAGTTTGACTTCGCGGAACTTGCCTTGACGAAACAGAGCCACTTCACGGGCTTTCTTCTCGTCGGCAACCACGCTCATCTCGTCGCCAGCGTCCGGGGTACCGTCCAGGCCGAGGATCTCGACAGGGATGGATGGACCGGCTTCCTTGATTGGCTTGCCGTTCTCGTCGAGCATGGCACGTACACGGCCGTAGTTCGAACCGACCAGGACCATGTCGCCTTGACGCAGCGTACCGTCCTGAACCAGCACGGTTGCCACTGGGCCACGACCCTTGTCGAGACGCGATTCAACCACCACACCACGGCCAGGAGCCGACGGAGTAGCTTTCAGTTCGAGAACTTCGGCCTGCAGCAGAACGGCTTCAAGCAGCTCGTCCACGCCAGTACCCATCTTCGCCGAAACCGGAACGAATGGTGTGTCGCCACCCCAGTCTTCGGAAGTCACGCCGTGAACCGACAGCTCGCTGCGGATGCGATCGAGATCGGCGCCCGGCTTGTCGATCTTGTTCACTGCTACCACCAGCGGCACGCCAGCTGCCTGCGCATGCTGAACCGCTTCGATGGTTTGCGGCATCACACCGTCGTCCGCTGCAACCACGAGGATCACGATGTCGGTCGCCTTGGCACCACGGGCACGCATTGCGGTAAACGCAGCGTGACCCGGGGTATCGAGGAAAGTGACCATGCCGCGATCAGTCTCAACGTGGTATGCACCGATGTGCTGGGTGATACCGCCGGCTTCGCCAGCAGCTACCTTGGCACGACGGATGTAGTCGAGCAGGGAAGTCTTACCGTGGTCAACGTGGCCCATTACGGTCACGACTGGTGCACGGGAGAACGACTCACCTTCAAACTTCAGGGACTCGGCCAGGGAATCTTCCAGAGCGGTGTCGCTGACCAGGGTCACTTTGTGGCCCAGTTCTTCGGCTACCAGTTGAGCAGTTTCCTGATCAAGCACCTGGTTGATGGTCGCTGGAGTACCCAGTTTGAACATGAACTTGATGATTTCAGCCGCTTTGACCGACATCTGGTTGGCCAGATCGCCAACCGTGATGGTCTCGCCGATCTGCACGTCACGCACGACAGGGCCGGTCGGGCTCTGGAAACCGTGGGCGTTGCGCTTCTTCAGCTTGGCCTTGCCGCGACCACCACGACGGAAGCCATCGCTTTCTTCGTCGGTAGTGCGTGGCGCCACACGTGGCGCCGGGGCTTTTTCTTTGACCGATGCGCGATGCGGAGCGTTTTTGCGCTCGCCATCACCACCACCGCTGCGACGATTGTTGTCGTCGGCGCGTGGTTTGTCCGGACGGCGCTGTTCGTTCTGCTTGTTGCGAACGTCAGCCGATGGCGCAGGAGCAGCAGCCACCGGTGCGCTTTCGCGAACAGGTTCGGCAGCGGCAGCCGGCGCCGCAACGGCGTCGCTGGCAGCGGTTTGCGCAGCAGCAGGCTGGCGACGCGCTTCTTCTTCGGCGCGTTGCTTGGCTTCTTCTTCAGCCTTCTGACGGGCAGCATTTTCTACTGCGCGACGCTCATCCAGTTCACGCTTGCGCTCGGCTTCGATTTCTTCCGGGCTGCGCTGTACGAAAACTTTCTTCTTGCGAACTTCAACGCTGATGCTCTTGCTACCAGCCACACGCAGGGTGCTGGTGGTTTTACGCTGCAGCGTGATCTTGCGTGGTTCTTCCACTTTCGCCTTGTGACTGCTCTTCAAGTGAGTCAGCAGGGATTGCTTCTCACTGTCAGTCACATTTTCGTCGGCGGCGGTGTGCGGCAGACCTGCCTCACGCATCTGCTGCAACAGGCGCTCTACCGGTGTTTTGACCTCATCGGCCAGTTGTTTCACCGTGACTTGCGTCATGCACTTCTCTCCTCAGGCCGCGCCTAATTACTCGAACCAGTGGGCTCGGGCGGCCATGATCAACTTGCCGGCACGATCATCGTCAATGCCGTCGATGTCGAGCAGGTCGTCAATAGACTGCTCGGCCAGGTCTTCGCGGGTAATTACGCCGCGCACCGCCAGTTCCATCGCCAAATCCTTGTCCATACCCTCAAGCGAGAGCAGGTCTTCGGCCGGATGGGCGTCTGCCAGCTTTTCCTCAGTAGCGATGGCTTTGGTCAACAAGCGATCCTTGGCGCGAGCACGAAGCTCGTTGACGATGTCCTCGTCAAAGCCGTCGATGTTGAGCATTTCCTCCACCGGTACGTAGGCAATCTCTTCCAGGCTGGTGAAGCCTTCATCTACCAGCACCTGAGCCAGTTCTTCGTCGACTTCCAGTTCGTCGATGAAGTTGCGCAGGATGTCGCCGGTTTCTGCTTGCTGCTTAGCCTGGATGTCCGATTCGGTCATCACGTTCAGGGTCCAGCCAGTCAACTGGCTGGCCAGACGCACGTTCTGACCACCGCGACCGATGGCCTGAGCCAGATTGTCTGCGCCAACGGCGATGTCCATGGCATGGGCATCTTCGTCAACGATAATTGCCGCAACCTCGGCCGGGGACATGGCGTTGATGACGAACTGGGCCGGGTTGTCGTCCCACAGCACGATATCAACACGCTCACCGCCCAACTCACCCGATACCGCCTGGACGCGCGAACCGCGCATACCGATGCAGGCACCTTGTGGGTCGATGCGCTTGTCCTTGGAGCGGACGGCGATCTTGGCTCGCGAACCCGGATCACGGGAGGCGGCCATGACCTCGATGAGGCCTTCGGCGATTTCCGGCACTTCGATACGGAACAGCTCGATCAGCATTTCCGGCGCGGTACGCGACAGGATCAGCTGCGGGCCGCGGTTCTCGGTGCGGATTTCCTTGAGCAGCGCACGCAGACGCACGCCGACACGGAAGGTTTCGCGAGAAATGATGTCTTCACGGGCCAGCAACGCTTCAGCATTGTTGCCCAGATCGACGATCACGTTGTCGCGGGTGACTTTTTTCACGGTGCCGGAGATGATTTCTCCCAGGCGCTCGCGATAGGCGTCGACCACTTGAGCGCGCTCGGCTTCGCGAACTTTCTGCACGATGACCTGCTTGGCAGTCTGTGCAGCGATGCGGCCGAATTCGATGGATTCGATTTTCTCTTCGACGACGTCACCGACCTTGGCACCAGGATGCGTTTCGGCAACCTTGCTTGGCCAGGTCTCGATGGCCGGATCGTCGAGATCATTCTCTTCGACGACCGTCCAGCGACGGAAGGTTTCGTAGGAACCGGTGTGGCGGTTGATTTCCACACGCAGGTCCACTTCGTCTTCAAAACGCTTTTTGGTAGCAGTGGCCAGAGCCAGCTCCAGCGCTTCAAAAATTACGCTTGCCGGTACACCCTTTTCATTGGATACCGACTCAACAACCAGCAGTACTTCTTTGCTCATCGTACGCCTCGCCTTTCGCAAGCCATTGGATCCGCGGGATCCGCGTCTCAGTCAAAACTGGGAATAATGTTGGCCTTGTCGATCATATCGATCGGCAACAGGAACTCGTGGTCTTCTACCTGCACCACGACGTCCTGCTCTTCTACACCGCGCAGAAGGCCCTGAAAATTGCGTCGACCTTCGAAAGGCGAGCGCAGCTTGATCTTCACTTGTTCACCGGCAAATTGGGCAAACTGCTCAAGAGTGAACAGCGGGCGCTCCATGCCAGGCGAGGAAACTTCAAGGGTGTATTCAACGGAGATAGGATCTTCAACATCCAGAACACCGCTGATCTGACGGCTGACAATGGCGCAATCGTCCACCAGCACGCCACCCTCTTTATCGATATAAACGCGCAACATCGAGTGACGACCCTGAGCCGAAAACTCGATACCCCAGCATTCATAGCCCAGGGCCACGACCACCGGGGCCAGCAAGGCCTGCAACTCTTCTAGCTTGCTCGACACCTGAACCCCCTAGTGCATGATATGTGCATGCTTTGCAAAATAAAAAAATGGGCATAACGCCCATCCTTGAAACGCCGTCGAACAGCGGCGTTGAAAGTATCCAGCTAACAAAAAGCCCCTTAAAAGGGGCTCCTTAAACTGGTTGCGGGGGCCGGATTTGAACCGACGACCTTCGGGTTATGAGCCCGACGAGCTACCAGACTGCTCCACCCCGCGACAAAGCTGGGGCGGAAGTATACGACCGATCCCTTTTAGGGTCAATGTAACCTTCCACCTGCAAGAAAGCCCGCAACAGCGGGCTCTCCTGACTAATTGGTACCGAGAAGGGGACTCGAACCCCTACACCCTATGGGCACAACCACCTCAAGGTTGCGTGTCTACCAATTCCACCACCTCGGCGATACTACGCTTGGAACTCTTCTTACTTCTGCTCTTGAGCTGGAGGCACGTCAGTCGCTGGAGTAGCCGACTTTTGCTCTTGAAGCACCGGGACATCATCAGAAGCCGGTTGTTGCTTAGGTACTTCCAACACTGCTGGATCTGGAAGACCTGCTTGAGTCAGCTGATGAGCTTTCTCTTTAGCAAAGTAACCTAACCCCAAGCTGGTTATGAAGAAACCGGCGGCAAGTATAGCAGTAAACTTACTAAGAAAGGTAGAGGAACCTTGGCTTCCGAACACAGTATTTGAAGCACCTGCTCCGAAAGACGCGCCAGCGTCCGCACCCTTACCCTGCTGCAGCAAAACCAGAGCAACTACGCCCAATGCACCCAGCAGATGAAAAACGACTACGACTGTTTCCAGCATTTTTTCAGTTTCCCGCGGCGCGACAGATCGCACCGAACTCATCTGCATTCAGGGAAGCTCCACCAATGAGCCCCCCATCGATATCCGGCATGCCGAACAGTTCGACCGCATTGGCCGCCTTCACGCTGCCGCCGTATAGAAGCCGCACACCTCGTGCGACTTCAGAATTCTCTGCCGCCAACTGCTCGCGAATGGCTTTATGCACATCCTGAGCCTGTTGCGGCGTTGCAGTCAGCCCAGTACCAATGGCCCAGACCGGCTCGTATGCAATCACTGCCTTGGCAAAGGCACCAACACCCAGCTCCTCGATGATGCTGCCCAGCTGACGCCCGACAACTTCAAGAGTTTTTCCGGCTTCGCGCTGCTCGAGGGTTTCCCCTACACACAACACCGGAGTCAAGCCACATGCCTGTGCCGCTGCGAACTTGCGATTCAGCATCCCGTCTCGCTCGCCCATAATCTGGCGGCGTTCGGAGTGCCCGACAAGCACCAGGGAACAACCTGCATCCACCAGTTGGCTGGGAGCAATCTCACCAGTCAACGCACCTTGCATGGCTTCCACCGCAGAATTCTGCGCGCCGACCGAAATCGACTTGCCTTTCAAGCCATCAATCACTTGATTGATATACAAGCAAGGCGGGAACACCGCGACATCAACACCGCTTGGCAAGGCCAGATGACGAAGGCCGTTGATCAGCTCAGCGACGCTGGCGCGGGTACCGTGCATCTTCCAGTTACCAGCTACCATAGGGCGACGCATGCTGTACCTCGTCGGTCAAAGTGGGCGCAGATGTTACCCAACACAATCATGGCTTGCAAGCCGTATCAGGCAGAAACTTCGGTTACCAGTTTTGCCAGCTCTTCGGCATAGCCGCGAACCTGGTTTTCGTCCTCGCCTTCGACCATTACGCGCACCAGAGGCTCTGTGCCGGACTTGCGCAGAAGCACGCGACCGCGCCCCGCCATCGCCTGAGTGACACGGGCACTGGCTTCCTTGACAGCCGGATGCTCCAGCGGGCTTTCACCGCCGCCAAAGCGAACGTTGATCAGCACCTGAGGGCACTTGCGCAAAGCCTGCCGCGTTTGCGCCAAACCTTCGTTGCGGGATTTCAGAGCCATCAACACCTGCAGAGCCGCGATGATCGCATCGCCCGTGGTGGTGTGGTTGAAGCAGACCACATGCCCGGAGTTTTCCCCGCCAACGAGCCAGTTGCGCTCTTGCAGCTCGGCAATCACGTAGCGGTCACCGACATTGGCGCGAACGAACGGGATCGACAGATCCGCCAAGGCCAGCTCGAGACCAAGATTGCTCATCAATGTACCGACGACGCCACCCTGCAACTTGCCACGCTCATGCAGATCGCGAGCAATGATGAACAGCAGGTCGTCACCATCAACGATGGTGCCGGTGTGATCGACCATCAATACCCGATCACCATCACCATCGAAGGCGATACCCAGGTCCGCATGTTCAGCCAGAACGGCGGCCTGCAACGGCCCCATATGCGTGGAACCGCAGTTATCGTTGATGTTCAGCCCGTTCGGCTGAGCAGACAGCACGACGACTTCGGCACCCAGCTCACGGAAGACGCTCGGTGCAACCTTATAAGTGGCACCGTGCGCACAATCGATGACGATTTTCAGACCGGCGAAACTGGTCCCGGTAGGCACACTGCTTTTGCAGAACTCGATGTAGCGACCCGATGCGTCATTGATTCGCGAGACTTTGCCGATCTTGCTCGACTCGACGACGGTCATCGGCGTATCGAGCAACTCTTCGATCATCAATTCCAATTCATCCGGCAGCTTGGTGCCTTTGCCGGAGAAGAACTTGATGCCGTTGTCATCATGCGGGTTGTGCGATGCACTGATCACGATCCCGGCCTCTGCCTGGAAAGTGCGCGACAGATAGGCGATGGCAGGTGTCGGCATCGGGCCGAGCAGCATCACATCGGCACCCGCCGAGGTCAGGCCCGCCTCCAGTGCCGATTCGAACATATAGCCGGAGATCCGCGTGTCCTTGCCGACCAGCACCTTGCAGGCACCCATCTTGCGGAAAGCCATGCCAGCCGCCCAGCCGAGCTTGAGCATGAAGTCAGGTGTGATCGGGTATTCACCTACGCGACCGCGAATGCCGTCGGTACCAAAATATTTCTTGCTCATAAGTGCTCCATCATTCTTATTCGGCTGATTCTACGGCCGCGATCATTCGCACTACATCGACAGTTTCCGGCACATCGTGGACACGCAATATCCGCGCGCCCTTGACCGACGCCAGCGCTGCCAGCGCCAGGCCGCCATGCAGACGTTCGCCCACGGGACGATTCAAAGCGTGGCCAATCATACTCTTGCGCGAAACACCTACCAGCAAAGGTCGACCCAGCGCATGCAGGGCCTCCATGTGCTTGAACAAGCTTAGATTGTGCTGCAGGGTTTTGGCGAAGCCGAAGCCGGGATCGAGAATGATCCGCTCGGCAGGAATGCCCGCCTGCGCGCACTGGTCCATGCGTTCGGCGAGAAACTCACCGACCTCGCGAGTGACATCCTGATACCGCGGATTGTCCTGCATATCCCCCGGTTCGCCGAGCATATGCATGAGACAGACCGGCAACCCTGTCGCCGCCGCCGCATCCAGCGCACCATCGCGACGCAACGAACGCACATCATTGATCAGGCCGGCACCGAGCCGTGCGGTTTCGCGCATGACTGCCGGGGTGGAAGTATCGACCGAGATGATCACATCCAGCTCGCGATTGATCAGCTCGACAATCGGCGCGACGCGCTCAAGTTCCTCCAGAGGAGAGACCGCTCGCGCACCCGGCCGGGTCGATTCGCCGCCGACATCGATCAGCGTCGCGCCAGCCAACACCATCGCTTCGGCGTGGCGCAAAGCCGCATCGAGCTGGCTATAGCGACCACCATCGGAGAAAGAATCAGGAGTGACATTGAGAATGCCCATGACATGCGTCTGGGCCAAATCAAGAACCCGGTTGCCGCAAGGCAACCGGGTTAGGGACTGTACAGAAGTCATTTCAAGCCTTAAACGTCAGCAGCCGGACCGCCAATCGGTTTTTCCGGACGCTCGTCCTGCACGACAGGCGGCGGAGGCGTACCGGTGCCACCCGACCAGTCGCGAGGTTCGCGAGGTGTGCGGCCGGCCATGATGTCGTCAATCTGCTCGGCATCGATGGTTTCGTACTTCATCAGCGCATCAGCCATGGCATCCAGTTTGTCACGGTTATCCGTGAGGATCTGCTTGGCCGTGCCGTAGCACTGATCGATGATGCTGCGCACTTCGGAGTCGATCAGCTTGGCGGTCTCACCGGAGAAGCTGGCAGCCTGGCCGCCACCGCCGCGACCGAGGAACACTTCGCCCTCTTCTTCGGCATACATCAGCGGACCGAGTTTTTCCGACAGGCCCCATTTCGTCACCATGTTCCGGGCAATCTGACTTGCACGCATGATGTCGTTGGACGCACCGGTGGTTACACCGTCAAAGCCCAGGGTCATTTCTTCTGCGATACGGCCACCGTACAACGAGCAGATCTGGCTGATCAGCGCACGTTTGGACAGGCTGTAACGATCTTCTTCCGGGAGGAACATGGTCACACCCAGCGCACGACCGCGCGGGATGATCGACACCTTGTAGACCGGATCATGCTCAGGCACGACGCGACCAACGATGGCGTGGCCGGCTTCGTGGTAAGCAGTATTCTGCTTTTCTTTCTCGGACATGACCATGGATTTGCGCTCGGCGCCCATCATGATCTTGTCTTTCGCCAGTTCGAACTCTTTCATCTCGACGATGCGTTTGCCGCTACGAGCAGCGAACAACGACGCTTCGTTGACCAGGTTGGCCAGGTCAGCACCCGAGAAGCCAGGAGTACCACGTGCGATCACTGCCGGAGCAACGTCGTCGCCCATTGGCACTTTACGCATGTGCACTTTCAGAATCTGCTCGCGACCACGAATATCCGGCAAGCCGACGACCACCTGACGGTCGAAACGGCCCGGACGCAGCAGCGCAGGGTCGAGTACGTCCGGACGGTTGGTCGCAGCAATAACAATGATGCCGTCATTCATTTCAAAGCCGTCCATCTCTACCAGCAACTGGTTGAGAGTCTGCTCACGCTCGTCATGACCGCCACCCATGCCGGCGCCACGATGGCGACCTACGGCATCGATTTCGTCGATGAAGATGATGCAAGGGGCGTGCTTCTTGGCCTGCTCGAACATGTCGCGGACGCGGCTCGCGCCGACACCGACGAACATTTCGACAAAGTCGGAACCGGAAATGGTGAAGAACGGCACTTTCGCTTCGCCGGCAATCGCCTTGGCCAGCAAGGTTTTACCGGTACCCGGCGGGCCGACCATCAGCACGCCGCGCGGGATACGCCCGCCCAGACGCTGGAATTTGCCCGGATCACGCAGGAACTCGACCAGCTCGCCGACTTCTTCCTTGGCTTCGTCGCAACCGGCAACGTCAGCCAAAGTGGTTTTCACCTGATCTTCGGAGAGCAGGCGTGCCTTGCTCTTGCCGAAGCTCATCGGCCCGCCCTTGCCACCGGCGCCGCCCTGCATCTGGCGCATGAAGAACATGAACACCGCGATGATCACCAGGATCGGGAAGCTGGCCACCAGGAGCTGAGTCCAGATGCTTTGCTGTTCAGGCTGCTTGCCTTCAACCACAACATGATTGTCGACCAGATCGCCGATCAGGCCATTATCCTGAATTGCCGGACGAATGGTCTTGAAGCTGTCGCCATCGGTGCGCTTGCCGGTAATCACATAGCCGTCAACGGCTACGCGCTCGACCTTGCCATCCTTGACCTGCTGGATGAAGTCGGAATAGTTGAGGGTCTGCGGCTCGTTAGGGCTGGAGAAGTTGTTCATCACCGTCACCAGGACTGCCGCGATGATCAACCACAGGATCAGATTCTTTGCCATATCGTTCAATTAACTACCCTCTGAAGCAAGCTCCGCTACTGGCGCGCGCTTCGCATGATATTCACCGGCCTAACTTACTACATTACCTACAACTCTGGCAGGCGCCGTCTGTAACCCTTTGTGAAACACTTTCTACACAATATTCGCTTATGCCCGCAGAGCGAAATATGAAAAACCTATCGCCCCGCCGAAAAACCTTGTTTTACGCATCACCGCCGCGATAACCCCAGGCCAGCATGTACTGCTCACGGGAGCTGCCACGGGAAGAGTCTGGCTTGATCATCTGGATCTTGTCGAATTTCTTCCGAGCATCCTTCAGATAAACGTCAAACCCTTCGCCCTGAAAAATCTTGATGACGAAATTGCCACCGGGCTTGAGGATCCGTTCCGCCAGGTCCAGCGCCAGCTCACAGAGGAACATGGCCTTGGGCATGTCCACTTCGGGCGTACCACTCATATTGGGGGCCATATCGGAAATCACAAGGTCCACCTGCGAATTACCCACGGCCTCCAGGATTTCAGCGAGCACCGAGTCCTCCGTGAAGTCGCCCTGGATAAAATGCACGTCCGGAATGCTGTCCATTTCCAGGATGTCCGAAGCGATCAGACGACCCTGACCGCCGATCAACCGACTGGTCACCTGGGACCAGCCACCCGGCGCCGCGCCGAGGTCGACCACGCTCATGCCCGGACGGATGAGTTTGTATTTTTCCTGGATCTCCAGAAGTTTGTAACTTGCACGCGAGCGGTAGCCATCCTTCTGCGCCTGCTTCACATAAGGATCGTTGACATGTCTTTTCAGCCAACCAAGGCTTGTCTTGGAACGCGCCATTGGGCACCTCGATGATTAGGGTCGTGATTAGTTGGGCGGATCCACGAACCCTCGGGTAAAATGGCCGCCATTTTACAGAATCCAGACGAAAGGGTCAGATTATGCCGCTCACTCCAGAGCAGAAGAAACAGTACAAATCCATCGGCCACCACCTCAAACCAGTGTTGACGGTAGCGGACAACGGTTTGACTGAAGGTGTTTTAGCCGAACTTGAACGCGCCTTGGCCGATCACGAGCTGATCAAGATCAAGCTCAATATCCTCGATCGCGAGTCGCGCCTGGCGCACATCGCCGAACTGTGCAAGGTCGGCAAAGCGGACCTGGTTCAGGTGATCGGCAAGATGGCTCTGGTCTACCGCAAGAACTTCAGCGCCAACAAGCAGCTGTCGAACGTTCATCGCTTCAAGTGATGTGCAGGGTCAAGGGTGTGCTTCGCGCACCCTGCCACTCCATCCCGGCACCGGCTGCATGACCAGCACCAGCCCGGAAAATCCCAGCACCAGATAACTGAATACCTGCCAGCGCTGCGCATCCGGCCAGCCGACACGCACAGCGACATACATCGCGCACGCGTACAACGCCATCAACAGCACCTGCCCGCGAAAATCCCGCCATAGACTGCCAAGGCCCTCGGCCTGTACCAGCACCAAAGCCTGAAAGATCACGCACAGAGCGGCGAACCCCACCACCAGCACTTCGAATGCACTGGCCACTTCGTCGATCAACAGCGGCGCCAGGCCGATCTGGCCCAACGCCGGCTGCAAACCGATATGAATCAACCATAGGCCACCGACCCAAAGCATCTGGGTCAGTTGCCAAAGCATGGCGCCCGCATGCAGCGGGCGCCTTCTTTCAGATGTGACGAACTTCGACAATCTCGTACTCGATCACGCCGCTTGGCGTTTTGACGGCGACGACGTCACCCTCTTCCTTGCCAATCAAGGCGCGGGCCAGCGGCGAACCGACGGAGATCTTGCCGAGTTTGAAGTCAGCCTCATCCTCACCCACGATGTGGTAAGTGACGCTTTCATCAGTCTCGACGTTGGCGATCTCGACGGTAGTACCGAAAATCACTTTACCGGTGTGAGGAATGGTCGTGACATCGATGATGACCTGATTCTGAATCCGGCCTTCGATGTCACGAATACGCGCTTCGACCATGCCTTGCTGTTCGCGGGCAGCATGGTATTCAGCGTTTTCCTTCAAGTCACCCAACTCGCGGGCCGTACCGATGTCCTGGCTGAGCTTCGGACGGACGACCTTGGTCAGGTGAGCATGCTCCTCTTCCAGGGCGCGAGCGCCCTGAACAGTCATTGGGTACTTGGTTATGCTCATGCCTTCAATCCTGCGTGTAGATCCTGCAAGCGGCGCACGGTCTTTTCCGGACCGAACTTCAGCGCTTCGCAGATCGCTTCGCCCGCAGCGATAGTGGTGGTGCAGTAGATCTTGTGCTGCAGGGCATTGCGACGAATGGAGTACGAATCGGCGATCGATTGACGACCTTCGGTGGTGTTGATGATCAGCGTGACTTCGTCATTCTTGATCATGTCGACCACGTGCGGACGACCCTCGGTCACCTTGTTCACGCGGCGCACTTTCAGGCCTGCGGCTTCGATCAGCTTGGCAGTGCCGGCAGTGGCGACCACTTCGAAGCCCAAGTTGATCAGATCACGGGCCACGCCTGCAACCAGTGGCTTGTCGTCATCGCGCACGCTGATGAACGCGGTACCGCCGGTCGGCAGCACTTCGCTGGCACCCATCTGCGCCTTGGCGAATGCTTCGCCGAAGGTATCGCCGACACCCATCACTTCACCGGTCGACTTCATCTCTGGGCCGAGGATCGGGTCAACGCCAGGGAACTTGGCGAACGGGAACACCGCTTCTTTAACGCTGTAGAAGTTCGGGATGATTTCTTTGGTGAAGCCGATTTCCTTCAGGGTCTTACCGGCCATCACGCGCGCAGCGATCATGGCCAGGGAAACACCGATGCACTTGGAAACGAACGGCACGGTACGCGAGGCGCGGGGGTTGACTTCGATGACGTAGATGTCTTCGCCCTGCAAAGCCAGCTGCACGTTCATCAGGCCGACAACGCCCAATTCCAGAGCCATTTTCTTGACCTGTTCGCGCATCTCGTCCTGGATGTGCGCCGGCAGCGAGTACGGCGGCAGCGAGCACGCAGAGTCACCGGAGTGAACGCCCGCCTGTTCGATGTGCTGCATGATCGCGCCGATCACCACGTCTTTGCCGTCGCAGACCGCATCCACGTCCATTTCGATGGCGCAGTTGAGGAAGTGGTCGAGCAGCACCGGGCTGTCGTTGGACACTTGCACCGCGTCACGCAGATAGCGCTTGAGTTCGTCTTCTTTGTATACGATTTCCATGGCACGGCCGCCCAACACGTAGGACGGGCGCACCACCAGCGGATAACCGATCTTCGCCGCAGCGCGAACAGCTTCATCTTCGCTACGCACAGTGGCGTTTGGCGGCTGACGCAGGTTCAAGCGCTCGACCATTTGCTGGAAGCGCTCGCGGTCTTCGGCGCGGTCGATGGCGTCAGGGCTGGTGCCGATGATCGGCACGCCAGCGGCTTCCAGAGCACGAGCCAGTTTCAGCGGAGTCTGGCCGCCGTACTGGACGATCACGCCTTTCGGCTTCTCGACGCGGCAGATTTCCAGCACGTCTTCCAGGGTTACCGGCTCGAAGTACAGACGGTCGGAAGTGTCGTAGTCGGTGGAAACGGTTTCCGGGTTGCAGTTGACCATGATGGTTTCGTAGCCGTCTTCGCGCAGGGCGAGCGCAGCGTGAACGCAGCAGTAGTCGAACTCGATGCCCTGGCCAATACGGTTCGGACCGCCACCCAGGATCATGATCTTGTCGCGACCCGACGGCGCTGCTTCGCACTCTTCCTCGTAGGTCGAGTACAGGTAAGCGGTGTCGGTAGCGAACTCGGCGGCGCAGGTGTCAACGCGCTTGTAGACCGGGAACACTTCCAGCTTCTGACGGTGCGTACGCAGGTTTTTCTCGGTGACGCCCAGCAGCTTGGCCAGACGCTGATCGGAGAAGCCTTTGCGCTTGAGCTTGAACATCAGGTCGCGGTCGATCGAGGACAGACCGAGGGTCTTGACCTTCTCTTCGTCCTTGATCAGGTCTTCGATCTGCACCAGGAACCACGGGTCGATCATGTTCATGCCGAAGATGTCTTCGACCGACAGGCCGGCGCGGAAGGCGTCAGCCACGTACCAGATACGCTCGGCGCCCGGCACGGTCAGTTCGCGCTTGAGCACGCTCATGCTGTCCGGGTTGCTCAGATCGAGCTTCTCGTCCAGACCGCAAACGCCCACTTCCAGACCGCGCAGGGCTTTCTGCAGGGATTCCTGGAAGGTCCGGCCGATGGCCATGACTTCGCCGACCGACTTCATTTGCGTGGTCAGGCGTGCGTCAGCCTTGGCGAATTTCTCGAAGGCGAAGCGTGGCAGCTTGGTGACGACGTAGTCGATCGACGGTTCGAAGGACGCCGGGGTCTTGCCGCCGGTGATGTCGTTCGACAGCTCGTCGAGGGTGTAACCCACAGCCAGTTTGGCCGCGACCTTGGCGATCGGGAAACCGGTGGCTTTCGAAGCCAGTGCCGAGGAACGCGATACACGCGGGTTCATTTCGATCACGACCATGCGGCCAGTGTTCGGGCAGATACCGAACTGCACGTTCGAACCGCCGGTCTCGACGCCGATCTCGCGCAGTACCGCCAGCGAGGCGTTACGCAGGATCTGGTATTCCTTGTCGGTCAGGGTTTGCGCAGGAGCTACGGTGATCGAGTCACCGGTGTGCACGCCCATCGGGTCGAAGTTTTCGATCGAGCAGACGATGATGCAGTTGTCCTTTTTGTCGCGGACAACTTCCATTTCATATTCTTTCCAGCCGATCAGCGATTCGTCGATCAGCAGCTCTTTGGTCGGCGACAGGTCCAGACCACGGGCGCAGATTTCTTCGAACTCTTCACGGTTGTAAGCGATACCGCCACCGGTGCCGCCCATGGTGAAGGACGGACGGATGATGCACGGGAAACCGAGAGTTTCGAGGACCGCGTTGGCTTCTTCCATGCTGTGGGCGATGCCGGAACGCGGGCAGGCCAGGCCGATGGATTTCATCGCCTTGTCGAAACGCGAACGGTCTTCAGCCTTGTCGATGGTGTCGGCATTGGCACCGATCATCTCTACGCCGAACTTCTCCAGAACGCCTTCGCGCTCCAGGTCCAAAGCGCAGTTCAGAGCGGTCTGGCCACCCATGGTTGGCAGCACGGCGTCCGGACGCTCTTTTTCGATGATCTTGGCCACGGTCTGCCACTTGATCGGTTCGATGTAGGTGGCGTCGGCCATGTCCGGGTCGGTCATGATGGTGGCCGGGTTGGAGTTCACCAGGATGACGCGGTAACCCTCTTCGCGCAGGGCCTTGCAGGCCTGGGCGCCGGAGTAGTCGAATTCGCAGGCCTGGCCGATCACGATCGGGCCAGCGCCGAGAATCAGGATGCTTTTAATGTCTGTACGTTTTGGCATGGTTTGTCACTCAAATCCGCAGGTCAGTCGGCAAGCCGTCTTGATCGATTTCTGAAGTCCCGAAGGGGCCGCCGGAACCGGGGCCGCCCTCGAGGGCTTCTCTCTACAGTCTCAAGGCGAACGCTTAGCGTCGCTTGGCCATCTCGTTGATGAAGCGGTCGAACAGTGGCGCAACATCGTTCGGGCCCGGGCTCGCTTCAGGGTGACCCTGGAAGCTGAACGCGCTCTTGTCGGTGCGCTCGATGCCTTGCAGGGTGCCGTCGAACAGCGATTTGTGGATCGCGCGCACGTTGGCTGGCAGGGTGGCTTCGTCTACCGCAAAACCGTGGTTCTGGCTGGTAATCATCACCACGCCGGTGTCCAGATCCTGCACCGGGTGGTTGGCACCGTGGTGGCCGTGGCCCATTTTCAGGGTCTTGGCGCCGGAGGCCAGAGCCAGCAACTGGTGGCCGAGGCAGATGCCGAATACCGGCGTCTCGGTTTCCAGGACTTCCTTGATCGCCTGGATCGCGTAGTCGCATGGCTCCGGGTCACCAGGACCGTTGGACAGGAACACGCCGTCCGGCTTCAGCGCCAGCACATCGGCGGCTGGAGTCTGCGCAGGCACTACGGTGACGCGGCAGCCGCGCTCGACCAGCATGCGCAGGATGTTGACCTTGACGCCGTAGTCGTAAGCGACCACGTGATATGGCAGCTCGGAAGCTTCGATGGTCGCGTGGCTGTCGGTTTTCAGATCCCAGACAGTCGAGCGCCATTCGTACTGGGTCTTGGTGCTGACGACTTTCGCCAGGTCCATGCCCTTCAGGCCAGGGAAGCCTTGCGCAGCGGCGATGGCCGCTTCTTCGGAGATGTTGTCGCCGGCCATGATGCAGCCGTTCTGAGCGCCTTTTTCACGCAGGATGCGGGTCAGGCGACGGGTGTCGATACCGGCGATTGCCACAACATTGTTGGCTTTCAGGTAATCGGACAGGGACATCGTGTTACGCCAGTTGCTCGCTACCAGCGGCAGGTCACGGATGACCAGGCCAGCGGACCAGACGCGGTCGGACTCGGCGTCTTCCGGCGTGGTGCCGGTGTTACCGATGTGCGGGTAAGTCAGGGTAACGATCTGTTGGGCGTAGGAAGGATCGGTAAGGATTTCCTGATAGCCGGTCATTGCGGTGTTGAACACCACCTCACCAACGGTCTGACCGTCGGCTCCAATGGCTTCGCCGCGAAAAATGCTGCCATCAGCAAGGGCGAGTATGGCTGGCTTAGTCAAGAAGACCTCCCGTAAATAACGCATGAAAGGGCAATCGCAGGTTGTAAAAAAGCGGAGTGACGTATGGACACGTCACCCCGCTTCTTCACTGAAATTATTCTGCGCGCTTTTAGTGGACACACTAAAGCTGTAGCTTACAGAAAAGGGCGTTTTTGGTCCACCGCTAAAGAGCCTTAAAGGCCGGAGAATGCGACAGGTCGTCGCCAAGCGGTAAAAACCGGCGCAAAACGGGACGTTTGCGCCGGGTTCAGCAACGACTCAACGCAGGTCGAGCACGTCTTGCATGTCGTACAGGCCCGGCTCGCGACCGTCCAGCCACAGCGCCGCACGCACCGCGCCCTTGGCGAAGGTCATGCGGCTCGATGCCTTGTGGGTGATCTCGACGCGCTCGCCATCGGCAGCGAACAGCACGGTGTGATCACCAACGATATCGCCAGCACGCACGGTGGCGAAACCAATGGTTTCACGCTCACGCGCACCGGTCTGGCCTTCACGACCGTAGACCGCGACCTTCTTCAGATCACGCCCCAGGGCATCGGCAATCACTTCACCCATGCGCACAGCCGTACCTGACGGAGCATCGACCTTGTGGCGGTGATGGGCTTCCATGATCTCGATATCGACATCGTCGCCCAGCACGCGCGCAGCGGTGTCGAGCAACTTCAGGCAGAGGTTGACGCCGACGCTGAAGTTGGCGGCGAAGACGATCGGAATGTCCTTGCCCGCCTCGGCCAGCAATTGCTTCTCTTCAACACTGAAACCGGTGGTGCCGATGATCATCGCTTTGCCGTGTTTGCGGCAGAACGCGAGGTTCTTCAGAGTCACGGTCGGGTGAGTGAAGTCGATCAACACATCGAACTCTTCAACCACACGATCCAGATCACCTGACAGCGGTACGCCGATACGGCCCAGCGCTGCCAGCTCACCGGCATCCGCGCCAACCAGCGTGCTGTCGGGACGATCGACCGCCGCCGTCAGACCGGCGCCCGGCGTCTGCTGCACCGCTTCAATCAGGGTCTTGCCCATGCGCCCGGCGGCGCCCATCACTGCAATACGTCGCATGCCGACTCCTTACAAATCGCCGAAGAAACGCTTCACACCGTCGAACCAACCGGTGGTTTTCGGCGAGTGGCTGTTGTCGTCGGCCAGGGAGCTGCGGAATTCTTCCAGCAGTTCACGCTGACGACGGTTGAGGTTGACCGGCGTTTCCACAGCGACACGGCACATCAGGTCGCCGGCACCGCCGCCACGCACTGGCGCAACGCCTTTGCCGCGTACGCGGAACTGCTTGCCGGTCTGCGTGCCTTCAGGAATTTTCAGTTTGACCCGACCGTCGAGGGTTGGAATCTCCAACTCACCGCCCAGTGCAGCGTCGACGAAGCTGATCGGCACTTCGCAGAACAGATGCTTGCCGTCACGCTGGAAGATGTCGTGTTCGCGCACGTTGATCACAACGTACAGGTCGCCAGTCGGCCCGCCCTGGGTACCCGCCTCGCCTTCGCCGGACAGACGAATGCGGTCGCCCGTATCAACACCGGCAGGCACTTTGACCGACAGGGTTTTGTACTCTTCGACACGACCGTCGCCGTGGCAGGCGTCGCACGGATCGGAAATGATCTTGCCCTGGCCATGGCAGCGCGGGCAGGTCTGCTGCACCGAGAAGAAGCCCTGCTGCATGCGCACCTGACCGATGCCGCCGCAGGTCGGGCACGTCGTCGGCGACGAGCCTTTCTTGGCGCCGGAACCATCGCACGGCTTACAGTTGACCAGTGTCGGAACGCGGATATTCACCGACGTACCGCGCACCGCTTCTTCCAGATTCAGCTCCAGGGTGTAGCGCAGATCGCTGCCACGCTGAGCGCCGCCACGGGCACCGCCGCGACCGCCACCGAAGAAATCACTGAAGACATCGCCGAAGATGTCCGAGAAGTTCTGGCCACCGAAGCCGGCACCGCCGCCGCCCATGCTCGGATCGACGCCGGCATGACCGTATTGATCGTATGCCGCGCGCTTGCTGGCGTCGGACAACACTTCATAGGCCTCGTTGGCCTCTTTGAATGCTTCTTCCGAAGCTTTGTCGCCGGGATTACGGTCGGGGTGGTGCTTCATGGCCAGACGGCGATAGGCCTTCTTCAGGTCCGCTTCGCTCGTGCCCCGCTCGACACCCAATACTTCGTAATAGTCACGCTTTGCCATAAGTTCTTTGCACTCTTAAGGACGTTCGGCAAACCCCTCCTGAGCCTCGCCAAACTCGTTGAGCCCCCATTAAGGCCCGGACCCAACTCACGTCAATTCAACGATCCTGGTCTTGATTGATGCGGTATCTGCGGCGCGAAAAGCAGGAGCATTCCCGGCCATACCACCAACATCCGAACGGTGTCGCATGCTGTAAAAATTCACGTATTCCAGATACGCCAACGCGGGAGGCAAGCTCCCGCGCGGCGACATCCTACCAGTCACCGCCGCAAGGCAGTCAACCGGGCGACCAACAACTTACTTGTGGTCTTTGACTTCTTCGAACTCGGCGTCGACAACGTCGTCAGCCTTCTCAGCCGATTCGCCTTGCGGGGCTGCGCCATCAGCTGGCTGAGCCTGTTCGGCGTACATCTTCTGAGCAACCGGAGCGGAGACTTTCGACAGCTCTTCAACCTTGGCTTCGATGGCAGCCTTGTCGTCGCCTTTTACGGCGGCTTCCAGCGCAACCACAGCAGCTTCGATTGCAGTCTTCTCTTCGGCGGTGACCTTGTCGCCCGCGTCAGCGACCATCTTGCGAGTCGAGTGCACCAGCGCATCACCCTGGTTACGGGCAGCGGCCAGCTCTTCGAACTTGCGGTCTTCCTCAGCATTCGCCTCGGCGTCACGCACCATGCGCTCGATTTCTTCGTCGGACAGACCGGAGTTGGCCTTGATCACGATCGACTGGGTCTTGCCGGTAGCCTTGTCTTTCGCGCCGACGTGCAGGATGCCGTTGGCGTCGATGTCGAAGGTCACTTCGATCTGCGGCACGCCACGTGGAGCTGGTGGAATGTCGGCCAGGTCGAACTTGCCCAGCGATTTGTTCTGTGCGGCTTGCTTGCGCTCACCTTGCAGAACGTGAATGGTCACAGCACCCTGGTTGTCGTCGGCAGTCGAGAACACTTGCGATTTCTTGGTAGGAATCGTGGTGTTTTTCTCGATCAGCGCGGTCATCACGCCACCCATGGTTTCGATACCCAGG
Organism: Pseudomonas sp. CCNWLW23; assembly: GCF_037095675.1. Taxonomy (NCBI): domain Bacteria; kingdom Pseudomonadati; phylum Pseudomonadota; class Gammaproteobacteria; order Pseudomonadales; family Pseudomonadaceae; genus Pseudomonas; species Pseudomonas sp. CCNWLW23. The sequence goes on along the minus strand of NZ_JBAWKM010000008.1, from coordinate 97,075 downwards.
GTCAGCGGGCTGACGTCGAGCAGCAGCACGTCTTTCACGTCACCGGCCAGAACAGCGCCCTGAATCGCAGCACCCATGGCAACAGCTTCGTCCGGGTTGACGTCTTTACGTGCTTCTTTACCGAAGAAATCGGTAACCAGCTTCTGTACCAGCGGCATACGAGTCTGACCACCGACCAGAATCACGTCGTTGATCGCGCTGACGTCGATACCGGCGTCTTTCATGGCAATGCGGCAAGGTTCGATGGTGCGCTGAACCAGGTCTTCAACCAGTGCTTCGAGCTTGGCACGCGAGATCTTCACGTTCAGGTGCTTAGGACCGGTCGCGTCTGCAGTGATGTACGGCAGGTTGACGTCGGTCGACTGAGCGGACGACAGCTCGATCTTGGCTTTCTCAGCGGCTTCTTTCAGGCGCTGCATCGCCAGCGGGTCACCTTTGAGGTTCATGCCGCTTTCTTTCTTGAATTCGTCAACGAGGTAGTCGATCAGACGAATGTCGAAGTCTTCACCGCCGAGGAAGGTGTCACCGTTGGTGGCCAACACTTCGAACTGGTGCTCGCCGTCAACTTCAGCGATTTCGATAACGGATACGTCGAAGGTACCGCCACCCAGGTCATAAACGATCACGGTGTGATCGCCCTTGGCCTTGTCCATACCGTAAGCCAGAGCAGCTGCGGTTGGCTCGTTGATGATACGTTTTACGTCCAGACCAGCGATGCGGCCGGCGTCTTTGGTGGCCTGACGCTGGCTGTCGTTGAAGTAGGCTGGAACGGTGATCACCGCTTCGGTCACTGCCTCGCCGAGGTAGTCTTCGGCGGTCTTCTTCATCTTCTTCAGAATTTCAGCCGAGATTTGTGGCGGTGCCATTTTCTGGCCGTTCACTTCTACCCAGGCGTCGTTGTTGTCAGCCTTGACGATCTTGTAAGGGACCATCTGGATGTCTTTCTGCACAACTTCTTCGTCGAAACGACGACCGATCAGACGCTTTACCGCGTACAGGGTGTTGTGCGGGTTGGTTACAGCCTGACGCTTGGCCGACTGACCTACCAGAATTTCGCCATCGTTGGCGTAAGCGATGATCGACGGCGTGGTACGCGCGCCTTCAGCGTTTTCAATAACTTTGGCTTTGCCGTTTTCCAGCACGGAGACGCAGGAGTTGGTAGTCCCCAGGTCGATACCGATAATTTTGCCCATGTTCACTCTCCCGAAACTTTGGATTTTGTTGCCGCAGCAGTGGTGGCTGACTGCGGTAGCACTTAAACGCTTGACTTCTAAATGGGGGCCTTGCGGCTAATTTCAAGCCTGCTCGTCAATCGAAGGCGAAACCGGTGCCGGCGCCTTGCTGACCACGACCATCGCCGGGCGCAACAGGCGACCATTGAGCTGGTAGCCCTTCTGGAAAACCTTCAACACGCTGTTCGGCTCGACGTCGGCACTTTCCTGCATGGCCATCGCCTGATGGTGAACGGCGTTGAACGGTTCGCCATGCGGATCGATCGCTTCAAGCTGGTAGCGCTTGAGGGTGTCGTGGAACATTTTCAGGGTCAGCTCGATACCTTCGCGCATCGGGCGGATGCTTTCGTCGTCCGGGCTCGACAGCTCAAGGCCGCGCTCCAGGCTGTCGACGATCGGCAACAGGTCGCTGGCAAATTTCTCAAGGGCAAACTTGTGCGCCTTCTCGACGTCCTGCTCGGCACGGCGGCGAACGTTCTGCAGATCGGCAGCAACACGCAGAGACTGATCCTGCGCGGCGGCCAATTGCTCTTCGAGCACTTGCACACGGGTCGCCAGGTCGTCACCCGAACCTTCGGGCGCCTGATTGGCTTCTGGGTTTTGCGTATCTACTGTCTGTTCGTCAGCCATAGAATTCTCCTTTCAATTTCGTCCGCGAGCCTGACTCGCGCTTCTGCCCCGATATATGGGGCCGCAAAATCAGGCTTCAAGGGCTGAAAACCATTGTCCCTACAAAAAAGTGCTGAATACTCATTCTTGAATGCGCTAAGAAAACTTTTCGATCAAGCAAATCGAGCTAAGGGCGGGCATTGTCAGGCCTGAACAAAACACTGTATAAATAACCAGACCTCAAGCCTGGGAGCTGCCTTTATGCTGGTGCACCTGTCCGTACATAACTACGCCATCGTTGAACATCTCGATCTCGAACTTGATCGCGGGATGAGCGTGATCACAGGGGAAACCGGCGCCGGCAAGTCGATCATGCTCGATGCCCTGGGCCTCACCCTGGGTGATCGCGCCGACAGCGGCGTGGTTCGCCCGGGCGCTGATAAAGCCGACATTCTTGCCACCTTCGATCTTGCTGATATCCCCGAAGCCAGCGCCTGGCTTGCCGAGCGCGATCTGGAAAACGACGGGCCGTGCATCCTGCGCCGGGTCATCACCTCGGAAGGTCGTTCGCGCGGTTATATCAACGGCACGCCCTGCCCGCTTGGCGACCTCAAAGCCCTCGGCGAGCTGCTGATCGATATCCACAGCCAACACGAACATCAATCGCTGCTGAAAACCGACACCCATCGCCGCCTGCTCGACGAATACGCCGGCGCGACCGATCTGGCGCGTCAGGTGCAACTGGCCGCACAGCGCTGGCGCCAGACTCGCCAGGAACTGGAGCGCCTTTCCAACTCCGGCGACGAACAGCGCGCACGTCATCAACTGCTCAGCTATCAGCTCGAAGAACTGGAAAACCTCGGTCTCGGCGAAAACGAACTGGAACAGCTGGAGCAGGAACACAAGAACCTGACCAACGCCGAAACCCTGCTGGGCATTTGTCGGCAAGTGGTCGAGCAGTGCAGCGAAAGCGATTCCGGCAATGTCCTGAATGCGCTGACCGCCAGCCTCAATCGTCTGTCCAGTGTGAACAGCTCGGTGGGTGCGCTGGGTGAAGCCAGCAGTTTGCTGACCAGTGCACAGATTCAGGTAGAAGAAGCAGTCGGCGAGCTCAACCGCTTCCTCGACAACTTCGATGCCGACCCGGCTCGCCTGCAATACCTCGAAGAACGTCTCGATGCGATCTACACACTGGCGCGCAAACACCGGATTCAACCGACCGAAGTCGGCGAGATGCAGCAGAAGCTGCTCGATGAAATCGAAACCCTCAACGCCAACGATGAATCCATCGAGCGCCTGGGTGAAGAATTGGCGGCCTACGCCCGCCACTATCAAGAGAAAGCGTGCGAGCTGAGCGACCTTCGTCATCAGGCGGCCGGCAGCCTCGCCAGTGCGGTGGAGCAGGAAATCCAGCGCCTGGGCATGCCTGGCGGCCGATTCACCATCGAACTGAAAGCCAACAGCAGCGACGAGTTGCTGCCGAATGGTCTGGAACAGGTCGAACTGCTGGTCAGCGCCAACCCGGGCCAACCGCTCAAAGCGCTGGCAAAAGTCGCCTCCGGCGGTGAGCTGTCGCGGATCAGTCTGGCGATTCAGGTCATTACCGCCCAGACCTCCCGCGTGCCGACGCTGGTGTTCGACGAAGTGGATGTGGGTATCGGCGGCCCGACTGCCGAGATTGTCGGCCAGTTACTGCGCCGTCTCGGTGATCGCGGCCAGGTCTTGACCGTGACGCACTTGCCGCAAGTGGCAGCGCAAGGTCATCAGCATCTGTTCGTGCACAAGGTCCGCGACGAGAAGGCGACTCACACCGCCGTCGCCAAGCTCACAAAGAACGAGCGCATCGAAGAAGTCGCGCGCATGCTCGGCGGCATCGATCTGACCAAGGAATCCCTGGCTCACGCGAAAAAAATGGTGGTGACCGCCAAGGCGTAACAAATAGTAGAAAGCACGAAGGCGACCCTTGGGTCGCCTTCGTTCGTTTCGCGAATGTGAAATTCGCGCGACATGCTTACTTTTTCTTGCGCACGTACAGCACCAGGTTGTGATCAACCATTTCGAAGCCATGCTTCTCGACGATCGATTTCTGAAGTTTTTCGATTTCTTCGTCGAAGAATTCGATCACTTCACCCGATTCCACGTTGACCATATGGTCGTGGTGGCCACCGTCAGCCAGTTCGAAGACCGCGTGGCCGCCGTCGAAGTTGTGGCGGACCACGAGGCCGGCCGCTTCGAACTGAGTCAGTACACGGTAAACCGTGGCCAGACCGACGTCCTCACCAGCTTCCATCAACGCCTTGTAGACGTCCTCGGCACTCATGTGACGCTGCTCGGTAGAGTCGAGCATTTGCAGGATCTTGACCCGTGGCAGGGTCACTTTGAGGCCGGCTTTGCGTAGTTCGCTATTTTCAACCATGGTCAGCTTTCTCGCGATGCTGCTTCGCAGCTTCTCTTAATGCGGGTATGATCGGCGTTTACGTTGTCCCAGCCAAGATAGTGGAAGTCGCCCACCGATGCAAAACACCAAGCTCTTGCTAACCAGTTTCACCTTTGTGGGACTGCTCGCACTCGCCGGTTGTTCATTCCCCGGGGTTTACAAAATCGACATCCAGCAGGGCAATGTCGTCACGCAGGACATGATAGACCAGTTACGCCCGGGAATGACCCGGCCGCAAGTACGGTTTATCATGGGCAACCCTCTGCTTGCCGACACGTTCCATGCCGATCGCTGGGATTATCTGTACAGCCTGCAACCGGGTGGCGGTGAACGCCAGCAGGAACGAATCAGCGTTATCTTCAACTCCAACGACCAGCTCGTCAGCCTATCCGGTGACTTCATGCCCGGCGTGAGCCGTGATGAAGCCATTCTCGGCAAGGACAGCGGTACTACCGTGACCGCGCCTGCTGAAAACGCCGACAAGCCAGAAGCTGAAAAACCAGCCAAACCAGGCTCCTTGCTGGATCAGATCCAGAAGGACGTCGATGGTGTGGAAACCGTACCGGTTCCGACACCAGAGCCGCTGGACACCTCGCCGCAGTAATAGGCGAGGCAATAAAAAACCCGGACATTCCGGGTTTTTTATTGCCTGCCGTTTGGTCTGCTCAAGAATTGCGTGCTTTGGCCTCAGCAGCCTTGGCCGCGCGCAAACGTCGAACTTCTTTGGGATCAGCCAGCAGCGGTCGATATATTTCGATCCGGTCGCCCGCCTGAACAGGGCGAGAATCCGCGTCAGCCACGACCTTGCCAAAAATCCCCAGCGGGCACTGCGCCAGATTCAACTCAGGAAACTCTGCCGCGATGCCCGATTCGTGCACCGCCGCCCGAACGCTGACGCCTTCAGCGACGCTGATCGCACGCAGAACCTGGCGATCAACCGCCGCGTACACGACTTCTATCTCGATCACCGGCTTAACCATGCATCTGCTTGGCGCGCTGGCAGAAAGCATCCACCAGCTGGTTAGCCGCCTGATTGAACAGCGGGCCCAACGTAGCGCGCACCAACGGCCCGGCATAATCGAACGACAGATCCAGACTGATCTTGCAGGCCTTTTCGTTCAGCGCCTTGAATACCCAGATGCCGTGCAACTGAGTGAACGGGCCTTCTTCGAGATTCATCTCGATCGACTGCCCCGGCACCAGCGTATTGCGCGTGACGAAATGCTGACTGAGGCCGCCCTTCGCTACGCCGACACTGGCACGCATGTGTTCTGGGGAGCTTTCCAGCACTTCAGCCTCCGAGCACCACGGCAGAAACTCCGGGTAACGCGCGACGTCGTTGACCAGGTCGTAGAGAAACTGCGCCGGGTACGGCAGGAGCGCGGATCGTTGGATATGTGTCGTCATGTAAGCGTTACTTCCAGAGCTGAGCGGCAAAGACTACAAGAATGCCGATAGGCGCCACGTAGCGCATCAAGAACAGGGACAGGGCAAATAGAACCGGGTTACGGATGGACAATTCATCCCGCACCGCTTCACGCCCCATTACCCATCCCGCGAACAGCACGAAACACAAGCCACCAAGGGGCAACATGATCCGCGAGGTGAAGAAATCGATCACGCCGAAGAAGTCGAGACCGCTCTGCGCACCCCATTGATAGAGGCTGAACGCCCCGCCTTCGTTCACGAAAAACTTGGCTTCCTTCCAGATATTGAAAGAAAACACCGTGCCCAGACCAACGAACCAGCAGGTGAACGCAAGCCAGAACGTCACCCAGATGCGGCTGATTTTAGTGCGTTCAACCAGGTAAGCCACCATCGGTTCGAGTAGCGAAATAGCTGAACTCCAGGCAGCCACCGCGACCAGCACAAAGAACACCACGCCCATCAACTGGCCGAAAAAAACGTTACCAAAAGCAAACGGCAGGCTGACGAACATCAGCCCCGGGCCTTCGCTTGGATTCAGACCAGCAGCAAATACAATTGGAAACAATGCCAGACCGGCCACCAGCGATACGAAAGTATCCAACAGCGCAACACCGACCACCGTGCCCGACAGCGAGGTGTTCTTCGGCATGTAGGCGCCGTAGATCATGATGGAGCCGACGCCGACGCTCAGCGAGAAGAACGCGTGCCCCATCGCCGGCAGCAGGCCGTCGAGGACTTTTTCCGGGTGGAAGTCGAACATGAAATGCACGCCTTCCATGAAATGCCCGGTGGTCATGCTGTAGCCCAGCAGCACCAGAATCATCACGAACAGCAGCGGCATCATGATTCGCAGGCTGCGTTCAAGCCCGGCGACCACGCCTTTGGCGATCACGAAGGCCGACAGCAGCATGAAAATCGTGTGCCAAAGTGTCAGGCGCCATGGATTGGAGATGACATTGCCGAAATAGGCGCCGACCTGATCGGCCGTCGCGCCCTGGAAATCGCCACGGCCCATGTCGACGATGTAATCCAGCGACCAGCCGCCGACCACACTGTAGAAAGAAAGAATCAGCAGGGCCGTGATCATCCCGGCAAACGCGCCCCACGACCATTTCGCCGAGTGCCCGGCTTCCAGTGCCAACACCTTCAGGGCATTCGCCGGACTTTGCCGGGCGCGCCGGCCGATCAGGGTTTCCGCGAGCATGACCGGGACACCGATAAGCGCGATGCACGCCAGGAACATCAGCACAAAGGCACCGCCGCCGTAGACCCCGACCATGTAGGGGAACTTCCAGATACTACCCAGTCCCACGGCCGAACCGGTCGCGGCGAGTATGAATACCCAGCGGCTAGCCCAACTGCCGTGGACAGAAACCTTGTCTGTCGACATCGTTTATCACGCCCAAGCGTTAGAAAAAGAGGCCGCATTGTCCGGGATTCACTCAACCTGCTCAAGCACGCAGCAACACCGTAGCCGACAGCCGAACAACTCCATATAATGCCGCCCCTATGGCTAAACAGAAGAAACACCCAACAGGGACCATCGCGCAGAACAAAAAGGCGCGACACGATTACTTCATCGAGCACAAGTTCGAGGCTGGTCTGGTCCTGGCCGGCTGGGAAGTAAAAAGTCTGCGGGCGAGCAAGCTGCAGCTGGTCGACAGCTACGTGCTGCTCAAGGACGGCGAAGCATGGTTGCTCGGCAGCCACATCACGCCGTTGATGACCGCAAGCACCCACGTCATCGCCGACCCGGTGCGCACACGCAAACTGCTGCTCAACCGCCGCGAGCTGGACAAGCTTGCCGCCGCCGTGCAGCAAAAGGGTTACGCCTGCGTCTGCCTGTCCTGGTACTGGAGCAAGCACATGGTCAAGTGCGAAATCGCTCTGGGCAAGGGCAAGAAGGAATACGACAAGCGCGACACCGAGCGCGAGCGCGATGCCGGGCGTGAATTGCAGCGTGCGGTGCGCAACAAGGGCAAGGAAGATTAGTTTTCCACCCTGATCGTTCCCACGCTCTGCGTGGGAATGCATCCCGTGATGCTCCGCGTCACAATGCGGACGCAGAGCGTCCGTTGCTGTATTCCCACGCAGAGCGTGGGAACGATCGTTTGCAGAACTAACTGACTACATCCCCTTGCGCCGCTCCGCCCGAGCCATGCGCTGCACCTCCTGACGTACCTCTTCCAGCACTTCCTGCACATACAGAATATGGCGGCTGGACACTTCCCGCGCCTGCTCGGCACGCCCTTCGATAATCGCCAGATACAATTCCCGATGCTGCGAGATCAGCATGTCGCGGGTTTCCGTGCGCTGTTTGTACATGCCGCCGATGTTGGTCACGACGTTGCGCTTGAGCAGATCGAACAAGCCGCGAATCGTATGCAGCAACACCGCGTTATGGCTGGCTTCGGCAATCGCCAGGTGAAACTTCGCATCCGCCGCGCCCTCTTCCGCCCGGCTGACTTCTTCGTGACGCGAGTAGCAATCCTGCAGCTCTTCGAACGCAGCGGTCAGGCGCTCGCGATCAACATCGGTGGCGCGCAATGCGGCGTAGTAGGCGCACGATGCCTCCAGAGTGTGCCTAAACTCAAGCAAATCACGTTGCGCTTCGGGATTGCTTTCAAGCAATTGCAGCAGCGGATCGCTGAACGTCGAGCCCAGGCCTTCCACCACATAATTGCCGCCGCCCTGGCGACTGACCAGCAAGCCTTTGGCCGCCAGTTTCTGAATCGCCTCGCGCAATGACGGGCGTGATACGCCAAATTGTTCGGCCAGCGTGCGCTCGGCCGGCAGCCGCTCGCCCGACTTCAGCGTGCCCTCAAGGATCATCCCCTCGAGGCGCTCGACAATATCGTCAGACAAACGGCGCTGACGTATCTGATCAAAGCCCATAACTCATTTCTCCACGATCCCGACCGCTCGCCGGGGTGTCTATTCTGGCCTATCCGCGCGCCGCCGACACCTGCCAGACACCACTTCGCCAAAGCGGATCAGTTGCGCTCTGCACCGCATCTTCGACGAAAGTTTCAGAGCGGCAAATTGACACACCGCCACCAAGGCTTTTACCCTAGCCAACAGCGCTTGTAAATTGGTCTTACCAATTATCCAAGATCGCTCACAGTGCCTGACCAACAACAATTAGGGGCCACCCCACTATGCAAACCTGGCAACAGCTCTACAGCCCGCTCGGCAGTCTTGGCGTCTCCGCTCTCGCGGCCGTCATTCCCATCGTGTTCTTCTTTCTCGCCCTGGCGGTGTTCCGCCTCAAAGGCCATGTGGCCGGCAGCATCACCCTCGCGCTTTCGATTGCCGTGGCGATTTTCGCCTTCCAGATGCCAGTGGACATGGCCTTCGCCGCCGCTGGTTACGGTTTCGCTTATGGCCTGTGGCCGATTGCCTGGATCATTGTCGCAGCGGTGTTCCTCTACAAACTGACGGTGAAAAGCGGTCAGTTCGAGGTCATCCGCAGCTCGGTCCTGTCAATCACCGATGACCAGCGCTTGCAGGTGTTGCTGATCGGTTTCTGCTTCGGCGCATTTCTGGAAGGTGCCGCCGGTTTCGGCGCGCCGGTCGCGATTACTGCCGCACTCCTTGTAGGACTGGGCTTCAACCCGCTGTACGCCGCCGGCTTGTGCCTGATTGCCAACACTGCGCCGGTAGCGTTCGGCGCGCTGGGGATTCCGATCATCGTGGCGGGCCAGGTCACTGGCATCGACGCCTTCAAGATCGGCGCCATGACCGGTCGCCAGTTGCCACTGCTGTCGCTGTTCGTGCCGTTCTGGCTGGTGTTCATGATGGACGGCCTGCGCGGTGTGCGCGAAACCTGGCCAGCCGCGCTGGTGGCGGGTTTGAGTTTCGCCATCACCCAATACTTCACTTCCAACTTCATCGGCCCGGAACTGCCGGACATCACCTCGGCACTGGCCAGCCTGATTTCCCTGACCCTGTTCCTCAAGGTCTGGCAACCACGTCGCGCCGCCGGCCAGCACATCGTTGGCGCCGTGTCCGCTTCGGTGGTCAGCGCCAGCGTCGGCGGTTTCGGCCAGAAGCGCACCACCGTGGCTTCGCCCTACAGCCTCGGGGAAATTTTCAAGGCGTGGTCGCCGTTCCTGATCCTCACTGTGCTGGTGACGATCTGGACGCTGAAGCCTTTCAAAGCGATGTTCGCTGCCGGCGGCTCGATGTACAGCTGGGTGTTCAACTTCGCGATTCCGCACCTTGATCAACTGGTGATCAAGACTGCGCCGATCGTGGCCAATCCGACTGCCATTCCAGCGGCGTTCAAACTTGACCCGATTTCCGCCACCGGAACGGCGATTTTCTTCTCCGCGCTGATTTCGATGCTGGTACTGAAGATCAATTTCAAAACTGGTCTGACCACTTTGAAAGAGACCTTCTACGAACTGCGCTGGCCAATCCTGTCGATCGGCATGGTGCTGGCGTTCGCCTTTGTCACCAACTACTCCGGCATGTCGTCGACCATGGCCCTGGTGCTGGCGGGTACTGGCGCCGCGTTCCCGTTCTTCTCGCCGTTCCTCGGTTGGCTGGGCGTGTTCCTCACCGGTTCAGATACGTCGTCGAACGCGCTGTTCAGTTCGTTGCAAGCGACCACCGCCCACCAGATCGGCGTCAATGACACCTTGCTGGTGGCGGCCAATACCAGTGGCGGCGTGACCGGCAAGATGATCTCGCCGCAATCGATCGCCGTGGCCTGCGCCGCGACCGGTCTGGTCGGCAAGGAATCGGATCTGTTCCGCTTCACCCTCAAGCACAGCCTATTCTTTGCAACGATTGTCGGTTTGATCACCCTGGCTCAGGCCTACTGGTTCACCGGCATGCTGGTGCACTAAACCTACAAGACGCCTACAAGAAAGACGGAAATAACCGACGCCGGCCCGTGATCCGGCGTCAGCAATTCACCACCGGGTCTGTAAGGCTGCTGAAAGCAATGCGCTTTATATTCGGCAGCCGCAGCAGACGGATAACCGGGCCCACCCGGAGACACGCCTGATGAGCGAGCTTTTTTACAACGCTGTGCCGAACGCGACCCGCGTGGCACCGCCACTGCCCGAACCTCGGCAATACCCCAGCGAGAAACCGTCGCGGGTCTACCTGTTCGGCACGTGTGTGGTCGACCTGTTCTACCCCGAAGCCGGGATGGACGCGATCCATCTGCTGGAGCGCGAAGGGATTCGGGTCGAGTATCCGCAAGGGCAGAGCTGCTGCGGCCAACCGGCCTACACCTCAGGCTACACCGAGCAGGCGCGGACGGTAGCGCGCTCGCAACTGGCGTTGTTTGCCGGCGATTATCCGGTGGTGGTGCCGTCGGGTTCCTGCGCCGGCATGCTGCGCGAGCATTACGCCGACTTGTTCAAGGACGAGCCGGAGACGTTGAAACAGGTGCAGGCGCTCGCAGCGCGCACCTATGAATTGGCCGAGTTTCTGCTGTTCGTCTGCAAGGTGCAGCTCAAGGACAGCGGCGAACCGGTGAAAGTCGCGCTGCACACCTCGTGTTCGGCACGCCGCGAAATGAACACGCACCTGCACGGCCGCGAGTTGTTGGCGCAGTTGAGCAACGTGGAGCGGGTTAATCACGACCACGAAAGCGAATGCTGTGGCTTCGGTGGGACATTCAGCGTCCGTATGCCAGACATTTCCGGCGCGATGGTGGCTGACAAGACCCGCGCGCTGAAGGAGTCCAGCGCGCACAAGGTACTGAGTGCCGACTGCGGCTGTTTGATGAACATCAACGGCGCTTTGGAGAAACAGCAGCAAGCGTTGCGCGGGCAACATCTGGCGAGCTTCCTCTGGCAGCGAACCGGAGGTGCGCAATGAGCACCTCGACGATTATTCCTACGGTCGCCGTAGAAGAAGATTTCCGCACCCGGGCACACAATGCCCTGGGTGATCAGCAGCTGCGGAACAACTTCCGCACTGCCATGGATTCACTGATGACCAAGCGGGCAGCGGCTTTCAGCGATGCCCACGAAAGAGAACACTTGCGCGCACTGGGCAATTCGATCAAGGCCCGCGCGCTGTCCAAGTTGCCCGACCTGCTCGATCAACTGGAACAGAACCTGACCCGCAACGGTGTGACAGTGCACTGGGCGGAAACGGTGGACGAGGCCAATGGCATCGTCCTGTCGATCATCCGCGCTCACGAGGCGCGGCAAGTGATCAAGGGCAAATCGATGGTCAGCGAAGAGATGGAGATGAACCATTTCCTCGAGGCTCGGGACATTGAATGTCTGGAGTCCGACATGGGGGAGTACATCGTCCAGCTCGACCACGAGAAGCCTTCACACATCATTATGCCGGCGATCCACAAGAATGCCGGTCAGGTCGCGTCCTTGTTCCACGACAAACTTGGCGTGGAATACACCAAGGACGTTGACCAACTCATTCAGATCGGTCGCAGCGTCCTGCGGCAGAAATTCTTCGAAGCCGACATCGGCGTCTCCGGCGTCAACTTCGCCGTCGCCGAAACCGGCACCCTGCTGCTGGTGGAAAACGAAGGCAACGGGCGCATGACCACCACCGTTCCCCCGGTGCACATCGCCGTCACCGGCATCGAAAAAGTCGTGGAAAACCTGCGCGACGTGGTGCCGCTGCTGTCACTGCTGACGCGCTCGGCGCTGGGCATTCCGATCACCACCTACGTCAACATGATCTCCGGCCCGCGCAAGGAACATGAACTCGACGGCCCGCAGGAAGTGCATCTGGTCCTGCTCGACAACGGTCGCAGCCAGGCCTTCGCCGACAGTGAATTGCGCCAGACCCTGAACTGCATCCGCTGCGGCGCCTGCATGAATCATTGCCCGGTTTACACGCGAGTGGGCGGCCACACTTATGGCGAGGTCTATCCGGGGCCGATCGGAAAAATCATCACCCCGCATATGGTCGGCCTGGCCAAGGTTCCGGACCACCCGAGCGCGTCCTCACTGTGCGGCGCCTGCGGTGAAGTCTGCCCGGTGAAGATACCGATCCCCGCCATCCTGCGCCGTCTGCGCGAGGAAAACGTCAAAGCCCCGGACGCACCGAATCAGGTGATGCGCGGCCAAGGCAGCAAGTATTCACGCAAGGAGCGGTTTATCTGGAACGCCTGGGCCAGACTCAACAGCTCGCCGACGCTGTACCGCTTGTTCGCTTTTTTCGCCACGCGCCTGCGCGCCCTTACGCCGAGCAATGTCGGTCCATGGACGCAAAACCACAGCGCGCCAAAACCCGCCGCGCGTTCGTTGCATGACATGGCCCGCGAGCATCTGGCCAAACAGGGAGAGCGTCGATGAGCGCCAAGCAAAATATCCTCGGCAAACTGCGGAAAAGTCTGACCGGCACCACGCCAATCGCCGACAACTTCGACGTCGATCTGGTCACCCAGCCTTACACCTACAGCGCCGAGCAACGCATCCCGCAACTGCGCAAACTGATGGAGGCGGTGCACACCGAAATCCATCTGACCTCGGGCGCCGAGTGGCCGGCATTACTGGCGCAACTGCTGCGTGACCGCCAATTGCCGAGCCTGCTGATCGCACCGACAACAACCCACGGGCAACGCATCGCACAGCACTGGGCGAACAATCCCGAGCTGCCAGCACTGAAGTCCTACGACCGGCCGATGGAAGAGTGGAAAGCCGAACTGTTCAACGACACCCCGGCCAGCCTCACCGGCACCCTCGGTGCCATCGCCGCGACCGGCAGCCTGATTATCTGGCCTACCCGTGAGGAACCGCGCTTGATGAGCCTGGTGCCGCCGGTGCATTTCGCCCTGCTCAAGGCCAGCGAAATCCGCGACAACTTCTATCAGGTGCAAGAGGAATTCGAATGGGCGCAAGGCATGCCGACCAACGCGCTGCTGGTCTCCGGCCCGTCGAAAACCGCCGATATTGAACAGGTGCTGGCGTATGGCGCGCATGGCCCGAAAGATCTGGTCGTGCTGATTCTGGAGGATCAATGAGTCTTCCTGCTGCTTTCCTGCGTGATGCCGAGCAATTGATTCCGCCAGAGCGGCGCTTCGACGATCCGCTGTCGACCCTGGCCTTTGGCACCGACGCCAGTTTCTATCGACTGATCCCGAAACTGGTGATCCGCGTCGAATCTGAAGACGAAGTGGTGGCGCTGCTGCAACTGGCCCAGCGCGACAAGGTGCCGGTCACCTTCCGCGCCGCCGGCACCAGCCTGTCCGGGCAGGCGATCAGCGACTCGGTGCTGATCGTGCTCGGGGATAACTGGAATGCCCGCGAGATTCGCGGCCAGGGCACGCAGATCCGCCTGCAACCGGGCGTGATCGGCGCGCAGGCCAACGCCTGGCTGGCACCGTTCGGACGCAAGATCGGGCCGGATCCGGCGTCGATCAATGCCTGCAAGATCGGCGGCATCGTCGCCAACAACGCTAGCGGCATGTGCTGCGGCACCGCGCAGAATACCTATCACACCCTGGCCGGGATTCGTCTGGTGCTGGCCGACGGCACGCGCCTCGACAGCGAAGACCCTGCCAGCGTCGCGGCATTTCGCTCCAGCCACGGCGACCTGCTCGAACGCTTGGCGACGTTAGGCCGCGAGACCCGCGCCAACGCCGTACTGGCCGCAAGAATCCGCCACAAATACCGTCTGAAAAATACCACCGGCCTGTCGCTCAACGCCCTGGTGGATTTCGACGAGCCTGTGGATATCCTGAGCCACCTGCTGGTCGGCTCCGAAGGCACGCTCGGCTTCATCAGCGCGGTGACTTACGACACCGTCATCGATCACCCGAACAAGGCCTCGGCGCTGATCGTGTTCCCCGATGTCGAAACCTGCTGCAACGCGGTGACCGTGCTGAAAAGCCAACCGGTATCCGCCGTGGAACTGCTCGACCGACGCAGTCTGCGCTCGGTGCAGGACAAAAAAGGCATGCCCGCTTTCGTACAGCTTCTGTCGGAAAATGCCTGCGCACTGCTCATCGAATCCCGCGCCGCTTCGTCGACATTGCTGCAGGAACAACTGGCGCAAATCATGGCGTCCCTGTGCGATTTCCCCGTCGAGAAGCAGGTCGACTTCACCGAAGACCCGGTGGAAAACGCCCGCCTCTGGGCCATCCGCAAAGACACCTTCCCCGCCGTCGGCGCCGTGCGCAAAACCGGCACCACAGTAATCATCGAAGACGTGACCTTCCCGGTCGAACAACTGGCCATCGGCGTCAATCGCCTGATCGAGCTGTTCGACAAACATGCCTACGACGAAGCGATCCTTTTCGGACACGCACTGGAAGGCAATCTGCACTTCGTCTTCACCCAAGGCTTCAACAGCCCGGAAGAAATCGCACGCTACCAAGCGTTCATGGACGACGTCGCGCAACTGGTCGCGGTGGAATTCGGCGGCTCGCTGAAAGCCGAACACGGCACCGGCCGCAACATGGCGCCGTTCGTGGAACTGGAATGGGGCAGCGACGCCTATCAACTGATGTGGCAGCTCAAACGCCTGCTCGACCCCAACGGCATTCTCAATCCGGACGTGGTGCTCAGCGAAGATCCGCAGATCCACCTCAAGCACCTGAAACCGCTGCCGGCGGCGGACGAGATTGTGGATAAATGCATCGAGTGCGGTTTCTGCGAACCGGTCTGCCCATCGAAGGGCCTGACCCTGAGCCCGCGCCAGCGCATCGTGATCTGGCGCGATATCCAGGCGAAAAAGCGCGCCGGCGTCGACACCACCGAACTGGAAAAAGCCTACGACTACCAAGGCATCGACACCTGCGCCGCGACCGGCCTGTGCGCGCAACGCTGCCCTGTAGGCATCAACACCGGCGAACTGGTGAAAAAGCTCCGTGGCCGACACGCCACGCATCAGAAAACCGCTGACTGGATCGAAGGAAATTTCGCCAAAACCCTGCAAGGCGCACGCTTCACCCTGCACGTCGCCAACGGCGCGCGGATGATGCTCGGCGCACCGCGTCTGGCGAAGTTGTCGGCAACGCTGACGCGCTTGTCCAAAGGCCAGGTACCGTTGTGGACCAACGCCATGCCCCAACCGGAAAAAGCCATTCGCTTCAGCCCGAGCGTGGCCGACGAGCGCCCGCGCGTGGTTTATCTGGCGGCGTGCGTCTCGCGGGTCATGGGCCCGGCGGCGGGCGACAAAGAACAGATGTCGCTGTACGACAAAACCCGTGGCCTGCTGGAAAAGGCCGGTTACCAGGTAGTCTTTCCAGACAACCAGGACAACCTCTGCTGCGGTCAGCCGTTCGCCTCCAAAGGCTACGCCGAGCAGGCCGAGCACAAACGCCAAGAGCTGATCAGCGCCCTGCTCCACGCCAGTCGCGGCGGCCTCGATCCGATCTATTGCGACACCAGCCCGTGTACGTTGCGACTGGTGCAGGACATCGGCGAAACGCGACTGGATCTGTACGATCCGGTGCGCTTCATCCGTACGCATCTGCTGGATCGTTTGGACTTCACACCCCAAGAAGCACCGATTGCCGTGCACGTCACCTGCAGCACTCAGCACTTGGGCGAGGGCCAGGCGCTGATCGATCTGGCGCGCAAATGCAGCACCACCGTGGTGATTCCCGAAGGCATACATTGCTGCGGATTTGCCGGCGACAAAGGCTTCACCACACCGGAGCTGAACAGCCATTCGCTGCGTACGCTCAAGGACGCCGTGCAGCACTGCAGCGAGGGCATTTCCACCAGCCGCACGTGCGAAATCGGCCTGACCCAGCACGGTGGCATCGACTACCACGGGCTGGTTTATCTGGTGGATCGGGTGACACAGGCCAAAGTCTGCTGAACAAAAATCAGAACCCTTGAGCGAGGCGGTAGTCCACTGCACATGCCCCGGACCATTCGGGGCCTGTTCAACGGTCAGCGAAGTCTGAACCCTCAGTTCAAGGAGATACACATGAACCGCTCTGTAATGTTAGGTCTGTTTGTCACTGCCTCGATGATGGCGTCCACTTCGTTCGCCGCTGAAAAACCTGCCGATTTGTGCGATGCCAATCTGCAGAGAATCGATAGCGCCAAGACTCAATACCAGACGTCACCGGATCTGAATGCCCGCGTCTCGGCCAGTGTCAGCAAAGCCCGCGCCCTGAAAGCACAAGGCAAGATTGACGACTGCCTCGCTGAAACCCAGCAAACCCTGCTGGACATTCAAAACGCTACCGGTGACACCAAAAAATGATTCATGCGCCGACCTTTTACAGGTCGGCTGCATCGGCACTTGGTCGACCGATCTGGCCATTTGACATTCGTTGCAAATAAAACCGAATTCCTGCGCAGCGAAGCGGTCAACCAGACAGGTCCTATACTGACCTCGCTTGTCTTGACCTCGGCATCGCGGCCAGACCGTCCGGCAGCACCGAGCCCCCATCGTTCAAGGAGATACCCATGAAGCATTCTGCAATTGCTGGATTGTTTATCACTGGTGCACTTCTGGCCTCGCCGGTGTTCGCGGCCGACAAAGACCTTTGTGCCGGGAATCTTCAAAGCATCAAAGACTTCGTCACCAGCCAGCCGTCCCTTCCTGAAAGCTCCATGAATAACATCAAGGAAGCACAGGAAAAAGCCACTGCGGCCCAGGCGTCCGGCAACGACAAGGAATGCATCGAGGTTACCAACGGCATCATCAGCAAGATGCAGATCCGTAACCCGACGCGTAACTGATGTCGCGCAGGCCAACCTTCGGGTTGGCCTGCCAAGCGTTTTGACGTACACTGTGCACGCTTGTTGCCCGAACAGATTCACCGGGCAATGAGTTCGGGGCCGTTTAGGATTCGACGCCGGTTGCGAAACTCTAGGTGCATGCCGACTTGGTAACAGAAGTCGTAAATCCACTGTTGCAACTACTTATAGTTGCCAATGACGACCAATACGGTGTTGCTCTCGCTGCTTAATTGCAGCTGACAATGCTCCTGGTACCTTCGGGTCCAGCAATCATCAGGGGATGTCTGTAAACCCGAAATGATTGTCATATAGAACAGAATCGCCGTGCAGTACGTTGTGGACGAAGCGGCTAAAACTTACACAACTCGCCCAAAGCACCCTGCCCGTCGGGTCGCTGAGGGTTAACTTAATAGACACGGCTACGCATGTAGTACCGACAGCGGAGTACTGGCGGACGGGGGTTCAAATCCCCCCGGCTCCACCAAATAAGCGATACAAATCAGACACTTAGCGATCATCGCAAGTGTCTTTTTTGTGCCTGAATGGGTGGTTTTGGCTCGGTAATGCCAGCTTTATGACAGCTTTTGCACGTCATATACCCGAATTTACCTGTTCAAATGAACAGTATTAGATCTATTCTCTAGCGTGCCATCACTAGGCTATGATTGCGTTACGCCACAGCGCTACGAGAGTAGAACATGAACGCTTGGCTCCCGGCGCACTCTAACGCGTAGTTGCTTTATCGGGACTCATCTCATACGAGCTGAGGTTATGGACCCAAAAGGGCCAAAAAACATGCAGAAGAAACCAAACGTGCCAAGGAATGATTCCGAGGAACGGGTCTTCAATTTCGATCTCGAAATTCTGAAGAAGGCCCTAGGAAGTGGTGTGGTGAATTTTCCAGCCGGCCTAACCGGTGAAGAGCGAAGAGAATGGATACGCAACCGAAGGAAAAACAGCCAGCCCACATCGTGAACATGAGCGATCATTTCGAGATTACCTATCTCGACATGGCTGCGAATGAGCTGTTCCCGGTTGATAATTTCATCACGCACGTTGAGGAAAACGGCCTGATACTGCTAGAAGGTCGCTTGAAGAAGTCGGACGACATCCCTACCGATGACGGGGAATGGTTAAAAAAAGTTCTATTCGTTCGCGAACACAATCTCTGGCACTATCATATTGGCTATCCTTCCTATGACCCAGGAAAGCCGTTCGGAGACAGAACCTCTGAATATGTTCTTCATCTTCAGAGGCATCCTTGCGGGACGAAAACTACAATCGTCCATTGGGCTAAGCACCCTCCCTTCAAACTCCCCTCTTTGGAATGTTTCACAGTGACGCAACGCGACGAGTGACTGCTGGCTTCTCTCTACCAAACAAGTCTCGACGCTTCCGACTGCTACGCTGTCCTCATCAAGGAGGACATCACATGCCAAATTCAGACTTGCTCCCTTCTCTGCTCTACAAAATCAACGAGAACCAGCTCGCCCTCGAAGCAGCCATCATGGAGCTGACAAACTGGGTTGAGCAGCGAGGCTCGGCCGAAGTCGCTGAGAACGTGCGTGGCGCACTTTGGGCCATCGACAGGAATGAGGAGTTCATCAAGATGACTTTGGCGGTAATGATGGCGCCGGATTGACAAATCCTCACATCAACGCCGCGATAAGTCATTCGGTGCGCGCGTAAGCGAACTCTTTGACGTATGCCTGGCACGCTTGCAGCGCAATCAGTCCATCGTCGCCGGTGTCGGTGAGGGCGGTAATTCTTCATGCACGAGTTGCAGCGAATGCAACAAAGGATGAAGCACTGCGTGAGCCTATGACTATGTTTCTAACGAAAGACGAAATGGCCGAATTTACAGGCTATGAGCGACCGGCCGCTCAGTCACGCTGGTTGCATGGCAACTCGATCCCTTTCATTCGCGGCGGGGACGGGCATCCAAAGGTGTTGCGCCAAGTTGTCATCAGCCGTCTCGGTGGGCAGTGCGAGCCCAAGAGAAACCCCGAGCTCCGATTGAAATAATGTTTGATCTCAACTTTATCGTCGGGTGCATTATGAGCAAACTGACTCTCACTGAATGGGCTAGAGATCACTTCAGAACGCCTCCCAGCTCAAACACGCTGAGAAAGTGGGCACGCGAAGGGCGAATCTCTCCTGCCCCGATCAAGCATGGACGCAATTACTATGTGGAGCCAAATGCTCACTACCGTGAACCGGCGCGGCTTGATAGGACGACTGGAAGCAGTCTGGTTGATCGAGTAGAGGCGGCTCGAAGAGGGCAAGGATTATGAAAATTCTTTCTCAGGTCACCGTAAGACTGCCCAGGCTTATGGAGGCCAGCGAGTATCGAAAGCTGCGCTACGCGGGCAATAAACCTAGCCTTCAGCAGCTGAAAAAATGGATTGAAGAGGGCGAGGTCGTAGGGGAAATTACGGGAGGCATGTACTTCGTGGATATACAGGCGGCAGTCCTAGGGTCGAATGATCCCTTACTCGCGCAGATGCTTAAGCTTGATTGAAGCAAATCCAATCTTTTAATCGCATAAATCTGCTGCTCGTCGCTGCACGCTCGCCGATGCTGTCCGGCTCGATTACTGTACATCCAAACAGTATTCAGTAAGGCATTCCCGTGGATCACCTCATAGAAGACACCGACGATTGGCTCGGCACCCCGACCCCGCTCGAAACCTGCCGACATCAGCTCAGGATGTACGAGAACGAATTCGAAGCGCTCACTCTCCAGCTCGTGCGTGCGCTGGAAAATGTTCAGGGTTTGGTCCGTGACAACGATGCGCTCACGCTCGAGAGGAATTCCCTCAGGGCTGAGTTGAACGCTGCCAAGACTGCCGCCGCTGAGGCTGACCGGCGAGCGAACGACATCACAATCAAAACCAACTGGGAGCGGATGGCGAAGGACAGGCACATCTCACACTTGGCCACAGAGATTAAGACCCTGCAAGGCGAGAATCCCTTCGCCCCGTCCTTCCCTCATCAGCGGGACATTTCCTGAACATACGCCTGACACGCCTGAAGCGCGATCAGTCCTCGGTCTCCTTTATCGGTGATGGCGATAATTCGTTGAGCATGCGCTGGGTCAAGTCGGGCTCGTACGGCTGCATGATCCACGCCGCCGGCGCTGGAGGTGGTTGGCACGTCGCAGCCTTTGGCAACATCGGCTGCGTCGAGGAGGACTGACAGCCGCACATCAGCAGTAGCAAGGCGATCGCGCAGGCGATCTTGGTCACGTTGGGCATCAGTCATTTTCCTGAAGTGGGTTTGCTCGCTGGCCGACAAACGCTGCTCGAGCGCCTGCCGCTTGTCCTGCTCCGCCTGCTGCGCGGCCGCGGCGGCCTGGGTCAGTTGATTGAGGGTTTCGGCATGCAGCTTTGCCTGTTCGGCGAGCTGCTTTTCGTAACGCCAATCCTGAAACTGCCAGGCGCTGCCGAAGCCGACGAGCACAATCGCCAGCACACCGACCGCTTTCCACGGAACGACCATCACGGCACATCCTTGAAGAAGACGTGACCGCCCAGCTTGAGGGTCTGTTTCGCCTTCACCGTCCATGCAGGCGCTTTGATGCTTGCGGCGTAGTAATGCGTGGCGCCGCCGGTGGGATCCGGAACCTTGCCGTCGATCACCTGGTCAGCAGCGATCCGGCACTGCGCCAGCTCGCGGAACGGGATCTGCTTCACGCCGATCAGGAACTGATAGTTCGGGTCGGTCTTGTTCCAGCAGCTGAACTGCCATGGCTTTTGGCATACGCCAGCGTAGCCTTCACCCCACCACGACTTCTCCTTTCCATCGAACACGCGGTTGCGGATCGTCCAGGCGACGGCAATCTGCCCCGCCGTGCCTTCGCCGCGCGCCTCACCCCAAAGTGTGCGGGCGAGGATGTCGCGGTCTTTTTCGGTAACAGGCATCACTTTTCTCCAGACGAAAAAAAGCCCGCGGCTTGGCGAGCATAGAAAAAGATCTGCAGCAGCTGCTGCGTTGTGATAGACATTCTTTTCACCAGCAAGAATTAGACGTACAGTGGCACTCTGAGGTTTATTCTGTTAAATAAAATAGGATTGAGTCGCTCATGGAACTAAAGCACTTATCAGAAGCAGTGATGCATCGATGGAAAACCAAAGAAGTTCATGACACTGATTTTTATGGTTTCACAATAGGCTCAAGACGCATCAACACAATACTCGACATAGGTGCAAATCTTGGTCAAAGCATCATATCTTTCCGTATCCTTTTTCCAGACGCGACAATTCACTCGTATGAAGCAAACCCCATACTCATAGGGGAATTAAATAGCCTAGCGAGCGAAGTACCCGGAAACATACAAATAAACGCCTACGGCTTAGCCGATACAGGCGGTAGCTTTTATCTAAACATACCATATTCAAATGATGAGGCCTTCATAGAAGAGGCCTCTATCACTGACTCATATTACGAACTGCCTTGGGTCAAGCAAAAATTCTTGGAGCGAGGCGGACTTACAAGACTTGAAA
This sequence comes from Pseudomonas sp. CCNWLW23, assembly GCF_037095675.1. Taxonomy (NCBI): domain Bacteria; kingdom Pseudomonadati; phylum Pseudomonadota; class Gammaproteobacteria; order Pseudomonadales; family Pseudomonadaceae; genus Pseudomonas; species Pseudomonas sp. CCNWLW23. The sequence goes on along the minus strand of NZ_JBAWKM010000008.1, from coordinate 75,223 downwards.
AAGTCAAATGCGACTTGAGGGTTGGTGACGATTTAAAATTATCTCCTGACTTGATCAAGGTTGACGTCGAAGGCGCCGAGTCATTGGTTCTTCGCGGACTGAGAAGAACAATTGAGCGCTCTAAGCCAGTGATAATGGTAGAAAACTCAGACTGGCACAATGTATCTACAATTATGAAGTCCTTAGGATATGTTGCGCGTCGCTATGACCACGCTGAGAATAAGTTATTACCAATGAATGGACCCACCACAAACACGTTTTACATTCACGAAGGCCGCAGCCTGGGTGAATCCATAAAGAAATTATTTTTCCTTAAATAACCAAAAACTGTATTGGGCATTCCAACCAGAATCCCCAATATCCCTTTTGTGAAATTGCAGTGCCGCTCAATATGGATCTGAGTTTGGCTTGGCTTCCGCTGGGGAGACAGGCCACGCAATCGTGAGTGGATATCCCATCTGCGCTTCGACCTTACTGAGATCGACTCGGTATTTCTTCCAGAGCTTCAGGCTAGCCAAGACTTCTGCATCAGCCTCATCAATATCGACAGCATCCTGCAAAGGCTTGATGTTGTAATCTGCGATTGCGCGCAGCCGCGAAATTTCAAGCGAAGCCTCAATAAGTTTCTGAGCTTTCAACTCTTCCTCGCTGAACCTTGGCTCCGGCGCATTACCTGCAGCCAGCCATAGCTGGTAGGCCTGCCATTCCGTATTTTCCGGGTCCGCTGGAATCCAGAACCCGGTGTCAGTGGTAACACTTTCGCCTTCTGATTGCTTGTAATTCATAGCTCGGCAGACGCCTCCCAGTGGCAAAGAAATGTTTCACCAGCATTACGAGCACAGTGCGCCCAGATGTACGCCGTGCTTGCCTGTACAGTGCGAAATGTATCTCCCGTGAATCCATTGGTCTGAACTCCGCCATCGGAATTACCTACAGTAAAAGCATTTACGATCCCCTGCTGATCCCAATATCGCAGAGTTGGGGTTGTTCTCTTCTCAACCGAGAACTTGGTTCGCCCCATTGCCCGAGTCCCTGATCCTGAGCAAGAAAGGGTCATACCGTTGGAAATGTTTGGGGGGGCAAATCCAGAAATTGTTCCGGGCTTGATGTCCGTCGGATAGGACTTCTCGTAATAGCGCTGACAGAGAATCAACTCTTCCCCATAACTCCGGTCCTCGTACCCCGTTGGCAAACTGCCCAGCTCAAGCTTCGGATAGAACAGCGTTCCGCCGATGAACCTGATCGTGCAGTTTGATCCGGCGGTCAGTGTTACCTGAGCGCCGCTTGCGACCACTACGGTGTTGACTGTTGCTGTAGCAGTCCCTTCCCAGGACAAGGTGTAAATCCCCCCGCTAATGAAGCTCCCTTCTATTACCTGTTCCAGCCCACCTGATGGCGGATTTACAGTTCGACCATTCTTGTTGACTTGGGAGGAAAGGCTCTGTCCAGAGGTGACAATGCGCCAGCGGTCGAACGTGTATTGACCAGCCGCCGTGGTTGCCTCGGCGGCGTAAATACGCTGATTGACGTTGAAGAGCGGGTTCATGATTAGGTTGCGGCGTGGCCCAACCTGAAGCTTGGCCCTAGCGCCAGCGACGGTATTCGACTCAGTGCCGCCTTTGCTGATGGGTTGCACGTCATCAATCTGAAGCGACGCGCGCGCGCTTGCAAGATCAGTAGCTCCGGTACCGCCCTTGGTAAGCGGAAGAATTTCGTAATTGCCGGTAGTCCCGAGTGCCGCAAGTTTATCGCCGTAGTCATTGAGGATTGCGCGGACCTGATCGGACAGATCCTTCTGGTATCCCTGCACCGGCATGATGGCGTAAAAGCCGCCGGTCGCTGTCGGGCCTTCGTAGTTCGGAGAGATCGACAGCGCGGTATTGCTGGCAATGTTGGTCACCTCGTACCAGCGACCGTCCGGGCCGCGAAAACCATCACCGACCCGGCTGTTGGCAATGAACGCGGTGCCTGTGCCGATCACCGCATTGGAATTTTGGGTGACAGAGACCGTTCCCGTCTTGTACCAGGGCATTGTGTATCTCCAAAAATGAAAGGGTCAGGCCAGCAACTTGGCGCAGAGGAATGGGCGATGGCCCTGATCAGTCCAAGCGGTGAACGCGAGGCTGTACATCATGATGCGGTTGTTTGCGTAATCGACCCCAAGAGCGCAGCCGCCGCCGGAGCCGTCGTTGTGGCAGTTCATCGTGAACGGGTTGAGCGATACGAATTCCCCTGCACCAAGGCTCTTGCTGATCCCCCACAGGTATCTGCGCCCAACGCTCAACTGCTCGGTACCGAGGTAGGTCCAGTTGCCCGCGGCGAACGTCACGACCACAGCCGGCGCTCCGCTGTCGTAAACAAGCGTTCCGGCGCCGTCCCACAGCCGCATCCCATACGCTGCGGTACCCATGGAAGACCAAGCCGCAACGAAATATTGACCGCTCAGCGTTTCGTTGACCCTGGACGCGTTCATGGAGAACCCGGTCCAGTTACCCGGTCCGCCGGTGAACCAAACGGAAATCGGAACCTGAATCGCTCCTCCCTGATCAGGTCGAATGAAGACCATGGGCGGGTCCACGCTGGTGACTGCCCTAGCAAATACGCCGGACGCGCTTGCCACCCCTGAATAGGTGCCTCTGGTGAGGACGCACAGCCTTGGGGCCTCCGAGTCGATCTGGACAAACGAATTGTCGTTGATGCTCTGAAAGCCGTAGCTCATGTCGAATACCTGATTGCGTAGGCTTTGGCCACGATCCTTGATTGAATCGTGGCCGCGCCGGCGGACGGGTTTTTAGGCAGAACAACAACCTGCCCTGCCGACGTGGTCACATAGGGGTAGGACTTCTGGTTTCCAGAGCCGTCTGCTTCTGACGATTGCACGTCCTGCGCCCTCGTCGGGATGATCATGAACACGCAGCTGGCTGGATTGAAGCCGGGGATATTCAGCGTGTAGCTGGGTACCGTCCCGCTGAAGTCAATCACGCCCTGCCATATCACTTGGTAGGTGAAGCTGTTGGTGTCCATAGCGAGCTGACCGCTCTCGTTAAAGACACGCAGTCCAAATAGCGCCATTGATTACCCCAGATAGCCGAGACGAACACGCAACACGTTGTTGGCGTCGTAGACCGAGACGTTCAGTGAGTTGATCACCAGACGCCCCTGCCCAGGAACGATGCCGTTTATTTCAAGCGTGCCGTCTTTGTTCAGGATCCAGCCTTGCTGGCCGGCGATGTAGTTGGAAGAGCTGATGTAATTGCCGATCTTCGCGTTGGTGATCGAGCCATCCATGATGAACGCCGAGTTCATGAAAACCTGCCCGCCCTGCACTGCAAACGGAACAGCGATCGCGCCACCCGCGATGGTGTTTACGATGGCGAACCGGTCAGCGCTGACCAGGAACTGGCTTTGCAATCCAGCTGGCCCGTTTTCAATACCAAGCCCGATACCGGCAGCGATGTACTGGCCCGTGCCGGAGTTGTATTGCATCTTCACCGACCAACTGGCCGATATCTTCCCGTTCACGTCGTTGACTATCGACGTATTTTGCTCGATTGCTGTTTGCTGACTGCCGACGGTCGTGCTCAGCTGAGTGATCTGCTGTACAGAGGCCTGCTGGTTGGTGACCACCACTTCCTCAAGCTCGGTGATGTTCGCCGCGTTCTCTCCGATTTTGGCGTCGAAGGTCGTTAGGCGCCCGGCCATTGCTTCGTTCTCGGAGGCGCGAACCTTCGATTCGGAAGCGATCGCGGCGGTGCTTGTGTGGCTTTTGATCGCGTCCGCGAGATCGCCAGCGCCGTCATCGTCTCGATAGGAGGCGCGAAGGGCTTCGAACGCTGTGGCCTGGGCAGTAACAACGCCATCGATCTCGATGATCTCGGCGGTGTTTGTCGCCACCTGCTGAGCAAGGCCATTGGCCGTTTCCACCGTCTGACCAACGTCGAGCCAGTAGAGCGGGTTCGGCGGCGGCATGTTGAGCGGTACCGGGCCGGTGGCCTGGTAGATCCGCTTGCCCTGCACCACCAGGTCGTACTCTTCAAAGGTGGCGTCCGGGTCATAGCCTTTCAGCCCATCGAGCGCGTCGATCTGGTCCTGCAGCCCTGGGATCAGATCTATTTTGTCGACGATGTCCTGCCCGAGCTCGGTCTCTCCGATCTGCCCTTTGATCAATTCAAGGATAGGCCCGGCGTTGGAGCTGGCCTGCCCCATCACGCCAATCCCTTCTGGGTACCACGGACCGACGTTGCCGGTACGATCCACCAGCCGCGCCCAGAAGAAGAACGTGGCGCCCGCCAGCAGGCTTTGCATGCTGTAGTCGCTCTGCGGGTAGGCCAAATCAGCAAGCTTCGTCGCAGCCTCTCGAGACGGCGAGGGGCCATACCAGATCTCGGTGCGCTGTGTGTCTTCTGCGCCAGCGGGGAAACCCCACTTGAGTTCAATCCCAAAGAGCAGAGATGTCGCAGTCAGGTGTGTGACCGCCGGCGGCAAGCCGGTTTTGCCCAGCAGGTCCGTCAGCACCGAGTTGGTCGGCACCGACGAGACATTCATGGCGCTGACCGCGCGAACCCGCGCCAGATACTGCCCTGAATAGATCCCGCGAACATCGACCATCAGCTCACCGGTACGCGTAACCTTGATCCACTCTCGAGCGCCCCACCGCCATTCAACGTCGTAAGCCACTGCGCCTGGCGCGGCATCCCAAGCGATGCTCATGCTGGTAACGGCGATGCCCTGCTCGACCACTACGTTCTGGCTGATCAGCACCCGCGCCGGCGCCGCTTGCGTACCGATAGGAATGCCACTGATTGGACGGGTATCAACGACAGCTCCGTTGTCGATGAATCCGAACTTGCTCGGTTCATGCTGGATGACCTCGAGCTGGTACTGATGCCACTCAGGGCGCGTAACGTTGCGGACGTAGAACTGCATGACCTTCAGGTCGTCGAAGTCGATCACCCAGCCGCACTCCGGCTCTGGCAGTTCGCTGTAACTCGCGGCCACGGTGACAGCACGACCGTTGACCGAACTGATTACCCGCGCTTCGGACTTGCCGCTGGGCAGGTTGACGTAGAGCCTGGCGCCCGTCGGGATCGTCAGATCGCGATCGAGGGTGATAACGCGTCCGGCCGCAGAAGATACCCGCCCACCATTCGCCCGCCCCGCCAGCATCGGATCGCCAACGGAAATGATTTGGCCGGGTTTGGGGATGCCGCCATCAAGACCAACCCGGAACGTCGCGCCGCGAGTCTGCAGCTGCTCGGTCACCAGCGCCCACTGGCCCGCGCGTTGCGCCTGGCCAAGAGACGTGCACCCAAACGCGTCCACGCTGAGTTCGCGAACTGAGCCGAGCTCACTCATCGCTTCATTATCGAATACCGGCTCCTTGTCGGTTTCGAAGCCCTGCGCCGGGTTGTCCCAGGACACCATCGCGGTGGTGTGGCGATCGCGCCAGCGGGTGCCGTCGTATTTGATGGCGCCGTTGTTGAGGATCTGCGACGGGCTGTAGCTGAAAACGGGGTCGCCCGGCATATCCGCATTGACGACGATCTGGCTGCCGTCCCAGTAGGCCATGCCGTGGAAGATCGAAGCCAAGTCTTGCAGCACTGCGTAGGCTTCGGCCTGCTTTTGAAAATACAGGTTGCAGGTGAAACGCGGCTCCTGTCCGCCCTTCCCGTCCGGCACCATCTGGTCGCAGTACTGCGCGATTCGATACAGCGACCAGCGATCAACCATCGTGGCGTCGATGCGCTCGCCGAGCCCGTAATACGGATGCAGCACCAGGTCGTAGAAAACCCAGGCCGGGTTGTTGGTGTAGGCCTCTTTGAAGGTCCCGTCCCAGATACCGCCGCTGGTACCGGTGCCGCCGGTGGCATAGGTACGCGTGACCGGGTCATAGTTAGAAGGCACGCGCACGATGCGGCCGCGCATCAGCACGGCGATCTTCGCGATATCGCCGCCGAACTGCTGGGCGTCGTACTCAATACAGCCGACGGACGTGAGCGGGTATTCCTGATCACTGTCGACCAGTTCGGCGACGGCCTCGATGAACATGCTGTCCTGCACCAGCGAACTGTTGGCCTCCGGCGTCAGGCGGCGGGCGCGGAGTGTCCAGCCGCTGCCCGCGGGCAGCTCGATCCGGTGGGAGCGCTCGTATTTGGTGACGTTCTTGCGATCGACGAACGAGGTCAGCACCGTCACATACGGACCATTGTCGGTTGAAACATCGATGGCGTAGTCGATCCGCACACCGTTGATGTTGCCGCTGGCGTCCTGAGATTGAAGCGTCGGCCAGCTCACGCGCACGCGCGCGGCGTCGATCATGTAATTGTTGATGCTGTACAGCCAGGGCGTCGAAGTGCGTAGCTCTTGGCCGACGGCTATTTCATTGCTGGACTCGGTGACACCGGACAGGCGCTCCTGGTGAAGCTCGCCGGAGCGGAACTGCCATTTCACACCGGGATAATTGATCGTGCCGTCTTGTGCCTGAATGGGCGTGCCGTCCAGCCGCACAGAGCGCAGGCCGTCGACCGGCCCAACAATCGGGCCCCAGCTCCAGATGTACACCAGCCGGGCGGTGGCCAGCGACGGAACGCTGTTGGACGCAATGCTTGGCTGATTTGGCTTGGACTGCCCGCCTTTGCTGCCAGTGACAGAGCGTCGCTTTCTCGGCGCCGTGCGCGAAGACTTCTTTGCTGCTGCGCTCATGCGCCCTCCATAATGCAAAAACCCGCCGAAGCGGGTTGAGTGGTACTTGATGCTTGAATTAAGTGAAGTCCGAATCAGCTTTTGATTCAGCGGCCCCTTTGATATACAGGCAGACCAAGAACAGGAGCGTCGCCACCATGACGGTAGAATTTTTTATCCACCCCACTGATAAAGACGGGGAGCCACTGGCCGGCAGTGATGTTTGGGTGGTGCAAGAACTGGACTACGTACACTGCATTTGCACAAATCCAGAAACAGCAAAAGTAATGTTGGCCGGAATAAAACAGGCACATTCTGTAAAGGAAGGTTTGCGCAAGGAAAGAGAAAAAGAGGTTGTTTACTCCAAGAATAATGAGACCGTAACAACGAGATCATCACTTGCCGAGAAAGTCGTAAAGCCCTGGAAAGGGGTAGTCAAATCCACTACGCCAATATCAAAACCCGCACAGACACCCGAAAGCCCGGCTGATGCGATGGCTAATTCGACTTCGACACAATCTTCCAAGCCAACACCGCCCTGAACAAAACTGAATGACAGTTCAAAGAATGTCCTGGGTGTAAATGCCCCCGGACTCAACGGCGCCGCCGATCTCACGCTCGCCGTACAACAGAGGATAAGGATTCCCCTGGGCGATCGTGGTCACTGCTGAGCCGAAGCCATAGCTTGGATTGTTGCCGTCTTCGTTCTTGTCGGCGGTGTTGGCTTTGGTGGTCGGGGACAGCATCTGCACCACGCCGCCCAAGCCAACCGCAGCACCGGTGGCGAGCAGCCCCATGCCAAGTGCCGAAGTGGTGCCGCCAGTGAACAGGCCGGCCACGATCAGCGCCACACCCAAGATCGTCTGGAACACTCCGGCCGACTTGCTGCCCTGAATGATCGGCATGATGCGGATCACTTTGGCGCCAGCACCGCGCAAGTCGAGCTCCTCTTCGCCAATGTTTCGTTCGTCGAGGAACACGGCAAACACCAGCCCTCGCTCCTCGGCGGTGCGCAGAAACGTCTCGAAGCCAGGCTTCATCTGGCAAAGCGCGCTCATCGCGTCCCGGAACCCAAAGAGGTCCAGCCGGTACTCGCGGCCGAAGCGCTTGCCTAGAACGCCGCCGAGCTTGATGGTCGTCATGGTCATGGTCGGTAGTCTCTGTGTCGCAGGATCAGTTTTACGCGGTTGGCCATGGACCACCCGTAAACCTCTCGGCTGGAGAGCCGGCCAGGCATGTGGTGATAAATGAATGGGCCTGACCCGCCGAGCGCCGGCGCTTGCTCGCTGGCAAAGTGCGGGTTGTCACCGAGATAGATGGCGGCATGGTTTGGGTGGAAACACGGTCGCCCGATCGTCGGCACCTGGAGCACCAGCATGTCGCCGCGCCGCGCCTCTTCAACTTCGTAAAAGCCTGCGGCCTTGAAGTTGTCCTCGTACAGGCTCGGCCCGTTCTCGTCTTCCCACCAAAGGTCGTGGCGTTCGAAATTCGGAAGCTGCAATCCGCCCTCGCGCGCATACCAATCGCGACAGGCGCCCCAGCAGTCCAGAAGGCCGTGGGAGAAATCGCGGCCCAGCAGCGGCGCTTCGAAGCCTGACGGCTTGAACCATTCGAACTCACCGCCTGGCCAGCCGACGATGCCCCACGGCAGTTCGTGCAGCTCACAGCTGACCCGGTCGGCCATGCTCGGCGCGGGCGCTTTGTCCGGGTGGCTATGGATGATCGCCAGCACTTCGCCCAAGTCCTCGGCGGCGGCTTGGTCCCGCTCGTCGATCTGAAAGTTCTCGCGCTCCGACTTCGCGCGATTCGTGCACGGCACGTACTGGCGACCGGTCGAGGTTTTCACCAGCAGCCCGCAAGCCTCGCCCGGGTAAGCGCGCTCCGCATGGGCGCGGATTTCGTCCTGCAGCTTTTGATTGATGCGCATTGGTTACCTCGAACTTGCGATAAGGCTTGCCCCCATGGAGCCGCCGAAGCGACGCGTGTTGCCACGCAGCTTGCAGCTACTCCACCAACCACCGCACTGGTCGAGCGCGGGGTTGTCGGTGGGTTCGTTTTTCTTCGTGAACATCGCGGCACCGGTGTAGGCGCAGGCCTCGCCACGGTAACCACCACGGCACGCCCACCGGCAAAGCTTGGTGATCTGCTGGGACGGCAACATCTGCCCTTCCATGTCGGTAGGACTGGACATCGAGAACGTCAGCGAGTCGAGCGTCTCCTCGGTCTTCTGCTCGATGTACCAGATGTTTTTCCGGCTCTGATTGCTTGCCGTGGGGTTTCCGTCGGGGAAGTTGGCCGCGTCCAGGTAATGGCGGAAGGTCTCGATAACCGTGAACTTCGCGCCGGCAAGGTCGCGGAACTGCAAGCACAGCGCAGTGATCGCGCCGCGCACGCCGCCAAGCTCGTTGGCAATTTGCAACGTCGGCGCCGCGGGCCGCCCGTCCCCACGGATGTCGAATCCTTTCGCTGTGATCTGCAGCGGCGAGTAGAGCTGCCCCTGCCAGACAATGTCGCCTTCCTGTGCATGGCCGTGGAACCGCCAGAGGTTCGCGCCCAAGCGTGTAGCGTCGAGTTCGAACAGCCGGATCTGGTTGCCCGGCTCGAGCTTTTGAATATCGGCGTTGTAATTCATGGGACTCCAGAAACAACAAACCCCGCACGGGGCGGGGTCAGTCATTGCTCTCAGTCAGGGGGTGTAGACCTGCTTGAAGGCAAAAGTGAGGGTAAATAGGCCGGGGCTAACAGCGCGGGGCTTGTATCCGTTGCACCGGTACCGCCCACGGACGCCACCAGGTGGCGTCCAAAGGAACGACTTGTAGCCTTCATGCCGATCGAGGAAAGCCCAGATCAGCGGCAGCTCCTCCCCCTGCTCCATCGAGCCGGTGTGCGTGAGATTCCAAACCTGACTTTTCGTGTTGATGCCGATGCCGCCGGCCTGCACGTAACCGTCACCAAACTCGTTTTCCCAGGTTCGCTGGGAGACGTCGCCATCGGCGCCCACTTCAACATCGTAGATAAATTCCTCGGCCATCAGCTCCGCCTCCAGAGGCGCCCGCCTTGGCGCATCTCCCGATCAAGGAATTGCCCCATTTGTGATTCCAGCGCAGCAGCGACTGAGTCGCCCTGCATTTGCGCGTCCTGGTTGCTCATCCCTGGCTGGCCCTGAACAGTCACGTTCGCATTGAAGATGATCGGCGCCGGCGCCGACGCGGGCGAACCACTACCCGCGCTCGAACCGGATTGCCCGACCAAAGCAGCTTTCCCGTTGCTCAGCGCTTCAAGCGTCCCTACGCCAATACGTGCCGTCGCGTCGGCATTGAACACGTATTCGCCGCGGTGCACCGGACCGGCGATCTCATCTCGCCGACCGTCGCCGGTGTAGCCGCCCTCCATGAAGCCAGCGCCAGCCATGGCGGTCATGCCAACGGCGGACGCGAGCGGTCCAGTAACGCTCAGGGCTGTGGCCATCGCTGCCGGAGCAGCGGCCGGGCCGATGATCGGGATTGCGGCTGTCGCGGCGTAAGCATTCAGACCTGCCTGCAACGACATGGCCGCAGCGTTCGCGCCAAGCGTGCCAGCGGCACTTGCTTGCGTGGTTTTACCGACCAGCATTTGCACGCCCTGGTAGATCAGCCACTGCGCCGCCATGTCACCCAGCGCCTTCAGCATCGACTTCGCGAAGTTGCCGACCATATCCCCCAGCGCATCGCCGGCATCCTCGGCGCCGCTCGCCACATCGGCGAAGAAGGTGCCAAGCTCACTGGTGCCAGTGTTCAGCGCGGTCGAGGTCACATCAGCAGCTATCTGCGAATAGTCCCTGGCGGCGTCCGCGTAGTTCGCCCAAGCCTCGTTGACGCCATTCATCCAATTGGCTTGCTGCTCATCGGTAGCCGCATAGAAGGCTTCCTGAGCGAGCAGCCGTTTGTCCAGCTCATCCTGCAGCACCTGCGTTTCTTTGGCGTACAGTTCCGGCAATAGCTGCCCGGTGTTGCGTTGCTCATTGAGCGCAGCCACGTCGGCTGCGTATTTCTGGCGCATGGCCAGGTCCGCGCGCATCCGATCGCGCGCCTTGTCGCCCATGCCGACGCCGGCCAGTTCCTGGTCGAAACCGTCCCCTGTCGTTTGAGTGGTCAGCGCTTGCGCGTTCTTGAACGCCGTCAGCTTCAGGTCGTCTTCGTTGGCCTTCTTCAGCTTGTTCAGCGCGTCGAGCTCGGCGGCCATTCCCATCAGCCGTTTTTTTTGCGCCTCGCTGAGCTTCCCCAGCTTTCCTTCCTGGAGTTCGAACGCAAGCTTCTGAGCCTCGGTGGCGTCCTTCTGCTTATCACCGGTGGTGTTGATCAGGTCGATCTGGCGCTTGTAGCCTTCTTCGGCAGACTCGAACGATTTGAGCTGTTGCTTGGCGGCAGAGGTACCCTCGGTAGCGTTCTTCCGCGCGGCTTTGGCGGCGGCATCATCGGATGCTTTCTGGGCGTCCTTCGCCGCTGCCGCTGAGCGGATGGCAACGACCATTTCCTTTGTGAGCAGATTGTTCTCGGCGATATACCGATTTGCCGCTTCCAAGCTGGTCTTGTCCTGAGCCGATGCAAGTTGCTTAAGCAACTGGTCCAGATACTTTTGCCCGGCTTCGTTTGCGCCAGCCCGGGCCGCAGCATTTTCACGCTCCGCCCGGGTATTGGCGTCCGTCTCGCCGGTGAGCTGCGCAATTACCTCACTCAGGCGCTGAACTGTCTTCGCCTTTTCCGTTGCCGCGCCGCCGCTATCTGTCAGAGCGTCGGCCATCTCAACAGTAATGCCAGGAATCACGCGCAACTGATCCGCGACAGCCTTCCAGTCAACAATCTGGCCTGCCGCCTGGTCAGCTGAAGCCTTTTTGATTATCTCCATGGCCGACTGAAACTCAGCCGGCAAAGGCGCGATGCCAGCCATGAAGCCGGACGCGCCAGCAAGACCTGCGTTTGTCAGATTGCTCTGAAACTCAAATGCGATCGAACCAGACGCGTCGGCCAGTTCCTTCTTGGCATCCTCTAACTCAGACTTAAGCCCTCGAAGGGCGGTCGATTGTGAGGCACGGTCCAGCTCGTTGAATTTCTCTATGAGCTTGTCAATCGGGCTAGATAGATCTCCGAGCTTCTTTTCGAGAAAGCTGGTGTTGTCGCGCAACGTGAGAAACGCGGCGGCAGCACCAATCGCCAGCGATGCAATACCGAGGGGTCCGCCGAGGACACCCATAATTACACCCGTGGTACGGCTCAAGCCCGCTTGCGCGGCCGCGACAGCGGATGTAGCGCGAGCTTCAACCAATCGCGCTTCCGCGAGCTGTATCGACATTTGCGTTTGCACTGCCGTGCCGCGCGCAGCAACTGCCTCTTTCTGAGCCAAAAATACGGATGTCTGTGCTTTTTGTTGCTCGGCCTGCGCAGCAAGTAACACGGATGCGGCTTGGGCTTTTCTCGCAGCTGCGTCTTTGAAAGCGGAGTAAACAGCAACGGCTGCAGAATCTGCAGCACTCACCCCGTAGCGAGTGAGGGCCGCAATCGCCGAGATGATAGCGACGTCTGCGAGGGTTTCGAAGTTGTCACCGAGCGCGCTTATCCCGCTGGCGAGAGTTCCGGCAAAATCAGTCGTTTCATTGAGGCGGCCGATGTACACGGTGAAAGCGTTCGAAAGATTTTGCACAGCATCGCGAACCGCCACGCTCATGCTGTCAGCAAGAATCCCGTTGGCCACGGAAGACTTTTGCAATCCCTCGGTCAGGATATCGAGGCTCAACTTGCCCTGCGCGCCGAGACTGCGGATTTCTTCTGCTGTCTTTCCGGTGGACTTGGCAATGGTATCAACCACGCTCGGCATGGCCGCAAGTATCGCCTGCCAGCCATCAGCTTCAACTTTGCCAGTCTGAAGTGCCTTGGAATACGCATCGATTGCTGAGCTGGCTTTGTCTGCCGTGGCGGAGTTGGTCACCAGCAAGAAGCTGAAACTGTCCATCACATCCAGCGCCTGGCTGGTGTTCATCCCCATCGAGCGCAGGCTGTCAGAGGTTCGGATGTACAACTCCTGCGCTTCAGCAAGGGGGCGATACGTACGCTTCGCCGTCTCCAAAAGCCGGCCTTGCACTAGGTCGTATTCGCTAACGCTAGAAGTAGCCATTCCGATGCGATCGGACATCTGACCGTAGGAGTCAGCAGCCTCGATTATCTTACCGATAGATGCTGCGCCAATGGCGCCAGCAAGCGCGCTCTTGATTAGCCCAGCAGCATCTTGGGCGCGGTCGCCAGCACGATCGAAAGCCCCGTCGATGCGACCCAGACTTTTGTCGATCTTGCCCGAAGCCTGAGCAACGCTGGAGTCTGCGCGCGCCATTTCCTGACGCAGCTGGGCTGTAGTCGCCTCGATGCGGACGAGCATCCCGTGTACGTCGCTATCGGCCATGCTTTTCTCCAGGCATAAAAAAACCCACCGAAGTGGGCTTAGAAAAATGTTGTTTAAATCACTTCAATACCCAACTTAGCCTCGTCGCTATAAACTCGGCCAGTTTTGATATTCACTACTTTCACCCAATACACTTTCGCAGAAAAGAAATAGTTATTTATCACAGACTCAAACGGATCCGATATTTTTGGCTGCTGATAATTTTTTGTAACCTGCAAATAACTTGGTGTTGCTTTGACTGTAAATACTATACGGATGTTTTCGCGTTCGGACTCCATCTCCGCACCGGTAATATTCAGCCTAGATCTAACGTGGAAAAACAGCGTATTTAGCGGAGGCTTTGGTACAGGACTAAACACAAGATAGTACCTGTTAATCGTCCTCTTCGTTATAAGTGCCGATGCACCGTAAGAATTTTGCCCCGAATACTGACCTCCGTTGTAAATATCCTCACCAGCAATGAACGCTGGGTAGACGGTTTTTAAGGCTGTCACTGCATCGAGGTTGCTTTTAAAACCGAAGCCCTGAGCATTGTGCATCGAGGCGTCTAACGTGAATTCACCAGAAGCCGCATTGAACTTTATCTGGGCAGGTGACACCTTCGAAGCTATTGAGAAATCGCCAAGCTTAGACATCCGCCCATAAAACGCTGAGTCTGTTTCGTATTCTCCCCTTGCGCCGCCCAATTTTTCTACCTCGCGCAAAAGCTCTTCGCCAGAACTGAAGAGTTGCGCCTTCACCTCTTTACCTGCAGGATCTAAATTCAAACTAACTTCCTGTGATCCAACTTTCCCAGAAGACGTCGGCACACGTTGAGTTTGACTCGACTGCGGGACAGAACATCCGGCAATCAGCGCGAAGACAGCGAGATAAAGACAGCCACGCATAAACGATACTCCCTGTAGAAAAGGGGAATTTATCATTACTGAATGCTCGGGTGCAGACTTTGAACATTATCTATCCAGCCGCCCCGTCAGAGCCTGTCGCAACTTCGCCGCAACGGTCGATGGCTTCGGCTTCTCTTTCTTTCCACCGGGCTTGCCGCCGAAGGGGTTGGTCATTTGCGTCCACTCGAGTTTGGCGTCCATGGCCAGGAACAGCTCCGGCATGGGCGTGCGCCAGGCCAGATCCGGCGACCAGCCGAGCCAGCCAGTGGCTACTGCATACAGCCGGTCGACGTAGCTGCCATCCTCGACAGCACTTACGCCGCCGCCGGCTTCGTCTTTCCCGGAGCGGTACCGCGCGGGTTGTACAGCGCCACCAGGTAAGCGTTGAGCTGCACAGATACTTCCAGAACGCCGGCCTGCCAGACCTGTTCGGCGACAGCCTCAGCGTCCTTGCCCTTCAAGCCAGCGCCGCCGGCGATGATCACCGCGCAGCCGTCAACACTCAGCGCGTTGATTGCTTGGGACGCGCCGCGCAGTCCGCCGAAGTGCGCCTCGATCGCGCGAACGGCCTCGAGCGTGGGTTTCAGTGTGTAGGTCTCACCATCCAGCTCGACTTCAACGGTACCGTAGAGGGTTTTGCTCATGCGTCAGATCCTTGGGAAGCGGGGCCGAAGCCCCTCAGATTACGGCGCAACGGCGGCCGGAAGGATTTCGAGGATGTCGGAGTTGATGCCGATCGTGACGTTGCGGCGAACCACGTTGTCAGCGGCGCCAGCGGCGACGGTGTTATTCATGACTTTGCCGCGCATGTAGAAGGTGGTCGGCAACACCGCTGGCGTTGCATCGGGGTCGCCATCGTTCAGGGTGATCTTGATGTTGTAATCGCCCTTGCTGCGGTCCTTGTGTGCCACCTTCAGCGCAGCCTGGCCGGCGTCGCCATTGTCGAGACCTACGGTCAGGGTCATGTCGCCGGCGTCCGCGGTGCCCTTGTATTTGCGCACCCGGCCGTCGCGCAGCGAGGTGAAGGTCACCGAACTGAAGGTGTCGCCGAACTCGCCGAGGTCTTCGATCTCGCCCACTTCGACGTAGGTGTCAGCTTTGTAATCCGTTTCGGTCGTGGCGCCGGACTTGGTGCCCAGCGAGAATCGGCAGCCGGCGGCTGTGTTGAGGTTGTCATCGGCCATGGGTAATCCTCCAAAGGCACATTGGATAAAGCCGCGGTGCGGCCGGTGTTGGGTTTAATGGGTGGTGATGACGCGGACCGTGATCGACCCCTGGTACGTAACGCCGTCGGCGTCACGCTGCGCATCTGCTTGCTCAACCCTGACCGATACTGCCCGGCCAACCGCCAGAGGCAGGCGGCGCTCGTCCAGTGCTGAAACGACCTCGCCGATGATCCGTTTGACTTCGGCTTGGCCGTGCGCGTCCGACCAGACCGAGAGGTAGATCAGACGTTGCTCGCGCTTGCGGCCGGCGATCGGAGAGGTGTTGGTCGAGATCTCGCGGTCGATCGAGACATACGGCATGTCGGTGTCCATCGGCGCACCGTCGTAGACCGGGCACGAAACTTCAGCTTCAAGCCTGGCGAATACCGCTTCCTGCAGAGCAACAGACGGATCACTCATTGCCCGCTCCCATGCTGGCTTTGCGCAGCGTCCTGGATACCGCGGCGCGTATGTTGGCCAACACGAATTCGCGGTTCACGTCCTTGGCGGGTCGCAACCATGGGTGTGCCGGCCGGGCTGGAATGTCCGGATACTTGCCGTAGAAAGTGGAGCCGTCGGACTTGTTCTTCGTGTCGCGGGCGCGCAATGCGTTGCGTCGGCCGGACAGCTTGGACTTGTCGCGGTTGTTGGTGTGCTCACCGCCCACGGCGTTACTGTCTGCTCGACGGTATAGCGTGCCGCTGTACCCCTTCGTCCCGTACTCCAAGAAGCGCAGGTAGAAGAAGCGCTGCGTGTCACGCTTGCCCCGGATGCCGATCTCGGCGTTCAGGCCGCTCTTGGAGACGAACACCCTCAACGCAGAGGCAGCGGCGCCGGTGTCCTTCGGGATGAGTTGCCTCATCGTAGCCAGGATCTGGTCGGCACCTCCACGCATCACGCCGACCAACTCGTTATCCATCGTGGCGTGGATGTTGCGCAAAGTTTTGCGCAACTTGAAATCGCCGGACATGCGCGACCGTCGGGCGGCCATGGTTTACTCCTTGGCCTTGGCCGGTTTATCTGCCGGAGCAGCTTCGGCCACTGGCTTCACCAGCCCGCGCTGAACGAGGTCGGCGCCAAGCTTGGCGTCGACCACGAACTCTTCGCCTTTTTCCCGATCGCCAGTGGCGCCCGACAAGGCACCCAGTGCAATGACTTTCATAAATTCACCCTCAAGGGTTGGGGACGTTTGAGCAGAGCAGCCTGAGCATGCTGTGATCGTTGTCGATCAGCGCGGCGCCGATCAGGTAGGTGGTGGTGATTCCTTTCGCCGTGTGCACGATGCGATTTCCTGCGACGGCATCGGCCCTTGGCCGGACGCGGATCTCGGCGGTAACAACGACCTTCAGCTGCTCAGCCACCGGCGCAATGCGCCCAGTCGGCATGGTGATCTCACACCAGAGCTTGCCGACCTCAACCCAACTGGTATCGAATCCGCCGGATTTGTTTTTGGTCAGCACTGGCTTGAGCATGGTGCACCGGTGACGCATTGGGCCTGCTCTCATCAAAAACGCTTCCTTGGCCAGAGAAGTCGGTCAACGGCCAGCGGAACAGCCGATGAGATAGTGCCGATCACCACCGCCTCGCGGTTGGCGTACCAGTGACCAACGAGCAGCAGTACCGCCTGCTCGACGTCCGGGGTGAAAGCCATTTGCTCAGGCCCGGTCGGCGCCGATTCGACGAGCTCGCGATCACAGTGAATCGCCACGTGCGCCTTTGCGGCCTCGAGGTAACCGGTGATGAGCGAATCCTCGTCGTCGCCGTCTATTCGCAAGTGGAGCTTCAAGCGTGCCAGATCGATCATTTACTTGTTCTCTTTCGGAGCCGTTGCCTTCGATTTCTTGGGCGCGGAAGTCTTGGTTTTACCATCACCGTCGACTTCCTCCGCCAGCCCTTTGCCAATCAGGGTATGGCCGTATTCATCATCGACTTCGTCGAACACCTGGCCAGCCCTCACCGAACTCGAGTCGGCACCCAGCAACGTCGCGTTACCGGCGAATCCCCACAATGCTTTGATTTTCATGTTGCCTCTTGAAACGAAAAGGCCGGCAAAGGCCGGCCATCGAACGCTGCGGGGTTTAGGCCGCGACGGTGAAGCGGCCTTTGACCAAACCTTCACGACGGCGCACGCCCAGGCCGAGGCGTTCTTCAACCAGAAGCGCGCGTTCGTTCTTGATGAACTGATCGTTGATCAGGCCCATCTTGAACAGGAACGACATGCGATCGAACAGCACCGACGAGCGAGCGAAGTTCGCCACCAGGAACTCGCCACCAGTGTCGGCATCACCCTCATCGACACTGTCAGAGGTAACTACCGGGCGCCCCCAGAGAACCGGTGTGACCAGACCCTGCAGGTTTGCGAACAGGTAGCGGTTCTCGCCATCCTTCTGCAGCTCAATGTTCATCCAATCGAGCTCGGTCATCACAATGCCGTCTGCGGACAGCATCGATTGCTTGCGAACCTGGTAGATCGCGCGGCGTACCAGATCGATGGCGGTATCGCCAGCTTTGGTCAGCTCCGCGTTGTACACGGTGGCCTGGGTCATCAGGCCGTTCAGGTTCTCACCGGTGCCGTCGCCCTTCAGGATCTGACGCTCTTCCTCGAGCTTGAGGTCGTAGCGCAGAAGCTCCTGCAGGTAGGCCATCAGCTGGGGAACATCGTCCAGCGCCTCATCGGTCACGGGCATCCAGACGGCGATCTTTTTGACCCGGTCGGTCTGGGTCGTGAAGGTCACATTGCTGGTTGGCTTCAGGCCACCTTCCGCCACTGGTGCGGCGCCGCGGGTGTGCAGGTTTTCTTTGAAGTAGGTGTAGTTCTGGCCGGACACCGGAACGGTGGTCAACAGATCGCGGATGCGCAGCTCCTGGCGGATACCAGGCTGAATGACCGGGTCATAGTTCGGCGCAACGATGCCGGCGCTGGTGACCTTCATTTCCTTCATGCTGGCCATGTCGGACTTGGTCACTTCGATATCGGCCAGGGAAACGCTCTTCGCCTGCAACGATTTATAGGCATCGTCGTTTTTGACCAGGTCGATGAAGCTCTTGGCCTCGCCTGGCTGGCTGCGCAGCTTGATGCCCTTCTCTTCCAGCTTCTGGACCTGTTCGATGACGCGCTCGATCTCGCCCTTCTGCTTTTCGATCTGAGACTTCATCTCGGTGGTGACGGTGTTGCCTTTCTGCATTTCGTCTGCAACCGCGTCGTACTTCTTTTGCAGGCCACTGAAACCTTCCTTCAGTTGGGTTTCGAGCGTGGCTTTTACTTCTTGGATTGGATCGGTCATGGCGACACCTTAAAAAATTGGTCAAAAGTGCTGGAGAGTGTTTTCAGCTCTTCCACGATCGCCGTGGCCTCGCTGCCGCCGTCACGGCGTAGCGCGGGATAGCCGAGTGAGGCGACTGCTGCCGCCTCTTTCTGAGAAAGCCCCATGCGTTCGCGCAGGGCGTTCTCGAAAAGTCGAATGTCAGATTTAACGGTCAGGACCTGAGCCGCCGGATTCATGCCGAACGGAACGAAGGACGCCTCCCAAAGCTCGGCCTCCTTGATGATTCGGACGCGGCGGCCGGCTCGCTCTTCGAAATCCGCTTTGATGGTGTTGAAGCCGATCGACATGCTGTCGAGGATCTCGGCCTTCATCAGTTCATAAGCGTCTCGGGCGTAGCTCACCGCCAAGTTCACGCGCCCCTTTAACAGCAGCCCGTGATCGTCCTGCGTGTAATCAGCGGAACCGACAAGTCGAGTAAGGTCGTGGTAGAGAGCGAGCTTCAGCTTGCCGCCGCGGGTGGTTTTAACCCGGGTGAAGGCGCCAGGCAGAATGACGTCGTCGCCGAGGTCGACGTTGTTGAACACGGCGGCGTAGCCTTCGAAGTTTCCGGCGTCGTCAACCGCCTTGAGTTCAAACGGGACTTCAAGCTTTGACATTGGTCTGCATCTCCCACCGGGTGACCCGGTCGTATTCTTCGCCAGCCAGCGGAGGAAGGTTTTCTTTGCGGCGAACCTCGTTGATGGTCATCCAACCAGAGCCGCCGGATCCGCCAAGGGCGCCTTTGTAATAAGTGGCCCGGCCGGCGCTATCCGCGCGCAGCAGCCCCTCGACGACGAACTCGACGAACAAGGCAGTTCCTGCAAATAGCTTGTCGTTGACCTCGTCTTCGATAGCCTTGATGTAGGGGCTCAAGCCGAACGTGATGAATCCGCTGGTTTGTTGCTCGAGATTCGAACCCATGATTGAGGTCTTCCCAGCGCGGTTGGCCAGGTACAGCGGAACGCCCCAGATGCCGGCGAGCGCTTCTTCCTGGAACTGCTGGGATTCGATGAACTGACTGTCCTTCTGGGTCATACCAGCAGGGACGATGGTCGGCCCGCCTTCGAGCAGCCCCATCTTCCCGATGTCCTCGACGTCTCCGTCGCGGATCTTCGGAAACTTGTTCAGCACCTGGTCGCGCTGCTCGGACGTGAGGAAGTTTTCGTAAATGACGTAGCCGCCGGTGAAGCCGCCCTTGCGCATGAAGCGAGCCGACCAGTCCTGCGCCGCCTTGGCCAGGCCCATGGCTTCCTTGTGAAATTCAACCGGTGAAAGCCCGCAGATGCCGTCAGCGCTGAACAACTTGAAATGCAGCATGTTCTCGGGCGAGACGGGGAAGCGCTTCCCGTTGAGGGTCACCCAGTACAGGAGATCGTCCTCGGTATCGATTTCGACCGCATCGGCACCGACCGGCACCAGGCCGATGAATTCCCCGTTGTCCGCTCGCTCGATAAGGGCGTACCCGTTGCCACGCAAGGCCATGTTCACTACGGCTGCTTTGATGAAGTTCAACATCGTCATGTACGGGTTTGGCTTGGCCAAAATCCGTAACGCTCGCTTGTTGTCCTTCACGAGAATCCGCCCGGCAGGCTGATCCTCGAACAACTTCAATGGCAACCCTGAAACCGTCTCACTGAGGATCTTGATGCAGGACCAGACAATGGGAATTGCCATGGCTTTCTTGGGGGTAATGACGGCGCCGGAGCGCGTCTGTCCGCCGATGTCTGTCTGAACCTCAACATATTCGCCCGTCTTGGGATCGTTGAAGCCAAAGAAACTCCAGCTCATTGGGTTGTACCAGCGAGACGCCATATTGAACCTATAGAAGTCCGGAAAATCCGTTTTGGAGGTAATCGTCGATGCTGCCCTTGCTCTCTTGGGGAGCGCCCAGGGTGGCGCCGAACGCCATCGCGAGCGCTGACATTCCGTCGATGCGACCGGTAGCTTTGTCCTTTGCGAACTTGCGGCCACCGGCCGGATCTTTCTGAATCACCGCGTTGGCCGCGCACATAGTCAGCACTGGGTGCATGCCGTGCCGGACCCGGCCGTTCAGCAGCTCGGACTCGAGCGCGTCAATTGCCGGGGCCATATCCTTGAAGCCTTGGCCGTACTCGACCAGCGGCAACGACACTCCCTGCGCCTCAGCGTCCCGTTTGAAAAGGTCAATGCGGTACCGGTCGAAAGCGAGCGACACCAGGTCGCCGCCGAGCTCACCAAGGATTCGCGCGATGTCTGCAGCAACAAACGCGTAATCGACAGTGGCGCCCGGCGTGGTGATCAGCAATCCCTCGCGAGCCCAGACCTCGTACGCCGCCCGGTCGCGTTTCGCGCGATCCGCCAAACCAACTTCCGGGGTCCAGAAAAACGGCCACGCACACCAATCCCCGTCGCGCTTCCCGATCAGGACAAGCGCGGTAAGGTCGGTCCTGAACGACAGGTCCAAGCCACCGTAGAGATCAAGGCCGTCCGGCGAGTCCGGGTCGCCTCCGCATGACTCCCACACCCCTTTGGAAACGAAAACCGAAACCGTCGACACTCGCTGATTCAGGCAGAGGTTGCGGAAAGTGTTCTCGGACGCCGGCATACGGTTCGCCCTGTCGGCCTGTTTCTGCAAATCTTCCAGGGAGCGGAACGTCCCCAATGCCGGGTTGGCCGCGCGCCACGCTTCCCTGTCGGTGAGCTTGCAGTCCTTCGGCGCCTGATAAACGTGACTGACAATGTGCGGGTCTTGTGAGCGCTCGGCGTCGTCGAGCCAGATACTGAACAGGTCACTGTCTTGCGCGGCCTGCGTACTGATTGCGATCAGCAGTGGCGAATCGTGAGCACCTTGAGCGGTTGTTATCGCGTCGATGAAATCGCTCTGAGGACCTCGAACCTGGCCTACCTCATCAAGGATCGCCAGCACTGGCGACAGCCCGTGCGCTGTCTTGCCCTCCGCCGCAAGCGCACGGAACTCGACATTGAGCGGAAGCCCGATCAATTGCTTGCTGCTCGGGACGATGTGGATGATTTCTTTCAGATCCGGATTCAACTGGATCATCTTCACGGCAAGCTTGAACACGACCCCAGCTTGATCTCGACTCATTGCGCCGGAGACGATCTGCGTATTGAGCACTGCCTCGGGGCCAACCAAATGGGCCAAAAGAATCCCGGCGATCAGGCCGGTCTTTCCGTTCTTTCGGGCAATGCTCAAATACGCCGTGCTGGTGCCGGCCGGGTTGTCGTAGATGGCCAGAATGAAATCCTTTTGGAAGTCATCCAGCACCAGCGGCTGCCCAACGTGCTTGCCTTCCGGGACACGACAGTATTTCTCGATGAACGCGATGACTTTTTCACCGCGCGTTCTGCGCCGGGCGGCCATCAGTGCATCGCTCTCGGGATCAGATCGTCGTCGTCCTGATTGGCCAGCACCTTCTCTGCTGCTCGTTGCTTGGTCGCTTTCTTGCCTTGGTCGCGCGATTCGCCTTGGGTCGCTTGGGCATGAACTTGCAGTGTCCGGCTCAATGCGACAGCGCGACGGCTCAAAGTCTCCAGAAGGTTGTGCTTGGGATTGATCACCTGAGTACCGCGATCATTGGTCAGAACATCACCTTCGATGTCGATCTCTTTCTGCAGGCGCTCGATGTCAGACAGACATCTGGCAAGGTTGCCGGCTAGGACCAGGTCGGAATCGGTCCAGCTCTCTCGCGTGCGTGCGCGCACAATGGAATCCCAAAACGGCTTGTCGGCCTTGCGGATGTTGACGAAACTGGGTGGCTTCAGCGGCCCGGCGGCTGCGGCCTGCATAGCAGCAACCGCCGATGTCGCGCTATCGGAGCGGGTGCGCTTGGCTGTCATAGGTTTTCTCAATCGTGCCGCGTTGTGTTTTGGCGGCGTTTTCCGGGTTAGAGATGAAGAAGAGGGTCGAGGGCGGTCCTATGTGGCGAAAAACCTCATATTTTGACCTCCCCCTAGGGGCACTGACGTGCTTCATCCGATCCCGTCATGGATTCGCTCAATCGCGGTTCCAGTGATGATTCGGATCGACTGGGATGCCTGCCACGTCGTGCCCTGGCAGGATGCCGGTCTTCTCCTGCCTCTGCTTGGCGCTGTCGTGACAGGGCTTGCACAGGCTCTGGAGATTCGACGCGTCAAAGAACAGATTCTCGTCGCCCTTGTGAGGCATGACGTGGTCGACGGTGTTGGCCGCCTCGACAACGTCCATTGCCCGGCACATGCGACAGGTTGGCTCTGCCTGCAACTGATGCCAGCGCAATCGATACCAGCGCTTCGTCTTGTACAGATGGTGCCAAGGGGATGCGTTCGCCAAAGTAGCCTCATGCGTCTCGATCAACTCGAGCGGCCCGTCGTCCTCACGCTCTACTTGGTCTATGGTGTCTGTCTATTCATGCAGTAGGACGCGGCAGATGGCCGGTGAAGTCGATGCACATCAAGTAGTGCAAGCAGCCCGTGAATGGGCGGGAAGATCCGACCGCGATCCGGTAATGGTCGCCGCCGATGTCCTATCGGTAATCAACAAGCTGCATCGTAGGTACAACGAAAAGGCTTACAGGCGCGAACTAACAAAGCTCTACCGGATGTACTGTGATTCATGACTGCCGCGGATCTGCCTAACCACATTCCTACGTGTCGCGACACAATTTGCACCCTCGCGAAACGTGTCGCGACCTATGGAGTTTGCCGCTCGACGGCTTCGTTGACCTTCTCCGCTGCCTTGCTTGCCGTGTCGGCTGCTTGGACTGCTGAGTTCGAGGCTTCCTGCACTTTCACCGCTGCATCCTGCGTCTTCTCGGCCAGGCTGTTGAGGCGAACGTCACGCTTGCCCAGCGCTGCGTCGTAAGCGCGGCGCACTTCGGCGAGCTGCTTGGTCTGTTCGCTACTGGCTGACCACACGCCAGCCTGGTAACCGAGGATCAGGCCGCCGGCGAGCAGCAACGCGGCGATCACCCAGATTTCTGCGCGGCGCCACCAGCGGCGAGCAATGAATTCCATAGCGCATCTGTCCATCAGTTGATGCCTCCCAGCTTGGTACGCAGGCGGGCGATCTCTTCGCTCTGCGAGGTAACCGTTGCGGTGAGCTGTGCGACTTGGCTGGTAAGGGCTTCGATCTTCCCCTCCATCCGACCTACTGCTGCAGCAAGCTCGTTGCGCTCTTTCGCGAACTGGTCAGCACGGGCTTCAGCTTCCTTTCGCGCAACACGCTCGGAGTCCAACAGCTCATTCAGCCGGCGAAGCGTGAAGATGTCGGCGTTATCCATGGCCCGATCTGCAGCATCCTTCGAGAGGAATTTGCGCAGCCAGAGGAATCCTCCGAAGAGGGTTAAGCCCGTACCGCCCAGCCAGGTAGCTGTGCCTGGGCCGAGGTCAGTGGGATCCATCATTGCTCCCGTATGTGTGCTCTCGGTCTGGAGAACTTGACTAAAAAAACTGCAAAAGGGCGGTGAGCGGCTACGTGCTATCGTTTCGATTCCACTCAAAACACACAGGACAAATCCATGGATCGTAAAAATGACCCAATTTCACCTTTTGAAGCGGGAATAATGGCAGCGCTTGAGGTCGCCGGGATGGCGATTCAAAAAATCACGGGGAGCCAAAACGAAGGATTCAGGGGTGCTCTTGACGTTCGTTTAGGCGCTCCGCCTGAAATTTATAAAGACGATCCAGAAGCATTAAAGCTGTGGCGCCTCGGTTTGGATCGACTTAAGGCAGGAGCTGAATTGACTGCGAAAGGCCCTTCTGCAACTCAGGATCAGAAAACTGCGCAGTAAATTCATCAATCACGACAGGCCGAGACTCAAGAGATAATTTGATTTCGGCCTGGCTGATGTAGGTCACGCCACCGGAAATAAAGAAAGGCGCCGGATGTTCCGGCTCTGGCGTTTCTAGCTTGCCCAGGGTGATTGGATATAGCGCTCCATACAGCTCGATTCGGCCGCAACTCATCCGCCAGCCTGATACACCTTCAACAAAGTCAGGGCTTTGCATTGCTGTCCTCCACAAACGAGTAACCCCCGGCAGATGCCGAGGCTCAGAAAAATGAATTACGACCGTGACGGTCACGCCAACCATGCGAAACGCTGCTTTCCCAATCATGGCAAAATGCCGGCTCAACTACTCGGAGAGCAGCATGAAGAACGATGGAAGCAGCATGACAGTTGGTGAACTGATCGAGGCCCTGAAGGAGGTGCCGAGGGAAACCAAGATCAGATTTCAGGGTGGCCTGAGCTTTTACCGCTTTAAGCGGCGTGGCGAGGACCTGATACAGGTGGAATTCAACGAACCTGTTTACGACGCCCTGGCCTACTACAACGACCAAAAGAAATAAAACTCAGCGCAATAAAAAAGCCCGACGCAATGGCCGGGCTTTGTCTGCTGTGTCGCGCTTGAAAAGCTGAACACGGTGCCATGAAAACAGGTGTTTATCCGCGTGGAAAGACTTTTTTACGCGGCCTCTCGAACTCGTTCCAGCGCGCAGTCAACCCAGGCCACGCCGGCCTTGATGACTTCCCGCGCTTTGGCTTCACCGATCCCGGCCGCTCGGGCAATTCGCAGAGCAGGCCACTTGGCTCCGAAGTAAAGCCAGATGAAGTCGCCCATCTGCGTATCTCGATTGATCAGGCGGGCAACCGCGCCGTCGACGATCAGCGCCAGGTCATCGGTCAGACTGTACTCCTTGACCCCGCCAACGCACGGCGTGTTTTCGCGGATCAGGGCATACAGTGGAGACACATAGCTCGGCACACCCATACCATCCATGCGCCAGAAGCCCCACTGCTCCAGCAGCCACTCGGTATCGCCAAGAGCCTTGCCCACATACGTTCGTTTTTTCATGCTGCCTTCCTCGGGTTTGGCTCATCCATGCCGAACAGCTCCCACAGCAGCTTGTCAGCGATCTTGTTTTTTGCGTTGCCTTCGGTGATCCAGCGCCGGGCGAAGTCCTCGAAGCCCAGGTTGGCGCGGGACGCGTGCCAGTCGGCAATAATGTCCATGAACGCCGCCGAGCCGATCCGGCCATTGGTCTTTTCCAGCAGCAGGCGATTGCCCTGCTTCAGGAACTGGCACTCGACCGGGGTCAAGCTTTTGCGCGGCAGTGCCGCCGTTACGTTGTTCATAGCGTGGCACTCCAAACTTTCAGATATTCATTGGCGTTCATGTTGTTCCGGGCTTGAGCGGAAAGCGCGAGGTTCCATGCTCGATACGCGGCCGCCGGCGAACTGCCGATGCCCATCCATGGCCTGCCTTTGGCAAAGCAGCAGTAGGTGGAATCACGGCCGAAGATGGTCGCCTTCGGCGGGCGGCCTGTGAAAACAGTCTTCCGATGGCCCAGCCAGTCCTTGACCGCGGGCCAGATGATTTGCTGCTCTGCTTTCGAGAAGTCCGTCTTGCCGTTGTTTTCGTGCACCTCGGCAAGGCCATAGTCCTCGTTCGCGACCCAGAGCCGGAAACCGCTCGGCACGTGCAGGATGTCGTACCCCTTCCGCGCCCAGGCCCAATCATCTGGAAAGTCACGGATCGTGGCCGCAATCAATTCAGCTTCCGGACACTCGGGCGCCTTCACCATTACCGCGCCTTTCGGGAGGACGTATGCCTTGCCCGATTCCAAAAAAGACGGTTTTGAAACCTCGCAGTTGGTTGCTTCGTCAATGGCCGTGCGCGTTGTCTCCGGCGGGCGTTGCAGCGGACTGGTGAGATTTTCAAATCTAAAGCCGGTCAATCGACGGAACATCTGTTTCAGCTCGATCATGCCTTTTTCCCCCTGTACTGACTGGCGAACGAGCGGCCCATTTCGACCTCCTCATTGCTCGGCTCACGGTTGCCGGCAAAGTTGACGAAGCGGGCGTACTGGCCCTGCTGCTGAACGTGACATGAACCGACCGGCGCGTGCCTGCACTTGGGCATGATCAACTCGGTGACGCCGTTCTGGCCTTCCTCCGAATCCATGTCGCGGTGGACAAGGATGATGCAATGGGCGTCCGCCTCGATCTGGCCGGAGTCGCGCAGATCAGAGGCGATCGGCTTCTTGCCCGGGCGCTTGGTCGAGTCGCGGTTGAGTTGCGCCAGCAGAATCACCGGCACCTCCAGCTCCTTGGCGATGTTCACGATCCCGGTCGAGATCTTCCCAAGTTCCGAAGTGCGGTTGAACGCTTTGCCGTCCGAGCCGATCAGTCCGATGTAATCGATCACCACTACGTCGAGACCATGAGCGCGTTGCACCTGGCGGGCGATGCTGCGGATTCGTGCCACCGTGAGCCCGGACTTGTCGCTGATGAAGAGCGGCTTATCCATGATCTTGCTCACCGCTGAGGTCAGTCGCGGCCAGTCGTCGTCCTGCAACTGGCCGTCGTCAAGCTTCCGCAGATCAACCCCGCCGATTGACGCCAGCACACGGTTCCCCAACTCCTCCTCGGGCATTTCCAGGGAAAACACCATGCCTACACCCGCGCCGCTGCACGCGATGTGCTGGGCGATCTGCAACCCAAGCGTGGTTTTGCCGCTCCCCGGCAGCCCGGCCACGATGGTGACGGTTTTCTTTCGCAAACCGCGGATCAGCTTGTCGAGATCAACCAGCCCAGTCGAAAGACCAGACTCCAGTTGCCCATTGAACTTGGAGTCGATCACGTCGATGTTGCGCTGGATTACCTCATCCAACCGTTTGTAATCCGGCTCTCCGGTCTGCAGGTCTCGCAGATCCGCCATTGCCTGCTGCGCGCTGGCGATGATTTCGGCGACAGGCCGATTCTCGGTTGCCAACTCCCGCACCGCGTCAGCGGCGTCCACCAGGCGGCGAAGAACGGCGCGCTCGGTCACAACTTTGGCATAGGCCTTCCAGTTGGCGGTGCTGGGCGTGTTGCGCGCCAGCTCGGCGGCGTAGGCCAATGTGCGAGTGCCGCTCGGCAGGTACTCGGCGAAGTCGTGCAGCGTTACCGGGTCAACCGGGCTTCCAGCGGCATGACAGCCGATCATCGTCTGGAACAGCGCGGCATTCTCCGGATCGTGAAAGTCCGCCGCCGAGACCTGGCTGGTGATGGCGTCGAATAGCTCGCCATCCAACAGCATCGCCCCCAGCAGAGCGTGTTCAGCCTCATCGCTGAACAGTTCGCGATATTCACTCATGCGGTTGCCCTCATTGAGGCCCAACTGAAGCCGACGGCCTGACCACCGTTCTGGCGCAGGCGATCGAGCGCGCGGTCGCCGATGAACTGGCTGAGAGCGTTGGCCGGCAGGTTGGACACCACAACAGTGGGCAGGACAAGCTGATACCGGCGATCGATGACTTCGTGGAGCAATCCCAGTTCGTATTCGCTCCCCTTCTGCGCGCCGATCTCGTCGATCACCAGTAGGTCCAGGCTCGCCAGTTCGTTGATCACGTCGCACTCGGTGTAGTCAGCGCCGCGCACCATCGCGCCCTTGGCGATGCGGATGATCTCTGCGGCCGAGACGATCAACGCCGCGGCGCTGAACTTTCGGATGACCTGCTGAACCATCCCACTAGCCAGATGCGTTTTCCCGGTGCCGACGTTGCCAGACAGGATCAGGGAACGGCCGGCGCGGTAGTTCTCTTCGAACTGATCAACGTACGACTGACAGGTCGACAACGCGCGGATCTTTTCCAGCATCGCGCCAGTGGTGAAGTTATCCAGCGTGCACTCGGCAAACCGCGGCGTAATGCCCGACCCGATCAGCAGCTCGTTCAGCGTCGTCGCTTTGCGACGGGCCAGAGCCTCGGTGTGGGCGTCGCTGCGTTTGTCGGCGGTGTTCATCGCCTCCCACTGGCACCGGCGGCAAGCGCGCACCAGATAGGTGCCGTCGAACTGTTCAACCTCGGCGCCGTCGACCGTTCCATGCACCGGGCACTGCGCCTCGAAGAAGCGAACATCCGGCACGCGGCTGAACTTAGAAATTGGTTTGGCCATGTGGCACCTCCGGATAAGCGTTTGCTTCGTGTTGCGGCAGATTGTTGTAAGTCGAGGGTTTACCGCCCTTCGCGCCAGCGCCTGGCAGAACCGAATCGGGATAGATGTCCGACCAGCTACTCGTGGTGGACTTATCCAGCACGGCGTCCGGCTCGGGATGGTTGGCCAGCTTCTTGGCGATCAGCTCGCAGGCACGGAGTGTCAGAGGCGCCCGTTTGGCCTTCCGCATTTCGCAGAAGTCCGCCCACGCTTTTTCGGAAGCGTTCGCCGGTTTGGCAGTGAGCGGATCGAACTTGCCAGTCTTCCCTCGAGACCCAGCAGACTTGTCTGCGCCTTCTTTTGGTTTATTAACGGATAGATGACGGATAGATGACGTATTGGGTGCAGCTGCTGCACCCCGTTCTGTCGTCATTTGCACCCCGCTCTGTTCTGAGCTGCACCCCGTCGCGTCTTCATCTGCACCCCGTTCGGAGCGGGGTGCATCTGGTGCACCCCGTTTTTCGATGAGGTCATACACCACCGGGCGACGGTCGTGGCGGTCGATGTATGCGGCCGCGATTGACTGGTTGCCACGGCGAATCAAGCCAGCAGACTCCAATGCATCCAGCTTGTAACGCACCGTGCGTTCGGAGAGACCGGTGTCAACCGCCAGGGTCAGGGCGGAAGGGAAGGCTCCACGCCCATCGCTGCCTGCGTAGTTGGCCAGGCAGAGCAGGACGTGCCGGCATGTGGAGTCTTTGATCTCCTGCTGTTCCAGCGCCCACACCATGGATTGGATGCTCATAGATCCAATTCCCCTGTAACGCGACGAACGAAGGCGTCGTAGGTCTCAGCCATTACCAGTCCCTGATCTTCCAGTGCTTGGCGGTAGGCCTTGGCCGATCCATACAGAACCCAGCGATCGCGCTCTGGCATCCCCTTGAATTGGCTGTAGCTCGGCCACGGGCCGGCGATCACCGACACCGCACCTTGCACGGTGGATGAGATATGCGGGAGGCCGTTCATTGCACTGTCTCCCAGGCAGGGAGTTGAGGCGTTTCAGGCTCCAGCACCAGAACTTCAAGCTGCCTTTGCTGCACAGCCTTCTGGAGTTCGTCCGGGTTCATGCCAGTCAGCCGGCGCACCAGCACGCGCAGTGCCAACGCCGCGTGCGCCGCCTCAAACTTGGCGTCCTGCATGCAGTACTCGATGCCCTCTTCGTCGAAAAGGATCTCTTGCACCAAGACAGCGCCGGTCCATGCCTTGTATGCGAGCTGGTCGTTCGTGAAGCGCTCCATGTACGCCTCGTCGATCACGGTAGGTTCCGTGGTCGGGTTCGCTGTTTTCTCAGTCATGCGGAAGTCCTCTGGCGCAGCTTGAATCGGCCTTGCTGAATATCGGGGTGGGTGGCTCGCTCGGCCGTGACGAAAGTGCACTCGGCAACGAACCGGTCGAAGCGACGGGTGATGTCGGCTGTTGGCCAGATCGCGTATGGCTGTGCGCCGTCGTCGGCGTGGGCACTGCGCACCATGGCGAACGGCAGAGGCGCGCCGGGGATATCGCGCATCACTGCGTTGATCACCCAGGGTGGGATGCCATGGCGCAAGTTGATGCGCTCGCGGATGGTCGTCATGGATTCGAAGCCGGCCGGCCTTGAGTCGAGGTAACGGACCTGCTCGACGTTGGCCACGCGCGTTTCGATCCGCGCCAGCGCGACCTGCTGCTCCGCCTGTTGGCGTTCGACGTTGATCACCGCTTGAGCCTGCGCCAACAGTTGCTCGCCGGGCGTCATCGGTTGCTGATAACTGCCCGTCTTGCGAATGCTGGGCAATACCTCACCCACGACCCATTCCTCGAATGCCTCTGCCGCGGGCATCTTCGAGCGCATGATCAGTCGGTAAACATCCCGCTCAGGCATGACTTTCGTCATCTGGTCGCCGCCTGCGGAAGGGATGAGGATTTCCCTCACCCCCTTGCAATGCGTGCGGACAGCCTCATGAGGGTTGGAATACTCGAGCAGATCGGCGACGTCCTTGGCGACAAACCACGGCTCGCCCTGGGCATCGGTGATTACGCGGATCTCGGCGCCGCTGAAATTGAAGGGAGTCAGGTTCATTGAACACCTCCCCCGGCGTTCTCGGACTTGGCAATGAGCGTGGCGAACTCATCACCACGGTTCATCAGCTCGCTGCCAATCAGGCGCAGGCCTGCCGCCAAACCACCAACCACGTAACCGTCCAGCGCCTGGTCACAGAGTTCCGGATCATGAGCGCCCACGGTGCCGATGAACTTCGCCAGCGCATCAACGAAGTAGCCGGCCTGACTCATTGCCTCGGCCTCGATCTTGAGGCGATCAACAGAAATCGAAGTCATGGCCGTACCTCCGCCGCTTCTGCGTCAAGCATCTGCTGCTCAAGCGTCGAGTACAGGCTGTACGTGATGAACTCAAGCGCCAGTAGCACCCCGTATTCCTCGTTCGGTGAAAGCGCGCGTTCCTCGGCGGTGTCGCCCGTCCCATGGTTTTCGCGAAGCAGTTTCGCCAGGTGGTAAGCACCAAGGCCTGCCCGGTGGTTGCGCTGCGCTTCAATTACGTCGATCGATACCGGCGCGCTCATTGGGCACCGCCTTGGCTTTTCGCATGCATCACGGCATTGGTGGTCGAGTCCACCAGAGCTTTCGAAATCTCAACCAGCATGCGAAGGCCGAAGATGGCGTTCGTTTCCATCCCCTCATCAGTGAGCGCCGTCATAATTTCATCGACCGCCCCGAGCATCATCGAGGCTGAATTCAAAGCCTCCTCGCAGTCTTGCCCGGCCTGAACAGCAAGAAGAGGACGCGAGTGAATGCCGTCTGCGCTTACGCTCTGGTGGTAGAAATTCGAATGCGTGGTGAGCATCTGCTGTTGCATCCGGTTATGTCCGGTGCTATTTTTCGGGTGCGTCATATCGTTCTCCAGAACGAAGAAGTACATAACCACTCGTCCTACCGAGTGGCGTGATAAGCCCGCTTCCTACAGCGGGCTTTTTGTTGCCCGGAGAAGAGTCAGCCGGACAGCAAAAACTTGGCGGGGGCGTGCTGGCTCATGCCGTATTCCTTTTCATTGGGCAGGCAAAAGCCAACCAGTGGAAGTCGCTCAACAGGCCCTGGCGAGGGCCTTCCCTTTTCACCCGTATTGTGTAAATCCGTAAGCTACCCATGAATCGAGGGCCTTAGGAGGGGCGAGTTTTCGAGTACGCATGCCAGCGGCATTATGTAATTCCTCCGAAATTTCTTGCCTTTACCTAGGTAGTGCTTGGCAACTACCCCCGATAAGGAAAGAAAATTTCGGCATAGAGCCATTTGGCTGAAACCACACACGATTTGGCGGTAACGGCATACAAATAGCTTAGGAAACCGCGCATGCGCGGAATCATTGACCTGAGCGCATGCGAAAACTTTCATACTCACTGCCCAGCACTGGATAGATAAACAGATGGTTCACCAGACTCTTCAAGCGGCAATGAGGCGCGTATCTTTTGGCTCATGGTCGGGGCAACACACGGATTTGAGCTGAGCCGCGATGGAAAGCTCTTGGTTTCAAAAGCGGTAAACCTGCCGTCAGCGTGTTCGATGACAAAAACGTCGCGGCCCACGCGTAATGCCTTGCTCAGCGCACCTTGGGTAATTCCCAAAAGAGACGCTGCCTCAGGCTGGCCGCGAACCTTCGCGAAATCTTTCAGCTGGGTATGTTTCACAGCAAATCTCCAAACAGAACTTTGCCAAAATAGTACCTTTGGCATTTTCACAAAGCAATACCTTTGGCATTTGTTAAACTATTACCGATGGGAATATTATCGACTGATGAAAAAACCATTACCTGCTGACCGCAAAGAAGAATGCCTACGCTTGAAGGCAATTTTCACAGCCAAAAAGAAACAGCTGAAGCTGACTCAGGAAAAACTGGCTGAGCAACTCGGCATCAACCAAAGCTCTGTCTCACACTATCTGAACGGTGTGAATCCGCTGAACACCGAGATCGCGGCTGCATTCGCCAAAATTTTGGATGTGCCGGTTTCTGACTTCAGTCCGCGTCTAGCGGCGATCATCGAGATGGTTGCGTCGTCGCGCGTCACCGCAGACTCATTTCGAACAACCTGGGCTAAAGCCGCTCGCATCATTGATGCCCCCCCACGCGAGCAATATGTCCTGATACCGCAGTATTTAGACGATAACTCTTTCGTTCCGAACGTGAACGACGAACATCGCGGGTTGACCGAGGGCATGGTGTTCAGGCGCGGCTGGCTCCAAGAAATGGGAGTTTCGTTTAGCAGTCTCAACATCGTTTACGCCGGCGACGACAGTATGGCCCCACATATTTTGTCCGGCGACGTGGTCATGATTGACACGTACAAGCCGGCCCTAAAGGATGGTGAGGTCTATCTCGTCCGCATGCCTGATGGTAGGACTAGCGTCAGGCGGGTAGCGCAGCAAATTTCTGGAAGCTGGACGCTCAGATGCGACAACCAGGACAAGCAGCTATTCCCCGACGAGGTGATCCCGAGTTCAGCAGCCGTCGATCTCCCCTTGATAGGAAGAGTGGTATGGCGCGGAGGGAGTGTGAGGGTATCCAGACCCTAGTCGCAAAAAGCCGCCGCTGTTGAGCGGTTTTTTTTGCGCAGTAAAAATTAATATTGCCAAAGGTATTTACATAAATAATTACCTTTGGTAATTTTTACTCCATCGCATCCAGCATGGAGCTTCACGAAATGACCACCAGCACTCTGACCGCCGGCAACTGGCAGGGCAACCTCAAGATGGGCCTGGCTCCTCGGGAGCTTGAAGCCACCCTGTGGGCTGCTGCCGATATGACGGTGAAGCAAATTGGTCGTGCAATGAGTATCAGTCCAGCCACCGCTGAAAAACGTCTTGAAAGCGCCCGCTTCAAGCTTGGTGTCAAGACGATGCGCGGCCTTGTGCTGGAGGCATTCAAGCGCCAGATCATCGCGCCCCTCGTGGTCCTGCTGTGCTTGGTGATGACTGCCCAGCAAGCTAACACCGAACAGTTTGGGCGCATCCGCCGCCCAGGCGAGCGCCGCATTGAAACCCGCGTGGCCGTGCGCCGCATCGAGGTTGCCCTCACCGCTTAACCCAACCTGATTTTCGCGAAAGCCAACACCGCGGCCGGGATTCGCTCGGCCTTGAAAAAGCTTCACCCAACCCACGAAAGAGGATTCACCCATGTTAGGCAAATTGTTCGGCAAGAAATCTGGCCAAGCCCGCGCAGCAGTAGCGAAGCTGGCGAACCGTGACCTGATGGAAGCAGTCGTCTACGGCAGCATCTACGTCGCAGCGGCTGACGGCGACCTCGAAGACAGTGAGCTGTCCAAAATCGAAACCATCCTCAGCAACAACCCGGCCCTTCAAGGCTTCGGCGCGGAGCTGTCCAACACCATCGACCGCGCCAAGACCGACTTCAAATCCGGTGCTCGCATCCTTCGGCAGAACGCTGAAAAGGAACTGGGCGACCTGGCGCACTCCCCCTCCGAAGCGTTGACCGTACTCAACGTGATGCTGACCGTTGCCGAGGCTGACGGTGAGATCGAGCCGGCCGAACTGACGGCGCTGGAGCGCAGCGCGAAGCTCCTCGGGCTCAACCTGAAAGACCACCTGTAACCATGCCGGCCGTGTTCGGCAGGGTGCGATCACTTGCGGCTTACGGGCTCGCCGGTGGGGTTGTCTTCGTCGACTCGGCCAGCCGCATCATTTCAATGGTGGGCGACCTGGTGCTGGTCGCTTTGCTGCTGGTGGTGCTGATGGCGAGAAAGTCGAAGACCAAATGATCGGCCGGGCGGTTCAGCCGCCCTGTCGCTCTCAAGGAGCAGAACCATGTTGATTCTTACCCGCCGATCTGGCGAGACGATCCGTATTGGCAATGACGTCAGGGTCACTGTTTTGGGCATCACTGGCCAGCAGGCGCGCCTCGGTATATCCGCGCCGGAGTCGGTCGCAGTGCACCGTGAGGAAATTCACCAGCGCATTCAGGCAGGTATTCCGAAGGATCAAAAGCCGATGCACATCGACGATCGCGTCCGGATGGTCAACGCCGAGCCGGCCTTCCTCACGGTCGTGTTCAAGTTGCCGAGCCTGAGCGAAGCGAAAGCCCTGCTCGAACACTTGCCTTTCCGTGAAAAAGTCTTGGGCACCGAGGCAGAAGTATTCGGGTACTCAGCCGGCAATCTGATGGAGAGCACCCCATGCGAGCAATGATAATCGCCGCCCTGCTGCTGATTTCCGGCCAAGCCAGCGCCAGCGAACAAGTCATCAGCGTCCAGCACGACAGCGCGCGCCAGGTTACTTGCTGGATCCTGAACAACACCGGCATCAGCTGCTTGCCAGATATTTCGCTCCCACAGAGCGGCACCGCCGAGCGTGAGGCAGGCCGGGCGTCTCAGGCCAGTTCAGTGACTGAGAAAGGGCTTTCGGTGGCCACTCCGCTCCCACAGGATGAGAGGTTCAAGTTATGACCACTTCGAACAGTTTCCTGGAACGCGACCGTGAGAGCGTCACTGGGGGTAACGAGTTTGCAAGCCTGGGCGCCCGCCTCGTTCGTTTCGGCCAGGCCCTTCAAGAGCCCAGCACCACAGTCAGCGAGCTGGCCAAGTTGGCCAGCGCCTGCGGGATCTCGCTCAAACTGCGCGCGGTAGGTGAGTCGGGAGAGAGTAAATGACCAAGCACCTGGCAATTTCCCCAGCGGCACTGCCCACAATCGGCCAGCCATTCGCCGGCGGCTTCTTCGCCGGCCGCATGTTCTTTGGTGGCGATGAGCACGCGCTCATCGACGCCGGTCGCGAGTTCGAAATGCCCGCGCAATGGTGGGACCGGACAGGCCCCCGACTGAGCGTTCGCGGCAGCAAGTCATACCACGACGGTTTGGCCAACACCCTGGCAATGGCTGAGGCCGGAAGCGCGATCGCGCAGAAGGTGCTGACCATGTCGATCCGTGGTCACCGGGGCTGGCACATCCCGGCGATCGAGGAGCTGCAGGTGATGCGAGCCAACCTGCTGCAGCTCGATCCGTGGGGCAAGCACTGGCCCGCAGACGGCGCTGGTGGACCTGCTCAGGCTTTCGCGCTACG
Organism: Pseudomonas sp. CCNWLW23; assembly: GCF_037095675.1. Taxonomy (NCBI): domain Bacteria; kingdom Pseudomonadati; phylum Pseudomonadota; class Gammaproteobacteria; order Pseudomonadales; family Pseudomonadaceae; genus Pseudomonas; species Pseudomonas sp. CCNWLW23. Next base: position 39,708 of record NZ_JBAWKM010000008.1, on the reverse strand, counting down.
CGAATACTGGTCCAGCACGCAGAAGTCATCTGCCGGTAGTGCCTGGTGTCTCCACATGCTGCCCTGGTGCACACCGGACACAAACTGGACAAGCAAAGAAAAGGCTGTGCGGCCGGTGCGCACGCTGCAGATCAAGGCCGGCGCTTTCGTGCACGCCCCATCGACAGATGCGCCAACAGCAGACGCGGATCTGAGCGGGCTTGCCAACTCGGCGGCGGTGGCCAGCGTGATCGAGCGATTCGTGAATGAGGACGCCGGCAAATTCTACGGACGCACCGATGCACTGGTGGCAGAGCTGGCAGCTATTGCAGGAGTCCGCGTATGACTACCAAGCCGATATTCGATGGTGAAAAGCTGGCGCTACTCAGAGCGCGGGCCGGCACCACCCAACGCGATCTTGCTGAAAACGTCGGGACAACTTCGTCCATGATTTGCAAGTACGAGGCCGGCAAGTGCCAGCCCAGGCTAAAGGTGGTGCTGCGCCTAGAGGAAGCGTTTTGCGTTGAGCGCGGCGGGCTGTATGCGAAGGTCGCGACACCACTCACGGATAACGAAAACGTGTCGCGACACGAAGAGCGGTGAAGCTATGCGCTACGTGACCGTCAGGAAATTTGCCAGCGAGTCTGGCTACACAGAAGACGCGATCCGCTCAAAGATCCGTGACGGGATCTGGCGGCTCGGTGAGATATGGATCAAAGCGCCGGATGGCCGGACGCTTCTCGACATAGAAGGATATGAGTCATGGGTAGAGGCGGGCGGGGAGTTCGGGCAGTCTCCGATTCGAGCATCGAAATCACGTTCATGTATCGGGGCGTCCGGTGCCGCGAGCGGATCACGCTCAAGCCCACCGCCACTAATCTGAAGAAAGCCGAGCAGCACAAAGCGGCGATCGAGCACGCGATATCGATCGGCACTTTCGATTACTCGGTGACATTCCCAGGCTCGGCACGGGCGGCGAAGTTCGCGCCCGAGGCTTCGCGCGAAACCATGAACGGCTTTTTGACCAGGTGGCTCGAGGCGAAGAAGAAGCACGTCGCGAGCAGCACGTTCGATGGTTATCGAAAGCTGGTCACCCTACGCCTGATCCCTGCCCTGGGAGACACCATGCTGGTGGACCTGAAGCGGAAGGCAGTGAGGGACTGGCTGGACACTCTGGAGGTGGGGAACAAGACGCTCAGCAATATCCAGAGCTGTCTCCGCTCCGCGCTAAACGATGCGACTGAGGAGGAACTGATCGAGCAGAACCCACTGGCGGGTTGGACTTATACGCGCAAGGCAGCGCCGCCAAAGGAGGATGATGTCGATCCGTTCAGTCCCGAGGAGCAGCAGGCGGTGCTGGGCGCCCTCACCGGCCAGGCGCGCAACATGATGCAGTTCGCCCTGTGGACTGGCCTGCGCACCAGCGAGCTCGTTGCGCTGGACTGGGGCGATATCGATTGGCTGCGGGAAGAAGCCATGGTGAGTCGCGCAATGACCCAGGCAGGAAAAGGAAAGGCCGAGACGACGAAGACCGCGGCAGGCAGGCGCAGCGTGAAATTGCTTCGTCCTGCGATGGAAGCGTTGAAGGCGCAGAAAGCGCATACGTTCCTCGCAGATGCCGAGGTGTTTCAGAACCCGCGCACGCTTGAACGATGGGCGGGTGACGGCCCGATCCGCAAGACAATGTGGGTGCCGGCAATGAAGAAAGCTGGCGTTCGGTACCGACGGCCATACCAGACCCGCCATACCTACGCCTCGATGATGCTGTCGGCTGGTGAACATCCGATGTGGGTCGCCAAGCAAATGGGACATACCGACTGGACGATGATCGCGCGCGTCTACGGTAGATGGATGTCAAACGATGAAGCCTCAATGGGGTCGAAAGCAGTACTCCAATGGGCTGGTGAGCAAGGGCATAAAGACAGATTGCGAGGCGCAGATCAAAATGCCATTATCAAAGAATAAACAACAAAAACCATCGGCGGCGATCATGGCTTGGGTTATTCCTCAATACAGCAAAGAGCGCGTAAAACGCGCCGGTTCGACTTTGTTTAAAGAAGATGCTACTGATGAAGAGTTTGAAGAGGCACTTCAAGTATTAAACAATTGGCGTTCTAGCCATAGCTATCCGGTGAATACGTTTCAAGCCGGATTAAGGAATAAACTTAGCGCCCTCGGTATAGATGGGCTCGTTGCACAACGACTGAAGCGTATCCCTTCAATTGTTTCCAAATTAGAACGTTTCCCAAAAATGAGTCTATCGCGGATGCAGGATATCGGCGGCCTTAGAGCAGTAGTTAGCACCCAAAAACAAATTTATCAGCTCAGAGATTCATATGTAGTGCAAAGTCGATTCGATCATATTCTCGTATCGGAAAATGACTATATCAAAGAACCCAAACCATCGGGCTATCGCGGAATACACCTTATATATCGGTACAACAATCGCAAGGGAAGCGGAAAGTTGTATGAAGGCTTACTACTGGAAATACAGATTCGCAACGAACTGCAGCATGCTTGGGCTACTGCTGTTGAAACTGCGGGAGTTTTCCTCAATCAAGCACTGAAATCTAGCATTGGCAATGAAGAGTGGCTTGAGTTCTTTTGCTATGCGTCTTCAAGCTTCGCCATTTTAGAAAATTCCCCAGCGTATGAAGCGCATCGATGCCTTACAAACCTTGAAGTGTTTTCAAAAATGCTTGATCTCGAGGAAAAGCTTGGAGTCATAAAAAAGCTGGGCATGTACAACACCGTTGTCGAGCATTTACAGGACACCAACAAACAAAACACTCATTATTACTTACTGCAGCTAGACCCCGCAGGGTTGAATGTCAGCGTAAACGGATATGCGCGGGACGCATTGCAAGAAGCAACCACCGAGTATTTGGCGCAGGAAAAACGAGCGAAAGATAAACCAGGCGTACAAGTCGTACTGGTGGCAGCGCAATCACTTGCAGCGCTCCGTAAGGCTTATCCAAATTATTTTCTCGACACAGGACGATTCGTCGCTCGCGTTCGCCGGATCAGGACGCTGGTTGCGAGATGGAATACGCCTTACGTGAAAAAAGTGCGCCGAACAGAAATGCCAGTAAAATGACAGCATTGGCGCTGAACGCCACGTTTTTCGGTAGTTAGACGGGGGTTCAAATCCCCCCGGCTCCACCAACTCGATGAAGAAGACGCCTTAGGGCGTCTTTTTTTTGTGCCTGAAATCCAGTAAATACGGGGTTTCAGGGCTATTGGGCTCCACAGCGTTTCATGCAGATCGATTTTGAAATGTATTCCAAGGCGTATTCCAAGCCCCCTGACTGATAAATTTCGGAATACATATTGCCCGGCGGCGACGGCCTTCAGTTACGAGTCCGAACCAACGGTTCGAGGCCCATCGCCCCTCAACGACAGAGCCCGCCCAATGCGGGCTTCGTCGCATCTGGTGATTGGTATATTCCCGTCAACAAACACGTCGAGCCCACCACCCAGCACGATGAATTTTTCTTCACCGCACTCCACCCCGCGAACCGATAAAATCCCCCCGCTCATTCAAGAAACTACGGTTCGCCCGCGCTCCTAGCGGGCTTTTTTTCGCCTCGGCTTCTCCATATCTTGCCGCTCCCCACCATATTGCGCGACTCTGCCAGCAGATCCCTCGCCAAGGAGCGCTCGATGCCGCTGTTATCCCTGCCCTGCCCGCGCTTGACCCTTGCCATCCTCTCCCCCGATCAGGCCGAGCTCGAAAGCGCTTTCTACCTACGCAACCAGCGTCACCTCGCCCGCTGGTCACCCATCCGCACCACCGACTATTTCTCCACCGCCAACATCCGCCGTCGCCTCGAGATCCAGGCCAGCGCCTTCGAAGCCGGGTTAGCCATGCATTTCGCGCTGCTGTCGCCGGACGGTCAGCAGATGATTGGTGCGTGCAATTTCAGCGGGATTATTCGGGGGGCGTTTCAGGCGTGTTATTTGGGTTATCACATCGATGAGGCGCATCAGGGACGGGGTTTGATGCAGGAGGGGCTGGAGGCGGGGATTGGTTATATGTTCGATGTGCAGAATCTGCATCGGATCATGGCCAATTACATTCCCGGCAATGAGCGCAGTGCGCGTTTGCTTGAGCGCTTGGGTTTCGAGCGCGAGGGCTATGCGAAGGCGTATCTGAATATCGCTGGGCGTTGGCAGGATCATGTGCTGACGGCGCTGGTGAATCCGGGGTTCGAGGCGCCGGATCAGCGTTGGTCGCGGCGCCTGGGTTGAGTTGCGCGAAACCTGTCAGACAAAAATCCTTTCAGCTCTCGGGTTTGCGGCCGATACAGACCTGCTAACACCCCTGCTGGCTCAAAAGAACAACAATCTTCCAGCTTAATTGACGACCAAGAAACCCAACGTTTCTGGAGGATTTGCATGAATAGCTGGTTCGGTAACATCAGCGTGAACATGAAACTCGGCCTGGGCTTCGGCCTGGTGCTGGCCCTGACCTGCGTTCTGGCGCTGACCGGCTGGACCAGCCTCGGCGGCCTGATCGACCGCAGCAACTGGATGAGCGATATCACCCAGCTCAACGCTGGCCTGACCAAACTGCGCGTGGTGCGCCTGCAATACATGCTGACCAACGGCGACGAAACCGCCGCGCAGAATGTGCAGACCACCCTGGAAAGCTTCGCCGCTCAGCAGCAGGCGTTGATCAGCAAATTCAAGAGTCCGGAGAACGTCAAACTGCTCAAGCAGCAGGCCGCGACCATTGCTGAATACCAGACTTCGCTGAACAAAATGCGCAACGCCTATCGCACCGGCAACAGCGCGCGCGACACCATGAGCGCCAACGCCCAGACCGCCTACAACCTGATCGAATCGATCAGCCAGCGTGTGCAGCAGATGGAGTTGAGCGATCAGCGCTTCGAGCAGTTCCAGGCGGTTACTGCGGCGAAGGAAGCGTTCATCCTCGCGCGTTATGAAGTGCGTGGTTACACCGCAACCAGCAATGCCGAGACCGAGCAGAAAGCCGTCGGCCAGATCGACGCGGCCATCGCCAGCCTCAAACCGCTGAATGCGCAATTTGCCGCGACTCAGCAGGATGCCCTGCGCCAATTGGAAACCGCACTGACCAGCTATCGCAGCGCGTTGATGGCGTACAAGAACGCCAACACCGAGGCGGTGCAGGCGCGTAAGGAAATGACCGATCAGGGCACCACCATCGTCGCCCTGAGCGAGCAGCTGTACCAGATCCAGCTCGATCGCCGTGACGCCGAAAGTGCCCAGGCGCGCACCTTCCAGTTGATCAGTACGTTGCTGGCGCTGCTGGTTGGCGTGATTGCGGCGGTGATCATCACCCGTCAGATCACCCGGCCGTTGCAGGAAACCCTGGCCGTGGTTGAGCGCATCGCCAGCGGCGACCTGACCCAGAACGTCACCGTCACCCGCCGCGATGAGCTCGGCGTGTTGCAGCAAGGCATCGCACGCATGGGCGTGACCCTGCGTGATTTGATCAGTGGCATCCGCGACGGCGTCACTCAGATCGCCAGCGCCGCTGAAGAGTTGTCGGCCGTGACCGAGCAGACCAGCGCCGGTGTGAACAGCCAGAAAGTCGAGACCGATCAGGTCGCCACTGCCATGCACGAAATGACTGCCACGGTGCAGGAAGTTGCGCGCAATGCTGAGGAAGCGTCGCAAGCTGCCGCTGCGGCGGATGGCGAAGCCCGTGAAGGCGACAAGGTTGTGAATGAGGCCATCGCGCAGATCGAGCGTCTGGCCAGCGAAGTGGTGCGCTCGACCGAAGCGATGAGCGTGCTGCAACAGGAAAGCGACAAGATTGGTAGCGTCATGGACGTGATCAAGGCTGTCGCCGAACAGACCAACCTGCTCGCACTCAACGCCGCGATCGAAGCAGCGCGTGCCGGTGAAGCCGGGCGTGGGTTTGCCGTGGTTGCGGATGAGGTGCGCGGTTTGGCTCAGCGTACGCAGAAGTCGACTGAGGAAATCGAAGGTCTGGTGGCCGGTCTGCAGAACGGCACCCAGCAGGTTTCGGCGGTGATGAACAACAGCCGCGCGCTGACCGACAGCAGCGTCGCCCTGACGCGCAAGGCCGGCGCCTCGCTGGAAAACATCACCCGTACAGTGTCGAACATCCAGTCGATGAACCAGCAGATCGCCGCCGCTGCCGAACAGCAAAGCGCCGTGGCCGAAGAGATCAGCCGCAGCATCATCAACGTCCGTGACGTGTCCGAACAGACCGCAGCGGCGAGTGATGAGACGGCAGCGTCGAGTGTTGAACTGGCGCGGTTGGGTGGTCAGTTGCAGCAGATGGTCAGCCACTTCCGCGTATGACGTTCGTTTTGCGCTGAGGCTAAAACCGAATCGCGGGCAAGCCCGCTCCCACAGGTTTTCGTGGTCGAGCACTGTTGATGTGTTCACCTCGATAACTGTGGGAGCGGGCTTGCCCGCGATGGCGGTGGGTCAATCAAATCCATGTTGCCTGACACTCCGCATTCGCGAGCAGGCTCGCTCCCACACTGGATTTGTGTGCCACGCTGGATTTTGAGCTCACCGAAAATCCCTGTGGGAGCGGGCTTGCCCGCGATGGCGGTGGGTCAATCAAATCAAAGTTGCCTGACCCTGCGCCTTCGCGAGCAGGCTCGCTCCCACATTTGGATTTGTGTGGGTCACAGGATTCTGAGCACACCCCAGATCCCTTGTGGGAGCGGGCTTGCCCGCGATGGCGGTGGGTCAATCAAATCGACGTTGCCTGACACTCCGTCTTCGCGAGCAGGCTCGCTCCCACATTTGGATTTGTGTGCACTCAGATTTTGAGCAGACCGCCGACCTCCTGTGGGAGCGAGCCTGCTCGCGAAAGCGGTGGGTCATTTAGATCATCATTGACTGACACTGCGCCTTCGCGAACAGGATCGCTCCCACAGGGGTCTATGGTGTCGGGACTATTCGGGATACCCGGTGATTTTGCGGATGCTTTGGTACAGCGGTTTGAGCTGCCGGTACATACGCAAATACACCTCTCTGTACAACTGTTCATAAACCTTCTGCGCCTCAGGCTGCGGTGTGAAAACCGCTCCAACCCGAGTCATCGCCGCAATGGCCGATGGAAAATCCCGATGCAATCCCAACCCCACCGCACAGCAAATCGCCGCCCCCAACCCGGACGCTTCATACACATGCGGGCGCTCGGCCGGCAGGCCGAAGATGTTGGCGGTCAGTTGCATGGCGGCGTCGCTTTGTGAGCCGCCGCCGGCGACGCGCAGGCGCTGGATCGAGACCTTTGAACGTCGCTCGATGTTCTCCATGCCCTGGCGCAGCGCGTAGGCCAGGCCTTCGAGAATGGCCCGGTAGATATGCGCGCGGGTGTGTACGTCGCCGAAGCCAATCATCGCGCCCTTGGCTTCCACGCCCGGTTCGCGGATGCCCGGTGACCAGTACGGTTGCAGCATCAGGCCCATCGAGCCCGGCGGCACCGCGTCGACCAGTGCGTCGAACAGTTGCTCCGGTTCGATGCCCTGTTCTTTTGCCAGTTGCATCTCGCGCAGGCCGAATTCGTTCTTGAACCAGCTGACCATCCAGTAGCCGCGATAGATCATCACTTCGCAGTTGTACTGATCGGGCACGGCCGAGGGGTACGGCGGGATCAGCGGGACGATTTCCAGGTAGCGCGAGCGGGTGCTGGTGATGGTCGCGGTGGTGCCGTAGGACAGGCACACGGTGCGCGCATCGACCACGCCGGAGCCGATCACTTCGCAGGCCTTGTCGGCGCCAGCAGCAATCAGCGGCAGGCCTTCGGGAATGCCGGTGTGGCGGGCGGCTTCGGCTGTGATGTAGCCGAGGGTTTCGCCGGGTTTGTGCAGGGTCGGCAACTGCTCCGGGCGCACCGCCAGTGCCTGCCATTTCCAGTCGCGCGGCGCCGCCCATTTCAGTCGTTTGAAGTCGAAGGGCAGATAGCCGACGCAACAGCCGACCGAATCGACGAAGCGTCCGCACAGGCGATGAGTCAGAAAACCCGAGAGCAGCAAAAACTTGTCAGTCGCCGCCCACACCTCGGGCTGATGCCGGGCGATCCAGTTGGCCTCGGCCTGGGCGCGAAAATAATCCACCGTCGCTTGGACGCCGACCAGTTTGAACAGCCAGCCCCACGGCCCTTTGATGCTGCCCTCGACCTCAGCCTGACGTTGATCGAGCCAGACAATTGCCGGGCGTAGCGGTTTGCCCTTGGCGTCCACGTTGATCACTGTGCCGCGCTGGGTGGTCAGGGACACGCCGGCAATCTGCGCACGGTCGATGCCGGTCTGCTGCCAGAGTTGCTGGCAGGCCTCGCCGAGTTTCGCCCAGTAATATTCCGGGTCCTGCTCGGCCCAACCGGGTTGCGTCGAGTAGTACGCCTGCAAGTCGACTTTGCCTTTGCCGAGCAGATTGCCCTGCAGATCGAAGAGCAATGCGCGCACGCTCTGGGTGCCGTTGTCGATCGCTAACAGGTATTTCATGGCGTGATCTCCGGCAAGCCGTGATCGAGCAGCCACAACAATCGATAACGCTCAATTTCCGCCTGCCAACGCTCATCGTCCCAGGCCAATCGCGACTGGCAGAGCGTGCGGATCGCCGGCAAATAATCCTCGCCACCGCGCGGCAGCAACAGGCCCAAACGGGTGCGGCGCAGCAGCAAATCATCCAAATGCAGAATCATTTCCGCCTCGCAGGCGAACGCCAGCTCTGCCCACAACGTATCGGTGGCGCCAACCGTTTCCAGACCGAGTTCGCCGAGCAATTGCGCCAGCCTCTGCAGGTCTCGACCGTGACGCCCGGCCAAGCGTCGCCATTGATTGCCGCTCAGTCCCGCAATCGTCAGCGACGGCACAGCGGCGAACACCGGCGCGCCGTCATCGACAAAAGAGCGCCCGAGCATCACCGCACACGCCTTGAGCACTTCGAGCGCTTGCGGGCGAAATGTGGTCAGTTTGCCGCCGGCCAAAGTCACGCAACCCGGCTCCTGCCACAACACATGTTCGCGGGTTTCGTTGGACGGTTTGCCCTGCTGCGCACCCGTTGCGCTGCCCACCACCGGACGCACGCCTGACCAGGTCGACAGCACGTCGTCGACGCCCACTTCGGCGCCGGGAAATTGCTGCTGGCACGCGGCGAGCAGATAGTCGAGTTCGTCGCTGGAAATGCGCGCGCTGTGGTCTAGGTCTTCGCGGTGATCGAGGTCCGTGGTGCCGACCACCGTCGCGCCTTCCCACGGAAAGACAAACACCGGGCGCCGATCATGCGCATGCAGAAAAGTGAACGCCTGCGCCACTGGCAAACGCCAGCCCGGCAGCAACAGATGACTGCCGCGCAACGGTCGCAACTGCTTCGCAGCGTCAGCGGGACGGAGGCGCTCAGCCCACGTGCCTGTGGCCACAGCCAACACAGCGGAGCGCAATTGCAGCGTCGCCCCGCCCTCGCCATCTTCGATCTGAACCCCGCACACCCGCCCGCCTTCACGCAGCAGTTGCGTGACGCGCACACCACTGATAATCACCGCACCATCGGCCCGGGCCTCGCGCAGTACGCGCATCACCAGCCGCGCATCATCGGTCAGGGCATCGACAAAACAGCTGCCGCCGAGCAGGCCGTTTTCCTTCACCCCCGGCGCAAGAAAACGCAGTTGCTGGGCGTCATGAAAAGCATGGTTGCGCCGCCCCGCCAGCGCGTCGTACACCGAGAGCAGGCCGCCCATGACGCGCGGCCCGGGAAAGCCGCCGCGATAGTGCGGCATCATGAAACTCATCGGCTCGACCAGCCCCGGCGCCTCGTCGAGGAGGCGCTGACGCTCGCGCACCGAATCGCGGGTCAGGCGCCACTGGCCTTTGGCGATGTAACGCAAACCGCCGTGGACCATTTTCGATGATCGGCTGGAGGTGCCCCAGGCGAAATCGCGCTGCTCCAGCAGCAGACAGCGCCAGCCCCGGCGCGCGGCTTCGCGGACGATTCCGGCGCCGCTGATGCCGCCGCCGATGACGATCAGGTCCCAGGTTTCATCCGCCAGCGTCGGCAGAATCTGCTCGCGCCACTGCGCGTTCCATTGCGCCGTCATGGCCGCGACTCTGGCAACAGCGTGCCCGGGTTGAGGCGCCCCTCCGGGTCGAAATGTTCGCTCAACGCCTGCAACGTCTGCATCGCCAGCGGGCCTTTTTCCCGCAATAGGTACGGTGCGTGATCCTTGCCGACGCCATGCTGATGGCTGATGGTGCCGTGGTTGTCGACGATGGTCTGGCTGGCCGCGTGTTTGAGCATCCGCCAGCGCGCCAGCGTAGCGGCATAGTCGGCGGCCGGGCGAAACACGTAGGTGGTGTAAATGCTCGAACCCTCGCCGTAGACGTGCGAGAGATGAGTGAACACATGCACGCGTTCGCCCTCGGCGGCCAAGGCGTCACGCAGGCTGTTTTCGATCAGGCTGAGCAAGTGGTCGACGTTGCTCCAGTCGGTGGCCGTTTCGAGGGTGTCGACCACGTAGCCGGCGTTCCACAGGTTCTCGCGCAGGTAGGGAAAACGGAAGCGGTTCTGCGCCCACTTCTTGCCCAGCAGGGTGCCGGTGAACACGCCGCCGAAGGCTTTCAGATGGGCGCGCGCGTGTTTCAGCGACAGTGCGTTTTGCTGGCGATTGCCGGTGACGCCGAAGGTCAACAGACATTTGCGGTCGCCGGCGCCGCGCAGCTTGAGGTACTTTTCCAGCCAGGCGATCTGTTGCGGATGGCCCGCCAGCGCCAGTTGTGTTTCGGTTTCCACCGCGTTGGACAGGCGCAGCATCGACAGCGGTACGCGCGCCTGCGCCAGTTGCCGGATTGCTTGCAGCGCCTGCGGCCAGTCGGGCAGGAACACACCGTAGAAACGTTCGTCCGCCGGCAACGCGCTGACTCGCACTTTGACCTCGGAAATGATCCCGAAACGGCCTTCGCAACCGAGCACCACTTCACGCAGATCCGGGCCGGCGGCCGACGCCGGAAACGTCGGAATCTGCAGAGGCCCGGCGAACGTTTCCAGGGTGCCGCCGGCAAACAATTGCTCGATCCGCCCGTAGCGCAACGACTGCTGGCCGCTGGAACGACTGGCCACCCAACCGCCCAGGGTCGACAGCTCCCACGACTGCGGAAAATGCCCCAGCGTGTAGCCGCGCGCACGCAACTGGCTTTCCACTTGCGGCCCGCTGGCGCCGGGGCCGAATGTCGCCAGCAGGCTTTGTTCGTCGAGGTCGGTCAGGCGATTCATCCGCGCCAGCGACACCGTCAGCACTGGGCGCGCGGAGTTTGGTGGATTGATGTGTCCGGCCACCGATGTCCCGCCGCCGTAGGGAATCAGGCACAGATCCTGATCATGGGCGAGGGCCAACAATTGGCGGATCTGTTCGGCCGTTTCAGGAAACGCCACGGCATCGGGATAAGTACCCAGCGCGCCTTCGCGCAACGCCAGCCAGTCCGGCAGGCTCTGGCCGCGCGCGTGCAGCAGGCGATCGTGAGTATCGATGCTGTACAAGCGGTGCGGCACCAGGCGCGAGGTCGGCACTTGCGTCAACGCCGCTGCCAATGTCGCATCGGGCAATGCGCGGCCAGCGCCCAAGCGTTCGTGGAGAAATGTCGCGCCCTGGGCCGGCAGTTCGACCACCGTGCCTGCCTCTCCCCAGCCGTTCCAGCGTCGCATGCGTGTGTCCTTTTTCTGCCGTTGGATCAAGCTTGCATACTAGTCAGCGCTGGAGATCTGTCACGGTCGCATCCGGCCAGATCATGTAGCGAATGGCGCCAAACGTCCGGGCATTTACTTTCGCCGTGCAATCCACTTACCTTGCGGCATTCATTCGCTCACGCGCCGTCGATCAAAGGACCGCGACCATGCCATCGCTCGGCTTCACTTCCGTTCCGCCGCTGCTCAAATACCTGCGTCATGCCGAACAGTTGGGCATGGCCATCGAGCCTGCGTTGGCGGCGGCCGGGTTGCAGGCGCAGCAGTTGAGCGACAACACCTTGCGCCTGCCGGGTGAGGTTCACGAGCGCTTGCTGGATTATTTCTGCGAGCACTCGGGCGATGGGTTGTTCGGGCTGCATGCGGCGAATTTCGTCCTGCCCAATTCGTGGAGCGTGCTCGGTTACATCACCATGAATTGCGCGACGCTGGGCGATGCGATGAGCCGGATCATGCCGTTCGAAAAACTCGTCGGCGACATGGGCGTCAGCCGCGCCGAGGTGCAGGGCGAGCACGTGCATCTGATCTGGACCTGCCGTTACCAGCGGCCACGGATTCGTCGGCATCTGGTGGAAAACGTGCTCGGTTCCTGGCTGCACTACGCGCGCTGGATCGCCGACACGCAGCTGTCGCCAGCCTGCGTATGGCTGGAGCATGCGCGGCCGGATGCGGTGACGCTGGCCGAGTACGAGACGTTTTTTGGTTGCCCGGTGCTATTCGATCAGGCGTATTCGGCGCTGGTGGTGCCGCTGGCTTATTTGCAGTTGCCGCTACGCCAGGCCGATGCGCAATTGCTGCGAACCCTGGAAGAACACGCGATGGGTTTGCTGGCGACGCTGGAAGATGCGTCGCTGGCGCAGCAGGTGAAAAACATTCTGCGCGGTTTGCTCAAGGAGGGCTTGCCGCGCAAGGAGCAAGTGGCCGAACAGCTCAGCGTTTCGGTGCGCACGTTGCAGCGGCAGTTGCAGCAGGTCGGGACGTCGTATCAGCAGATTCTTGATGAGCTGCGTCAGGAGTTGGCGGAGCACTACTTGCTCAATAGCACGTTGCCGGTTCAGGACATTGCGCAGTATCTGGGTTTTACCGAACCGCGCTCGTTTCATCGCACGTTCAAGAGCTGGCGCGGGATGCCGCCGGGGGAGTTTCGGTTGCGGAATCGGCGGTGATGCTGATGGCCTCTTCGCGAGCAGGCTCGCTCCCACAGTAGTTCTCGGTTGTCTGCATTTCCGAGTTCACCGCAGATCCCCTGTGGGAGCCAGCCTGCTCGCGAAGGCGTCATTCGCCACACCGATTAAACACGTCTTGGCACAACCGTTTAAAGCCGCCAGACATTCAGCGAAACCACCCACAATTCCTTGCGCCGCTGCCTACGCCTGCGCCAGAATCCGCCGGCTTGTGCGCCTTGGGGCCTGCCGTTAACTTGATTCGGTCACTGATTTCTCAGTGATCGAGCTTAGCGGCTCGGACAGCATTCCGGTTGTACAAGTCCAATCCAGTCAGGCTCACGCCTGCACTCGATGGTGGCTGTGCGCATGGCATCTTCGGATGCACCGGGTTGAATGCTTACCGGTCCGCTAACTTGCGCACAGCTGCCTCCCTTTGCTTAGCGGCGAAACGGATGCAGCTTCATAAGAGGCAAGCATTCATGTTCAAAGTAACCCCAAACCCGCCACCCACCGACTCGGCATCTCCCTACGAATCCGCCGACTCAAAGAAATTCCACGAAGCCGCCGACCGCGCCCTCGACCATTACCTCGGCCCGTCCAGCGCCGAATTCATGGCCCCGCCCTACAAGTCCAACACGCTGTACATGGCCAATCCCGAGGCCGACAACGAATCGCTGTTGGCCGACGCCTGCGAAACACTAGGGTCGGCGACGGTGATGCTCAACGATCAGGCGGGGCTGGTGAACGGCTCGCAGCGCAAGACGTTGCAGGGCATCGCGCAGATTGTGATGGTCGCGGAGATGGCAGTGAATCGGGTGCTGGATCGGTTGGTGCCGACTGATTGAGGGTTTTTGAGGAATTTGGTGTGGGCTGGTTTTTGTGGGGTGTCAGGGGTTGCCCCTCACCCCAGCCCTCTCCCAAGGGAGAGGGAGCCGACCCGGTTGTCTTGCGCTGTCCGTCGACCTGAAAGACCGAGTCGATTATGGATTCGACGCCATGCATTCAATTCGATTATGGATTCAGCACAGAACATTCAGGTCGGCGTAACTCCCGAGCATCCCCCAATCGGTCCCCTCTCCCTCCGGGAGAGGGCTAGGGTGAGGGGCTTTTGATCTCTGGCGCTAAATTCAAAGACTGATCGCATTGGTAAACACCAACCGATTGCCAAACGGATCGGCGATCGTCATGTCCTGACTCCCCCACGGCATCGCCTGAATCTGCGGGTGCGAGAACTTGTAATCCTTGGCCATCAGTTGCTGCTGAAACGCCTCCAGCTCATCGGTCTCGATACGCAGCGCCGAACCAGGGCAGGCATCGCCGTGATGCTCGGACAGATGCAGCACACACTCGCCCCGTGACACCTGCAGATACAGCGGAAAATTCGCTTCGAAGCGATGCTGCCAGTCGATCTTGAAACCGAGAAAATCGACGTAGAACTCGACAGCCTTGGCCTCATCGAAGATCCGCAGGATCGGGGTGGTTTTGCCGAAGCTCATGGCGTGCTCCCTGACTGATTGGCCCCACAGTGTAGACGGGGAGGATGTCAGCAAATCGGCTTGTGGATGGCTTTCTTTAATTGCAATGTGCCATCACTGTGACGCACACCACGAATCTTTAACGAAAGTGGTCGCGCAGGTCGCCCTGTCGCGCAAGAAACCGCCCTGCCCTCGCCCCATTCGCCTGCCCGTCGCGATAGCTCAACACGCCGTTGACCCAAACCCCGTCAATCCCCTGCGCCGCCCGTTGCGGATCGTTGAAATCGGCCACGTCACGCACGGTCGCCGGATCAAACAACACCAGATCCGCCCAATGCCCTTCACGAATCTCGCCCCTTTCCTGCAAGCCAAAACGCGTCGCCGACAGGCCGGTCATCTTGTGCACGGCGGTGTGCAGTGGAAACAACCCGACGTCGCGACTGAAATGGCCCAGTACCCGTGGGAAAGCGCCCCACAGGCGCGGATGCGGGAACGGGTCTTCGGGCAGTCCGTCAGAACCGACCATCGAAAGCGGATGGGCGAGGATTCTTCTGACATCGGCCTCGTCCATGCCGTAGTACACCGCCCCGGCCGGTTGTAGACGTTTCGCAGTTTGTTCCAGCGACAGATTCCATTCGCCTGCGATGTCGATCAGGTCGCGCCCGCTGACTTCCGGGTGCGGCGTCGACCAGGTAATAGTGATGCGGTGGGCGTCGGTGACTTGCTTCAAATTCAGCGTCGAAGAACTCGCCGCGTACGGGTAGCAATCGCAGCCGACCGGATGGGTTTTCGCTGCCTCTTCCAGCGCTGCGAGCAATTGCGGACTGCGCCCCCAATTACCCACACCAGCGCATTTGAGGTGGGAAATGATCACCGGCGATTGCGCGTGTCGGCCGATCTGAAATGCTTCGTCCATCGCCTCCAGCACCGGGGCGAATTCGCTGCGCAGATGGGTGGTGTACACCGCGCCGAACGCCGTCAGTTCTTCGGTCAGTTGCATGACTTCATCGGTGGACGCGTTGAAGGCGCTGGCGTAGGCCAGGCCTGTGGATAAACCCAACGCGCCGGCCTCGAGACTGTCGCGCAACTGCGCGCGCATGGCGGTGATTTCGTCGGGAGTCGCGGTGCGGAACAAGTCGTCGAGGTGATTGCTGCGCAGCGCCGTGTGGCCGACGAGCGCGGCGACGTTCAACGTGGTGTTGGCCGCTTCGACGGCGGCGCGGTAGTCGCTGAAGCGCGGATAGGCGAACGCCGCTGCGCTGCCGAGCAGGTTCATCGGGTCCGGCGGATTGCCCTTCAAACTCACTGGCGAAGCGCTGATGCCGCAATTGCCGACAATCACCGTGGTCACGCCCTGGCTGAGCTTGGGCAACATCTCGGGTTGGCGGATGACCACGGTGTCGTCGTGGGTGTGCACGTCGATGAAACCCGGCGCCAGCACCCGGCCGGCCGCGTCGATTTCTTCGCTGGCGCTGGCGTCAGGCAGATCGCCGATGCGCTCGATGCGGCCATTGAGAATTGCCACGTCGGCCTTATAGCCGGGCGTGTTGCTGCCGTCGATGACCAGCGCGTTGCGGATCAGGGTGTCGTACTGCATGTCAGTCTCCCAGCGGCAGGTGATCGTCGCCGCCACGGTATTCGTCGAGGGCGAGTTTGATTCGCCGCAGACGTTCTTGATTGTCTTCAGGGCTGGCCAGCGCCAGTTCGGTGGCGAGCACGTCGATGGCCAGCAGCATGCCGTAGCGCGCCGCCGTCGGTTTGTAGATGAACGAGGTTTCCGCGCCTTGCAGCGGCAGGACGACGTCGGCCAGTTCCGCCTGTGGTGAATCGCCGCGAGTGATGGCGAGGATGCGCGCGCCGTAATTGCGCGCCAGCTCCACGGTTTCCAAAAGCTCCGGGGTGATGCCGGTCAGCGAGCAGGCGATCAGCACTTGCTCGGCGTTCAGACTGGCGGCGGTCACGCGCATCATCACCGCGTCATGACACACCGCAATCGGGTAACCGAGGCGCACCAGACGCACCTGCAATTCATCGCCGCACAGGGTCGAGCAACCACCCATGCCGAACGCGTGAATCATCCGCGCC
Organism: Pseudomonas sp. CCNWLW23; assembly: GCF_037095675.1. Classification (NCBI taxonomy): domain Bacteria; kingdom Pseudomonadati; phylum Pseudomonadota; class Gammaproteobacteria; order Pseudomonadales; family Pseudomonadaceae; genus Pseudomonas; species Pseudomonas sp. CCNWLW23. The sequence continues at coordinate 23,294 of NZ_JBAWKM010000008.1, read as the reverse complement.
TGGCTGAGCAATTTCACTGCGTCGGCGAAGCGCGATTCATCGAAACCGGCCAAATGCTGGCGCAGCGTGGTTTCGATGTCGCCGACAATCTGCCCGTAGAACGCCGACTGCTCGGGCGTGCCCGCCGGGTCGAGAAACCGGCTGCCAACGCCGCTGGCCTGGGCCAGTTGCAGACGTAGATCACGCAGGTCGCGGCAGCCGACCGTGCGGGCAAAGCGCGACAGCGTGGCGGTGCTGACCTCGGCGCGTTGTGCGAGGTCTTCGAGGCTGGCGCTGGCGGCAAAGCCGACATCGTCGAGCATCAACCGCGCAATGCGCCCCTCGCCGGCACTGAAGGAATCCTGGCGGGCGCGGATCTGGTAGAGGATGTCCATGGGCGGCGGGCTCCGGTTACAGCAGGTAGGAAAGGCCGACGGTCAGCGCGAAAGCGACCAGCGAAATCAGCGTCTCGAGCACGGTCCAGGTCTTGAACGTCTGCGCGACCGTCATGTTGAAGTATTCCTTGATCAACCAGAAGCCGCCGTCGTTGACGTGGGAAAAGATAACCGAGCCCGCGCCGGTCGCCAGCACCAAAAGCTCAGGATGTGGATAACCCAGACCGATGGCCACCGGCGCAACAACGCCCGATGCGGTGGTCATCGCCACGGTGGCCGAGCCAGTGGCAACCCGCATCAGCGCAGCGAACAACCAGCCCATGATCAGTGGCGACAGGTGAAATTCGTGAGCGAGGCCGACGATCTGATCGGTGACGCCGGCATCCACCAGAATCCGGTTCAAGCCGCCACCAGCACCGACCAGCAAGGTGATGCTGGCGGTGGGCGCGAGGCATTCGTTGGTGAACTTGAGGATCGATTCGCGGTTGAAACCTTGGGCAATCCCTAGCGTCCAGAAGCTCAGCAAAGTCGCCAGCAACAGCGCGATCACCGAGTTGCCAATGAACAGCAGGAACTGGTTGAACGCGCTGCCGGGGGTGGAAATCAGGTTAGCCCAGCCGCCGATCAACATCAGCACCACCGGCAGCAGAATGGTCGCCATCGTAATGCCAAAACCCGGCAATTTGTCGCGCGGCTCGCGCTCGAGAAATTGCTTTTCCAGCGGATTGTCCGCCGGCAATTGAATGCGCGGCACGATGAATTTCGCGTACAGCGGGCCGGCGATGATTGCGGTCGGAATGCCGATCGCGATCGCGTACAGCAAGGTCTGCCCGACCGAGGCCTGATAGGCCTGCACCGCGAGCATCGCCGCCGGGTGCGGCGGCACCAGCGCATGCACCACCGAAAGGCCGGCGACCATCGGCAGCCCGACCATCAGAATCGACACACCAACGCGGCGCGCCACGGTGAAAGCGATTGGCACCAGCAAGACGAAACCGACTTCAAAGAACAGCGGCAAGCCGACCAGAAACGCGATGCAGACCATCGCCCAGTGCGCGTTCTTCTCACCGAATTTCTCGATCAGCGTGCGCGCCATCTGCTCGGCCCCGCCGGACTCGGCCATCATCTTGCCGAGCATCGTTCCCAACGCCACCACCAGCGCAATATGCCCCAGCGTCTTGCCGACACCCGCCTCATACGCACCGACCACCGCCGACGGCGGCATCCCGGCCACCAGCGCAAGGCCCAGGGAAATCAGGGTGATGACAATGAACGGATTGAGCCGGTAACGGGCGATCAACACGATCAGCGCGATGATGGCCACGGCGGCGTAGACCAGCAGCCAATAGCCGAGGGAAGGCGTCATGCGGTACTCCTCGAAAGGGTCACGTTCGAATGGGTTGTGAAACTCATAAATCATTTCGAGATAGAGATTTCAAACCGCATGAAAGTAATTTTCGTGGAGAGACAAGGTGTGTCGCTGATGGGTATGGCGTATCGTGATTAATGAAAATCGGAGGGCGGGATTTTCATGGCATTTCAAATCTCCACTTAACTCTGTGGGAGCGAGCCTGCTCGCGAAGACCGCTTCACATTCACCCTCTTCATTGACTGACCCACCGCTTTCGCGAGCAGGCTCGCTCCCACAGTTTTTGATCACATTCCTCCAGTCAGAACGCGGTCAATTTGTAGGAGTGAGCCTGCTCGCGATTGCGGTGGGTCAAAACAAGATCATTTGACTGACACGACGCATTCGCGAGCAGGCTCGCTCCCACAGTTTTTGATCACATTCGTTCAGGCAGAACGCGGTCAACCTGTGGGAGCGAGCCTGCTCGCGAATGGCTTCACTCGGTGCGCGCTGGACTCACACCATTTCGTTACGAATCCATTCCACCACCGACGTGCGCTTCGGCGTCCAGCCCAGCAGGTCGCGGGCGTGTTTTCCGCGTACGCGGCTGTTGGAACCGAGGCCGTAGTTGGCCATTTCATAGCCCCATTCGGCTTCGGCGTCTTGCAATGGCCAGTCTTGCGGTTCGCCCAGATTGAGGGCTTCGGCCATGGCGGTGGTCATGTCGATGAACGAGGCTTCACCGCTCTCGACGAAGTAGAAAGTGCCGGGCACGTTTTTGGTCAGCGCCAGCTGATACAGGGCGACGACGTCTTCGATGTGCACGTTGGACCAGATGTTCTGCCCTGTTCCGACGTGGCGAACGACGCCGCTTTTGCGCGCCTGCTTGAGCAGTCGCGGCAGTTGCACGCTGTCGCGGTTGACGCCCAGGCTGTGGCCGTAGATCAGGGTGTTGCAGATCACCGCCGAGTTCACGCCATCCTGCGCCGCCGCGAGCACGAGGTTGTCGATGGCTACGCGATCGGCCTTGTCGACAGTCGGCTCCGGCAGGTTGTCCTCGTAGTAAATGTCATCGCTGGATTTGCCGCCGGAAGCGTCGCCGACGATGCTCGAACCGCTGGTGTGCAGAAAGACCTTGTTCGAGCCGCGCAAAGCGCCGAGTAACGCTTCCACCGCACCGCGATGGTCGCTGCTGGCAGCGTTGATGACGGCATCGGCAGCACGGGCCTGTTGCGCCAGCAATTGGCTGTCATCGAGGGTGCCGATTACCGCGTTCATGCCCAGTGCTTTCAGCTCACCAGCCTGCTCGGCGCTGCGCACCAGGCCGGTGATGTTGTGCCCGGCCTGCACCAGGCCGGTGGCGATGGAACCGCCGATAAAACCGGCCGCGCCGGTAACGAATACGTTCATGGAGGAACTCCCTGCGTGAATAAGTGATGCAGCGAGTATCGGCCGATGAACTCAGGCGAAAAACCCGCCCTCGGCCAATTCACTCTTGCGCAGGGATCACGAATCAGCCCTTGAATTCGGCGCTGGCGTAGGCGGCGAGTTTGCTCTGGATAAAGTCGAGGAAACACTGAATGCGCAACGCCAGTTGCGAGTTGCGGTAGTACACGGCGTTGATCGGCTGGCGGTAGCCGCTGTTGAATTCACCGAGCAGGACTTTCAGGCGCCCGGCACGGATGTCGTCGATGGTCATGAAGTGCGACAGACAGGTAATGCCCTGCCCTTCCAGCGCCAGATGGCGCACGGTCTCACCACTGGAAGCGCTGATTGCCGGGCTGATCGGCCAGCGGTCGCCGTGCACATAGCGCAGCGGCCATTGGTTGAGGCCTTCGTTCTGGGTGAAGCCGAGCAGCGTATGTTCGCTCAAATCCGCGACCTGCCGGGGCGCACCATGCTTCTTCAAATAGGCAGGGCTGGCAACAATCATCAACGGGCTGCAACCGAGCGAACGCGCATGCAGCGTCGAATCGGCGAGGGTGCCGATGCGGATGGCGACGTCGGTGCTTTGTTCCAGCAGGTCAATGATCAAGTCATTGCTGTTGAGTTCGAGTTGGATGTCCGGGTACAGCTGCCGGAATTCGTCGATGTAGGGGACGATGGCGTGGAGCATGAACGGCGAGGCGGCATTGATGCGCAGGCGTCCGGACGGAGTTTGCTGGCGCGAAGACAGACGCTCTTCGAGTTGATCCATCTGATCGAGAATCAGCTTGGCCTGTTCGAAGAAATACTTGCCCTCCTCGGTCAGGTCCATGCGCCGCGTGGTGCGGTTGATCAGCGTGGTGTCGAGCTTGGCTTCGAGCTTCGACAGCGTGCGACTGACGGCCGACGGCGTCTGGCCGACCTGCTCGGCGGCGGCGGAAATCGAACCGCACTCGATCACACAGACGAAAATCTGCAACTCATCGGATCTGGCTTTCACGGGTGTCCTCGCTGGAATCGCCGATCGCAGCCTGTAGCCATGCCCCCTGTAGAAGCTGCCGCAGGCTGCGATCTTTTGCTGTACCCGGATAGTAGCCCGAAACCCATCAAGCCTTGAGGCCAAACACCTCAGTCAGATGCTGCTCATAGCGCACTACATCATTGTCGATGTTCGGACGCTTCATTACGTCGACGCAGAGAAAGGTCGGCAGTGCGGTCATGCCCAGAAACTCGTTGGCCTTGTGGAACGGGAAGTACACCGCGTCCACGCCTTTGGCTTCGAAGAAATCAGTCGGGTCATCGAAGGCTTGCTGCGGCGCGTTCCAGGTCAGCGACAGCATGTATTGCTTGCCCTGAATCAGACCGCCGCTGCCGTACTTCTGCGAAGCATCGGAACGGGTGCGACCGTCGCTGGCGTAGAGGCTGCCGTGGCCTTCGGTGAAGACTTCGTCGATGTACTTTTTCACCGTCCACGGCGCGCCCATCCACCAGCCCGGCATCTGATAAATGATCACGTCGGCCCAGAGGAACTTGGCCACTTCTTCGGCAACGTCATAGCCCTCGTCGATAAACGTGGTCTTGACGTCGACACCGCCGCGATCGAGCACGCTCAGCGCGGTTTCGTGCAGGGTAGTGTTATAGCGGCCATCGGAGTGGGCGAATTTTTTACCGCCATTGAGCAGCAGCACTTTTTTCATCGGAAAACCTCGGCGCAGCCTTCAAGGCTGAAACAGGAATTGGAATGGCGGCAGATTAACCATCGATCTCGCGCGGAAACAGCCACATCGACGCAAAATACATTTGACCAAAACGCACGAATCGATCGCCAATTGTTGCCGTAGCATTCAGCGCTTTCTGCATTCGAGGAAGTTGTGATGAGTGAACGCCAGGGTTTCATCCTGCACGCCAAGACCCGCCCGGAAAAAGCCGCCGAGTTCGAAGCGCTGTTCCGTGCTTACGTGGCGCCGAGCCGCGCCGAACCGGGCTGCATCGAGTACCACATGCTGCGCGACCAGCAGGATCCGACGCTGTTTATCTTCTACGAGATCTGGGCCAGCCAGGCGCATCTGGATGAGCACTCGGCATTGCCGCACATGAAAGCGTTTTTCGCTAGGCGCATGGACTATCTGGAGCGCGATTTCGATATCCGCGCGATCGACATGCTCAGCGAATCCTCGGCTAGCCGCTGATCAGCAAATGGGCGCCGAGCGCGCCCAGTCCGATAAAGAACACGCGCTTGAACAGCACCGCACTGATGCGCTGACGCAGCCACTGACCGAGCCACATGCCAAACATGGCCGGGATCAGCGCCAGCAGCGAGGCGCTCAATTCGCCACCGCCGAGTGCGCCGTGCCAGAGCAGCCCAGCGGCCAGCGCCAGGGTCGAGACGGTGAAGGACAGGCCGAGCGCCTGCACCAGCTCATCGCGGCTCAGCCCCAGCGCTTGCAGGTACGGCACCGCCGGAATCACGAAGACGCCGGTGGCGGAGGTGATGACGCCGGTGATCAGGCCACACAGCGGGCCGAGCCACGATTCATGCCCGGATTTGACGCGTAGCGTGGGCAAGAACAATCCGCTCAATGCGTACAGCAGCAGCGCCGCGCCAAGTCCGCGCACCACCCAATGGCCGCCGGCCATGCCGATCCACAGGGTGCCGATGCCGGTGCCGAGGAAGATCAGCAGCAGCATGGGCCAGAGACGTTTGATCAGGCTTTTCAGGTGGCCACCGAAGGCCAGTTGCCAGAGGTTGGTCAGGGTCGCCGGAATGATCAACAGCGCGGCTGCCTGAGCAGGCGCCATAGCCAGACCGAGCAGGCCCATGGCGACAGTGGGCAGGCCGAGGCCAATCACGCCTTTGACCGTGCCGGCGAGGAGGAAGGTGGCGATGACCAGTATAGACAGGGTCAGGCCGAGGGTTTGGTAGAAGTCGGTTAGTGTTTGCATTGGGGTAATGTGCACTGATCCGGGCTGGGGGAAAATCTGCCATATACTGAGGCAGCCTCTTCCTTTGCAAGAGGCTGATCTTTGCAGTGATGCATCTGGCCTCATCGCTGGCAAGCCAGCTCCCACAGAATCTCGGTTGTTCATCCATTTAGAGAACAACAAGAAACCTGTGGGAGCTGGCTTGCCAGCGAAAGGGCCAGCCCACACACCATAAAAATCAGAGGCAAACCCCATGCACTTCGACCTCACCGACCTGCGCCTCTACCTGCACATTCTCGACACCGGCAACATCACCGCCGGCGCCGCCCGCAGCCACTTCTCCCTCGCCGCCGCCAGTGCCCGAATCCGCGCGATGGAAGCCTCGCTGGGCGCTGAATTCCTCGAGCGCGGCCGCCGTGGCGTCACCCCGACGCCTGCCGGCAAAGCCCTCGCCCGCCATGCGCGCATCCTTTTGCAACAGGCCGAACGCATGCAGCAGGACCTTGCCGATTATGCGCAAGGCGTCAAAGGCGAGGTGCGGCTGTTGTGCAACACCACGGCGATCACCGAGTACCTGCCGGAACTGCTCGCGGATTTCCTGCGCAGCCATCCCAATCTCGACATCGATCTACAGGAACTGCCGAGCGCGCGGATCACCCATGCCTTGCGTGAAGGCGCAGCGGACCTGGGGATTGTGTCCGACGCGGTCGACACCAACGGCCTACAGACTCAAGCGTTTCGCGACGATCCGCTGGTGCTGATTCTGCCGCTCGATCATCCATTGTCTGACGCCGCCGAGGTCAGTTTCAGCGACGCGTTGCAGCACGACTTTGTCGGACTCAGCGCCGACAGCGCATTGGCGATTTATCTGGAAGAACAGGCGCTGCACAGCGGCGCACGAATGCAGGTGCGCATTCGCGCCGATGGTTTTGATGGCGCGATGCGCATGGTCGCCCGTGGCGCCGGCCTGGCCATCGTGCCGTTGGCCGCTGTCCAACGCGCGATGCTCGAGCAGTTCAAGTGCGTGACTCTGAATGAGCCATGGGCGCGCCGCAGGTTATTACTCTGCGCGAGAGACTTCGCCGCGCTGCCGGGTTATGCCCAAGCGCTGTTACAAGCACTCATTGCTGCGCGCGTTTCTGAGCACTCCGATGTCGACCCCAGACAACTGAGTGACGACCGGCCGCTATAGGGTGCGACTTCAATTCTCAAGTCCACCTGCCCGGAGTCCCCATGACCGCGACCGCCCCTATCACCGTTCTGCGCGACACTCACCCGCTGCCGGTACTCGACGCCTGCAAGTGGGAAAAACTCGAAGGCGACCCGCACACCGTCAACCTCAACGCCTACACCAGCGAAGACGGCAGCAAGATCATGGGCACCTGGATCTGCACACCGGGCAAGTGGCGCGTCGATTATGTGAAGTGGGAGTACTGCCATTTCCAGGAAGGCTACTGCGTGATCACCCCGGACGGCATGGCGCCGATCCACCTGCGCGCCGGCGATATCTTCGTGGTTGAGCCGGGCATGAAGGGCACGTGGGAAGTGGTCGAGACCGTGCGCAAGTATTTCGTCTTCGCCTGATGCAAAAAAGCCGGGAAATCACCCGACGTGATTTCCCGGCAAATGTCCCGGCGTTGCTAAAACCTGTGGCGAGGGGATTTATCCCCGCTCGACTGCGCAGCAGTCGCAAAACCTGAGCACTCGGTTTACCTGACACAATCCAGGGGGCTGCTGCGCAACCCAACGGGGATGAATCCCCTCACCACAAGGGCTGATCGCGATTACTGCGGCTTGCGATAGCTGTTGATGATCGCCGAGAAGTCTTTCCCACCATCACCGCGCTGGCTCATCGCCTGATACAACTGCTGCGCCACCGCGCCGAGCACCACCGGCTGGTGCGCCTGCCGCGCCGCTTCCGTTGCCAGGCCGAGATCCTTGAGCATCAGCTCCGCGCCGAAACCACCGGTATAACCGCGCGAGGCCGGCGCCGTTTCGACGATGCCCGGCCACGGGTTGTACATCTCCGAACTCCAGCAACGGCCGGTCGAGCTGTTGATGATCCCGGCCAGCACGCCGGTGTCGATCCCCAGCGCATCGCCCAACGCCATCGCCTCACTGACGCCGACCATCGAGATCGCCAGCAGCAGGTTGTTGCAGATCTTGGCGATCTGGCCGGTGCCGACTTCACCGCAATGCACGATGTTGCGGCCCATCTGCGCCAGCACCGGTTGCAGGGTAGCGAACAGTTCCGGGGTAGCGCCGACCATGAAGGTCAGCGTCCCAGCCGTCGCGCCGCCAGTGCCGCCGGAGACCGGCGCATCGGCCATGGCCACGCCGTGTTTGGCGGCGGCCGCTGCAACGTCGCGGGCGGTCTGCGGGTCGATAGTGCTGCAATCCACCGCCGGCACGCCTTGGCGAATGCCGGCGAGCACGCCCTCTTCACCCAGCCAGACACTGCGCACGTGCACAGCCGCCGGGAGCATGGTGATCACCAGTTCGGCATCTTCCGCCGCCTCGCGGGCCGAAGCGCGGATGGTGCCGCCCAGTTGCTCGAGTTCCGCCAGCACGGTTTTGTTCAGGTCGACCAGGTTCAGCGAGTGGCCGGCCTTGATCAGGTTACGCGCCATCGGCGCGCCCATGTTGCCCAGCCCGATAAATGCGATTTTCATGATCGAATCCTCAGCGCAGGTTGATGGTGGTGTTCACGCCGTCGTTGACGCTGTCGTCATCGAACCAGCGCGCCGTGACCGTTTTGGTCTGCGTATAGAACTGCACCACTTGCTTGCCGTACGGGCCGAGGTCGCCGAGTTTCGAACCGCGCGAACCGGTGAAGCTGAAGAACGGTACCGGTACCGGAATCGGGATGTTGATGCCGACCTGACCGACGTCGATTTCAGTCTGGAACTTGCGCGCCGCCGCACCGCTCTGGGTGAACAGCCCTGTGCCGTTACCGAACGGGTTGGCGTTGACCAGCGCGATCGCCTGATCGAGGGTGTCGACTTCCAGCACCACCAGCACCGGGCCGAAGATTTCCTGGGTGTAGATCTGCATGTCGGTGGTCACCCCGGAGAACAGGGTCGGGCCGACAAAATTGCCTTGTTCATAACCCGGCACGCTGATGTCGCGACCATCGAGCTCAAGCTTGGCGCCTTCTTTGATGCCGCTTTCGATCAGTTCAAGGATCCGCGCCTTGGCCTTTTTCGAAATCACCGGGCCGACATCGGTGCCCGGCTCGCTGCCGGCGTTGACCTTGAGTTTCTGCGCCAGCGCTTTCAGGTCTGGCAGCCACTGTTTTGCGGCACCGACCAGCACCACCACCGACGTCGCCATGCAACGTTGCCCGGCGGCACCGAAACCGGCGCCGACCAAGGCATTCAGCGCTTGCTCGCGATTGGCATCCGGCAGCACCACAGCGTGGTTTTTTGCGCCCATCATCGACTGCACGCGTTTGCCGTGTTTGCCGGCCAGGTCATACACGTGGGTGCCGACAGCGGTCGAACCGACGAACGACACGGCTTTGATGTCCTTGTGCGTGCACAGGCCATCGACCACATCCTTGCCGCCATGAACGACGTTGAGCACGCCCGCCGGAACGCCAGCCTCAATGGCCAGTTCCACCAGCAGCATGGTCGACAGCGGATCCTGTTCCGACGGCTTGAGCACGAAGGTGTTACCGCAGGCGATCGCCATCGGGAACATCCACAGCGGAATCATCGCCGGGAAGTTGAACGGCGTGATGCCGGCGCAGACGCCGATCGGCTGGCGCAGGGTGTAAGTGTCGACGCCGCCGGCGACGTTCTCGGCGAATTCGCCCATTTGCAGGGTGCCGATCGAGCACGCGTGCTCGACCACTTCCAGGCCACGGAAAATATCGCCTTCGGCATCAGCAATGGTCTTGCCCTGCTCGGCGCTGAGGATCACGGCGATGCGCTTGGAGTGCTCGCGGATCAGCGCTTGCAGCTTGAGCATGATGCGCATCCGCGCGCCGATCGGGGTCAGTTTCCAGGTCTGGAAGGCACGCTGGGCGGCGCTGACAGCGGCATCGACCTCAGCGGCGGTGGCGAACGGAACCTTGGCCAGCACTTGCTGGGTGGCCGGGTTGACGATGTCGTGCCACTCGGTGGTCTGCGACTCGACCCATTCGCCGTCGATCAGCAGTTTGACCTTTTGCAGCGTGGTGTCGTTGGGCGTAAGCGATGCGTTCATGCTGGTCTCCAGAACTTGTTTTTATCGTAGGAGCCAAGGCGAAAGGTTCGCCTTGAGATGAGGCGTGTGTCACGAATTGGTTGTCGGACTGTTTTTGGAGTATAGATGTGCAAACTTCTAATAAGAACGCACATATAAGCCCGACCATCATGCAAAAAAACATCACCTCGCTAGGCTCGCTGAACTGGGACGACCTGAAGTTTTTCCTTGAAGTCGCCCGCACTCGCAAGGCCAGCACCGCCGCCAAACGCCTGGCTGTCGACTACACCACGGTGTCGCGACGGATCAGCTCGCTGGAAGCGGCGCTGGGCACATTGCTGTTCGAAAAATCCCGCACCAGCGGCTTCGTCCTGACCACCGAAGGCCAGCGCTTGCTCGGTTATGCCGAGTCGATCGAAAGCACGTTGCACATGGCCTGCGAGCAAGTCTCGGGCTCGGGCGTTGCCCTGTCCGGACACGTGCGCATGGGCTGTACTGAAGGCTTCGGCAGCTTCTTCATCACCCCGCAGTTGAGCCACTTCGTCGACGCCTACCCGGCAATCTCGGTGGACATCCTGCCGCTGCCGCACTTCATCAGCCTGTCCAAGCGCGAGGCCGACATCGTCATCGCCCTCGAGCGGCCGGAGCACGGGCCGTACGTCTGCTGCAAACTCTGCGACTACCGCTTGCAGCTGTACGCAACCCAGGACTATCTGGACAAACACCCACCGATCCGCCGCCCGGCCGACTTGAGCAAGCATCAATTCATCAGTTATGTGGATGATCTGGCGTTCAGCTCGGAGCTGCTCTACCTGGCCAACGTGCTGCCCGGCGCCAGCGCAAACTTGCGCAGCACCAGCGTGATCGCGCAATACGTCGCCGCACAGCAGGGGCGCTCGCTGGCGATCCTGCCGTGCTTTCTCGCCGCGCAGGATCCGCGATTGTTGCCGGTGTTGCCGGAGGAAATCGACATCACCCGGCAGTTCTGGATGTACTGCCGGGAGGATTTGCGCAAGTTGAAGCGGATTACGTTGTTGTGGGATTACATTCGTGAGGTGACTGAGTGTAATCAGGCGTTGTTGATGGGTGAAACGCGGGAGATGCGCTTTGCCGATTAGTCGGCGCTGACCACGATCGACACCCGGCGATTTTCCGTACGCCCCGCTGCGGTGTCGTTGGAAGCCACCGGTTCGCTGCTGCCCAGGCCTTGCAGCTGGATGTTTTCCTGCTTCATGCCGACCGTGCCGAGGACGTTGGCAACGCTCTTGGCCCGGCGCAGCGACAGTTGCTGATTGTAGGTTTCCTTGCCGGACGCATCGGTGTGGCCATCGACGCGCACCCGCTCGATCCCCACGCCGAGCAGCGCCTTGCCGATGCGTTCGACGATTTCCGTGCTGGCTGCGTTCAGGCTTTCCACATCGCTGCCAAAAAGCACTTTGCCCGACAGGCCGAATTCCCAACCGTCGTCGGTCAATTCGAAACCCTGCTGTTTGAGCACGGCGACCTGCGCCGGTGTCAGGCCTTTCTGCGGGGCGGTCTGGCAACCGCTCAGGGTCAGCGCGGTGATCAGCAACAATGCGGAAAACAGTCGAAAGGGAAGTGTGAACACGGGCATCAGCTCCTGGTGTGAACGGAATCGACCGGGCGCTCCGACCCGGCGGTGAATTGCGCGCCACGCGACAGGCGCTTGGCCTGATACATCGCCGCGTCGGCTGCGTTGAGCAAGGCACCCGGCGTGGCGCCATGATCGGGATAGACGGCGATACCGATACTGAGCGAGGTCACTACACTGCTGTCGCCGGGCAGGGTGATCGGCATGTCCATGCTGGCGAGAATCTTGTCAGCGATGTGCTCAGCGTCTTCGACCGTGTGCAGTGGCGCAAGCAGCACGGCGAACTCGTCGCCGCCCAGCCGCGCGACCAGATCATCCTCGCGCAATTGCGCTCGCACGCGATTGGCGATGGCCACCAGCACGGCGTCGCCCGAGGCGTGGCCGAAGTTATCGTTGATGCCTTTGAAGCGGTCGCTGTCGAGAAACAGCACGGCGACCCGCTCATCGTGTTTTTTGCCGTTGCGCAAGGCGCGCATCAAGCGGCCTTCGAAAAACGCACGATTGGGCAAACCGGTGAGGCTGTCGTGGGTCGCTTGGTGAGCGAGAGTTTCGTTTTCGTTTTGCAGATGGGTTTGCCACGACTCGAGTTCGCCGAGCAAGGCATTGAAGTCGTTGCCCAGGTTATCCAGTTCAGCGATTTGCGCCGGCGGCACGCGCCGATCCAGCGCTCGTTCGCTACGGGCGGCGTGGGCGACGGCGGCGAGGCTGTGTAAAGGGCCGATGATCGCGCGCAACTGCCGCCGCGCCAGATAAAGCGCGACCCAGGCGCTGATCGCGGTGCAGAGCACAATCCCGGCCAGGCCGCTGAGCAGGAAGCGCATCAGGCTGCCGCCGTGACCGATGAGCAGGACCCGACCGATTTCGCGGTCCTGATGCTCAATCGGCAGGCTGACCGGTTTTTCCAGAAGAGCGCGGGTGATCTGCATTTCCAGCTCGGAGAACAAGCCGGTCTCGACGCGCTGCCATTGCGCGATCAATTGGCCTTGCGCGTCCAGCACTCGGGCATCTGCCACTTCCTCGGTGGAAGCGATGATCGCCAGCGCTTCGGTTGCCGCCGCTTTGTCATTGAACACGACGGCCGCTTCGACGGTGTAGCTGATCGAACGGGCGATCAAGTGCAGGTTGTGATCGGCATATACCCGCAGCGCCAGCACGCCCAGCAAGGTCAGCGAAACACTGGCCATTGCCACCGCCACCAGCGCGACAATCAAATGTCCACGGCCGATGACCGAGCCAAGAGTGGGGCGAGCCTTCCAACTGAACAGCTTCATGGCGCCGCCGCTTTGCGACGGGACAACTGCAACACGCTGGGGTGTATGCGCACACCACTGCGAGCCACGGAGTCGAGATTGACCTCGAATGACACTTGCTCATCGCCAACGCGCAGGCAGAACAGACTGCCGACGGTGCATTGATCGTCTGCTTCGCTGATGCTCAGCACCGGGTGCCCGATCAACGATGCAAACAGGCGACTGCGTTCATCGGCGGTGAGCTTGCCGATGTACACCGCATCGCATTCGCTGACGATGCCCGGGTTGTCCGCCAGCAGACGCCGCACAGCCACCGGCCGGCCCGTGGCTTGGGTGGTGCCTTTGACCAAGTCATCGGTGTATTCGGTGGGGCCGACGATGCACAGGCGCAACTGCGCCGGTTCCACCGGCCAGCGTGCATAGCTGAGAATGCCAAGCACCACTTGCGTGACCGCTTTGGCCCGTTGCTCGGCCGGCCCGGTTTGCGCTTGGGCGATGGCGCTGCCCGTGAACAACCAGAGCAAAACGATCAGCAATGCGTGCTGGCAGGCCACCACACGCTGTGTCGCCCAGACGGCCACCTTCATGGAGGGATTCTCTTGGAGCGTAACGAAATGATGCCGCAACGATAGCACAGCGCCAGAACACCAGCGAGGCGCCTGCCTCTGACCGGTTGGTCAGTAATCGTTGCCGATCATCCAGCGGTTCATCCCCGAAGCTCGGCACCCTCCTCCAGCTCCAACATCAGCCCGCTCAGCCGCTTGACCTTGCGCAGCACCGCCTCCTCAAACACACCGGCACGCGGCTCGATCAAGGTGAACCAGTGCCGGGCGCGAGTGATTCCGGTGTAGATCAGTTCCTTGGTCAGCACGGGGTTCAACGCATCCGGCAGGATCAGCGCCGTGTGGGCGAACTCCGAGCCCTGGGATTTGTGTACCGTCATGGCGTACACGGTTTCGACATCATTGAGCCGACTCGGCAACACGAAGCGCACGCCGCCCTGTCCATCGTTACGCGGGAAGGCCACGCGCAGAACGGTTTTGCCGATCTCTGCGCCTTCACGCTCGGGCAGTTTCAGGGCGATGCCGATGTCGCCGTTCATCAGGCCCAGACCATAGTCGTTACGAGTCATCAGCACCGGCCGACCTTCATACCACTGCTGATCGCTCTCGATCAGACGCGCCTTGAGCAACGCAGCGGTGATGCGCTGGTTCAGACCTTCAACGCCCCACGGCCCTTTGCGCACCGCGCACAGCAACTGGAACGTATCGAACGCCTGCAAGACTTCCCGCGCCCAATCCGTCCAGTCCGCATGCTCAAGAGGCCGCGTCGATGGTGGACGCTGATCGCGCAGTACGCTCAGGTAATGGCGGTAACCTTGCGGGCCATTGCCGTGACCTTCGAGCAGCAGGCGTTCGAGCTTGTGATCGTGCTCGCCTTTGAGCGGCAGCGAATACACGTCGTCGTAGCTGCCGGCCGCGAGCAACTGTCGCGCTTCATCGGCCAATTGCTGATTGACCCGGCGCGCGAGCTGACCGATGCCGCTGCCCTCGCCGAAGCGGCGCGAGTGCCGCAGCATCACCACTTGTTGCGCCAGCGGATGGGTGCCGTCGCGGTCCTCACGCAAACCACTGCCCTGCAACGACTCGCCACTGACTGACTCCAGCCATTGCCGCGTCTGCGGGTTGTACCAACCGCCCTCGGCGTCACGGCACAGATCGCCCAGCACCGCACCGGCCTCTACCGAGGCCAGTTGATCCTTATCGCCCAGCAATACCAACCGCGCATGGGCCGGCATGGCGTCGAGGAGGTTGGCCATCATTTCCAGGTCGATCATCGAAGCTTCGTCGACCACCAGCACATCCAGCGGCAGGCGGTTGCCGGCATGGTGACGGAAATGCCGGGTGCCCGGTCGACTGCCGAGCAAACGGTGCACGGTGGTCACATCGCTGGGGATCGCCGCGCGCACCGCTTCGGCGACTTGCAGTGATTGCACTTGCTGACTGATCGACTCGGTCAAACGTGCAGCGGCCTTGCCGGTCGGGGCGGCCAGACGAATGCGCAGCGGATGGCCAGCCTCGACGGCCGGTGCCTGCAGCAACGCGAGCAAGCGCACCACCGTAGTGGTTTTCCCCGTGCCCGGGCCGCCAGTGATTATGCTGAAGGCGCTGCGCGTAGCGAGAGCACAGGCGAGTTTCTGCCAATCGATGACAGCTGCGGGTTCCGCGCCGCCGAACAATCCATTGAGGCGCTGCGGCAGGTCATCTGGCGTCGGCTCCTGTTGCATCAAGCGTTGGCGCAACGCTGCATCGATGCGGCGTTCGTAGGTCCAGTAGCGGCGCAAGTACAGGCGTTTCGAGGACAGCACCAACGGGCGTGTCTGCGCTGTGTCACTGGCATCAGCGGCCAGCGCGACCAGCGAGCTGCTTGCCAGCACTTTGCACCAATGGGCTCCATCGAGCGTTTCGAGCAATTGCGAAGGCAGCAACAACACACCGCCCTGCACATCGCCTTCGGGCGGCAGTGACAGGGCAAAATCCGGCGCCTTGAGGGTTTCGAACAAATCCAGACACACATGACCATGGCCGAGCTGGTGACTGGTCAACGCCGCCGCCAGCAGCACCAACGGGTCGGTCTCGGGCTCGAGTTCATACAGAAAAGCGACAAAGGCGCGGTCCAGCGCGCGCAGCCAACCGCGCTCGACCCAACGGCTAAGCAACAACAGCAAATCATCGGCGCGGGTCAGCGGCGAGAGTTTCGACAGGCTGTCCGCTTCCAGCGGTGTCGGCAGCAGATCGGCGAATGTGCGGCTCATAGCAGGACTCCCTGTTCCCAGGCGGGCTCGGACTTGGGTTCGGGTTTGCCCTGGAACATCCGGTCGAGGCGTTCGATCAATTCCCGTGGTGGACGCACGAAGTACACGCCGTGATTTTCCGCACGCGTACCGCGCAGAAACAAATACAGCGCCCCACCGACATGGCGGTCGTAATCGTAATCCGCCAGCCGCGCCTGCAACTGGCGATGCAACGCCAGCAGATATAGCACGTATTGCAAGTCGTAACGGTTGTCGAGGATCGACTGTTCCATCGCCTGCACGGTGTAGGCCTGATCATCCACGCCGAGCCAGTTGGATTTGTAATCGGCGACGTAATAACGGCCAGCGTGCTCGAAGGTCAGGTCGATAAAGCCCTTGAACATGCCGTTGAGTTGTACCGGCTCCGCCGCCACCCGGGCGACGCCATTGTGGGTGTGCTGGCGCACCTGTTCATCGAGCTTGAGCACGTCGACTTTGTGGCTGGCGAACCAGAACTCCATCTCGACGCGGTATTGCTTCAGTTGCTCAAGAACCACCGGCGGTTGCCCGCCAGCGATCGGCAACGGCGACTTGAGCAAATGCTGCAGCCAGTCAGTCAGCGTGGTAATCCAGCCTTGCCAGCCGCGCAGGTTGCAACGCCGGGCAATCGCATCTTCCAGCGCTTCGCGGGTAACCGAAAAACCTTCAGCGCCCGCCCATTCGAGCAAGCCATGCAGAAAGGTGCCGGGATTGGGGCCACGGGGAAAACGGTGGATATCGGCGCCACCGCTGATGATTTCGCGGGGTGCGTCGGGGTCGAGGCGCTCGTCGTCGAAGAGCTTTTGCGCCTGCGGACTGTCCGGTGCTTCGTCGCTGCCGATGCTCATTATGTCGCTGATGCGAAGGGCGCTATAGGAAGCGATCCACCAGTTTTCACTGGCTTTGCGCTTGGGCCGTAGCGTCGCTCGCAGCACTGCTTCATTGCGCGGCGGCTGGTAATGCTCATCAGTGGGCTGAGGCATTTCGCCGATGCCAATCGCCGCGCAGTCCTGCTGCAGATCCCGCAGCCAGCGATTCAATTCGCTGGACTCGCCCAAAGCGGCACCGCCACCGAGCAAATAACCCAACGCTGACAGGTGCAGCACCGAGCTGTTGTTATTGCCGCGTTTGAGATCAGTGACGCCCAGCCAACAGGCATGCTGCGCGCGCGTTAACGCGACATACAAAAGACGCAGATCTTCGGCCAGACGCTCATCGTCAGCCAGGGCGATCAACTCGGGGGTCGGCTTGAGGCTGATCTGCGCCTTGCCCGCAGCGTCGTGGTAATGCAGCGGCAAACGGCTGCCATCCACCGGTTTCGCCGAGCAAATGAATGGCAGGAACACCAGCGGATATTCCAGACCCTTGGATTTGTGGATGGTCACCACTTTGACCAGTTGCTCGTCGCTTTCCAGACGCAGAATCTGCTCTTCACCGGCCTGACCGGACAGTGCCAGCAGCTCGGCCAGATGGCGGATCAGCGCTTGCTCGCCGTCCAGTTCAGCAGCGGCTTGCTGCATCAGCTCCGACAGGTGCAAAAGGTTGGTCAGCACGCGCTCGCCGTCACTGCGCTGCATCAGGGTCTGCGGCAAATGGAAATCGTGAAGCAGGCGGCGCAACATCGGTAACACGCCTTGTTTGCGCCAGAGCTCGCGATAGCCGCGGAACTGCATGACCCGGGCTTCCCAGACCATTTCATCCTGGTTCAGGCGCTCCAGCTCGATCAGCGGCAGGTTCAATGTGGTGCAGGCCAGCGCAGCCTTGAGCGAGCGTTCGACATCGGGTTCGGCGCAAGCCTTCAGCCACGCCAGGAGGTCGTGCGCCTCTTGCGCGGCGAACACCGAATCCTTGTCTGACAGATAAACACTGCGCACCCCTCTGGCGGCGAGTTCGGCGCGTACGGCCTGGGCTTCCTTACCGTCGCGGACGAGGATCGCGATGTCAGAAGGACGCAGACCTCTGAAGTCTTCTGCCTGAACAAAACCAGCGCTACCGTTTTGCCCGCCATTGAGCAGTGCGGTGATTTCACTGGCGCAGGCGGCGGCCATTTGCTGGCGATAGACCGCGCCGGACAGCGGCTGATCGCTAGACAATAGCCAGACATTCAGTGCCGCGA
Source organism: Pseudomonas sp. CCNWLW23 (assembly GCF_037095675.1). Taxonomy (NCBI): domain Bacteria; kingdom Pseudomonadati; phylum Pseudomonadota; class Gammaproteobacteria; order Pseudomonadales; family Pseudomonadaceae; genus Pseudomonas; species Pseudomonas sp. CCNWLW23. The sequence goes on along the minus strand of NZ_JBAWKM010000008.1, from coordinate 5,226 downwards.
CGTCTTGCCCGGCAATCCGCAGCGTTTCCTTGCGTCCCTGAGACTCGACCGGGAGAAACGGTACCGGGTTCTCGCCATTTCTTTCGCGAAACAAAAACGCGCCGCGTCCCTGCTCTCGGGACTCGGCGCGTTCGAATACGTGATTAACCGCTGTCACCATGCCGTGGCTGGAGCGGAAGTTGGTGCCGAGCGTATGCAAGCGGCCGGTAGTGGCCTGGCGTGCGCGCAAGTAGGTGTAGATGTCGGCACCGCGAAAGGCGTAGATCGCCTGTTTGGGGTCGCCGATCAGGAACAGGCCGGTGTCAGGGTGATTGTCTTCGATGCGGTAGATGCTTTCGAAGATGCGGTATTGCACCGGATCGGTGTCCTGGAATTCGTCGATCAGCGCTACCGGAAACTGCTCGCGAATCAGCGTCGCCAGACGCTCGCCGCCCTCCGATTGCAGCGCTGCATCCAGACGCAACAGCATGTCGTCGAATCCCATTTCTGCGCGGCGACGCTTCTCTTCTTCGAAGCGTGCTCCGACCCACTTGGCAGCGTGTTGCAGAACAGCGGCATCGGGCGTCGGCAATGCGTCGAGGCTCGATTTGAGTGCGGACATGGCGTCCAGCCCCGGATGACTCGGGGCCTGGCCTTTCCAGGCCTCGGCCATGCCTTCGGGTGTCAGACGGGTGAAGCCGGTGCCAATGTCCAGTTGCTCAAGCGCCTCGTCTGCGGCCCAGGTCTTGAGTTTCTCGAACCAGGGCTCGAAATAACGCGCCTGCATCTTGCGGCCATCGACGGTTTTGCTGGCGACGCCTTCATGGCAGAGCGCGAGCAGTTCGTCTGCCCAATCACGCCAAGGCGCTTTCAGTTCGACCAACGCCGCTCGCCGCTCCAGCAAACATTCGGCGATCAGCTCCGCAGGCACCTTGCCTTCATCGGTGTCACGCTCGCTGGCGAACAAGCCGCGTACCCGAGGCAACAACGCTGCGGGGCCACCCCAATTGCTGCGCACCCAGTTCAGCGCATCGCCCTGCATCGGGTAGCAGAACAGCCGCCAGTAATCGCGCAGCACCTCGCCGAGCAGATCGCTGTGATCGGTTTCCAGCGACTGCGTGAACAGGCTGCCGCTGTCGAACGCATGCTCACGCAGCATGCGCTGACACCAGCTGTGAATGGTCGAGACGGCGGCTTCGTCCATCCACTGCGCGGCGATATCGAGGCGGTTGGCACAGCCCGGCCATTGCTGCGGATCGAACTGTTCGCGCAGCTCGGCAATCAGTCCGTCGGGGGCAACAATTTCGTCGCGGAAGAACCGCGCGGCCTCAGCCAAGCGTGTCCGAATCCGTTCACGCAGCTCTTTGGTGGCAGCGTCGGTAAACGTCACTACGAGGATCTGTGGCGGTAGCAGTTCGCGTGCGAAACCGCTTGTCTCGCCGCCATGACCGAGAACAAGGCGCAGATACAGTGCCGAGATCGTAAAGGTTTTACCGGTGCCGGCGCTTGCTTCGATCAACTGACTGCCGCGCAGCGGGAAGGCCAGAGCCAAGGGTGTTTTCGTACTCATGCGCGCGCACCTTCGCTGGACAAGGAACGCCACGGCGCTTCGAATAATGGGCGGTACAACGCGTCGCACCAGCCGGTGAAGGTTTCGTCTGCCAACAATGCATCGAAGTCGGGAAATTGCCGGAGCAGTGCCGGGCTTTCACGCCGCTCGCCGTTGCTGGTCTGGCCGTCACCGTCATAGGCTTTTCGCGCAGCGGCTTCGGCTTTGACCGGGTCAGTTTGAGACAACCAGGCGAACGCGGTTTTTATCGCAATCGGCAAGGGTTGGCGCATGCCTGATTGCCACGCAAGAAGCAGGTCACCGAGCAAACGCAACGCTCGGTCTCGCTCCATTGGCTCCAGCAACAACGTGTCATCACTGGCGACCAATGCCGTGGTCAGCGCATGCTCGCTGGCGCAGGCGACCAGATGGGTGACCCACGGTTTGGTCAGCCGGTGCCACTTGCGCGTTTTGATCGAGCCGATGCTGTTGGGAATAGTGGTGACTGACAGTAGTCCGCCATCGGCGCGTTGATGCAGGTTTGCGAGCCAGCCCTCCAGCCGCGAACCCTGCAGGTCGAGACTGACCGGGATCGCACTGGTCAACGGCGTCGGCCATAACGTCAGCAACTGTTGATAACGCTGCAGAAGATCCGGTAGCGGTTCGATCAGTTCATGCTGTAGGCATTCGCCAAAACCGGCCATGGGCAGCAGACCACTGTTTTGCAGGCGCAGCGCCCGGGCTTGCAGCGCCTGATCGATATTGTCCGGCTGGCTGAGTGCGGCTTCCAGCAAGCTGTCGCTGAGCGTGTAGCGCTGCAGCGCGTCCAGCACAAAAGGTTCTTCATCGGCCAGCGGTGCTTGCGCGGCCTCGAAATACACGTTTAGGCGTTGAGTGAAAAAATGCCGAACCGGGTTCCGCAGAAAATCCTGCAGCAATGCCAGCGTCAACGGTTCCTCTTGAACATATGGCGCGAGTAACAGTGCTTCGCTTTGTTGCGCTTTCTCTTGATGTAATACCTGCCACTCGCTGGCGTAGCTGAACAGTTGCTCGCCTTCGTGGAAATAGCGGGCGCTGAAAGGTTGCAGGGGATGTTCTTCGGTCAGCGCGTCTAACAGATCCTGGCTTGGGTCGATTGAACGCCAGCCGCTGGCGAGGTGATCGCGCAACTGGCCGATGAGCACCGAGGCAGGTCGTTCGCTGTTGTCGCGAATGCTGCGACCGACCCAACTGATATAGAGCTGAGTGCGTGCGGATAACAGCGCTTCGAGTAACAGGTAACGATCGTCTTCACGTCGTGAGCGATCCCCAGGTCGGTAATCGCTGCCCATCAGATCGAAGTCCAGCGGCGGCTGCGCGCGCGGATAATCGCCGTCGTTCATGCCCAGCAGACATACCAGCTTGAAAGGAATGGCACGCATCGGCATCAAGGTGCAGAAATTCACCGCACCGGCGAGGAATCGTTGCGACAAACGGCCCTGATCCAGCCCGGCGAGCCAGGCTTCGCGCACGACAGTCAGCGGCAGTTCGTCAGTCAGCCCGACCGCCTCGCAGGTCTCGAGCCAGGTTTCGCGAAGCTCCTCCAGTTGGGTCAGCAGGTAGTCGTCGTGCTCGTTGCTCGCCTGAAAGAACACCTGCATCAGCGCCTGCAAACGCAGCCCCCACTCTTTCGGTTGAGCCGGTTGCGTGAGTTGCCGATGAGCGATTTCCAGGGCATCCAGCAGAGCCACCAGTGGACCGATCAGGGCAGCATCAAGCCCACCAATTTCGTCGTAAGGCTCGATACCTGCACATGCGTCGGCACTGCCGACGGCGTAGCCCAGCAGCATTCGGCGCAGGCCGAAATGCCAGCTGTTCTGCTCCAGTTCCTCCGGCAAACCGAGACCGGCCCGTTGCTCGGCACTCATGCCCCAACGCACGCCGGCGCCTTCGATCCAGCGATGCAAAGTTGGCAGGTCGCGTTCTTCTACGCCAAATCGCGCACGCAGGGCCGGGACATCGAGCAGGTCGAGGATCTCACTGACCGGGAAACGACTGTCCGGCAATTTGAGCAAATGTTCGACCGCGATTAGCAACGGATCACGTCCACGCTGGCCCTGGTCCGCCAAAGTGAAAGGAATGAAGCGCGGGTCAAATCGATCGAGCTGACCGAAAACCGCGCGGATATGCGGGGCATAGCTGTCGATATCCGGGACCATCACGATCACGTCCCGTGGGCGTAGAGCCGGGTCAGCGCTGAAACGCGCCAGGAGTTGATCGTGCAGGATTTCGACTTCGCGCTGGGCGCTGTGGGCGATGTGAAAACGTATTGAATGGTCTTGGGTTGCATCGACCGCTGGCCAGAGTTCGCGTGTCTCGTTGAGGGGGCGTAACTCAAGAATGTCATCCTGCAGCTGATTAAGCATGTTGCGGGGCTGGACTTCGCTGAACAGGTCGATGCGGCCGTCACGAAAGGCTGCGCGGTAGCTGTTGGGGTCGTCGTAGCTGTCGAGCAGGTTGATATAGTCGCGACCTTGCTTGCCCCAAGCGGCCAGCAACGGATGCGCGTGCTGATGCAGGGTCTCGGCGTCAAGTACCACTGGCATCCCGCTTTTGCGTTGTTGCCGCTTGTATTGATGCCGCAGCAGATCCTTGTCGGCGACGATATCGGCCCAGTGATGGCGACAGGGGTTGTGTACGCAAAGCAATACCTGGCTAAAACGTGCCAGACCGGCGAGCGCTTCAAGTACCTGCGCGGGTAGCGAAGAAATACCAAAAACGATCACACGCGGTGGCAGTGAAGCCGGAGCCTCATCAAGAGTGTTGATGCGTTCCATGAAGCGTTGATGCACGCCGGCACGACTCTGCGCCATGCCTTGTTCGCCGACGTCATCCAGCAGCGCTCGCCACAACTCGGCCTGCCAGCAACTGGTCGGTGGCAGAGGTTTGATTTCACCTCGCACATTGCGCAGTTGGTGGCGGCCTTCCGCCCAATCTTCCAGCCAGTCGGCCCGGTAGACCTGATATTGGTCAAACAGGTCGGCCAGACGCTCTGACAATTGATAGCGCTTGCGCAGATCGCTGTCGTGGGTGAGGAAGCGTTGCAGCGGCTCGAAATGGGCGCGGTCGATTACCTGTGGCAAGAGACGCATCAGGCGCCAGGTCAGCGGGGCTTTGTCGAGCAGGGATTTAGCCGGAATTTCTTCTCGTCCCAATACCATGCGATAGAGCTGCCACATGAAACTGCCGGGTAGTTGCACGTCAATCGCCGCAGCGATTCCGCAACCGCCAAGGTCGTCGTCTTCGGGATCCTCAGCCAATGCCAGTTTGAGCCATTGGGCGATGCCGTTGCTTTGTACCAAAGCGATTTCGTTCTCCAAGGGTGCGAGTGGATAGCGCCGCATGATGCTGACCACAAGGCTGCGCAGCTCATCGAGACTGTTACTCTGAACCACCATGAATGCAGCGTTGAGGGACTGGGCGTCCGACATATGGATTCCTTGGAAAATCGCTAAAGCCGAGGCAGAACCTTAGCATTGTCGGCCGGCTGTGACAGCCGGACGAGGTCTGCGAAGGCTGTAAGAACTTTCTCGCAGGCAAAACAAAACCCCAACTGCTTTCGCAATTGGGGTTTCGGAATTTAATCTTGACGATGACCTACTCTCACATGGGGAAACCCCACACTACCATCGGCGATGCATCGTTTCACTGCTGAGTTC